>CAXTNA010000153.1:0-6221 GCA_964245535.1 uncultured Acidobacteriaceae bacterium | reverse complement strand
GGTTAAAGCTGCGTAGCTCTCGTGCATCCGGTGCTTGTTCTGGTTCCGTGCCCCGTTCGGGTACTTCGTCAAATGGAGTGATTCGCAGTAGATTCAAAGGAGGTGGGCGTCATGAGAAAAAGCCGGTTAGCCATTGCGTTTCTAACGGCGGTGAGTGTTTCGATGCAATCCGGGCAGGCACAGCCGCACAAGCATGTCACGACACATGCAAAAGGCTCGGCCAGTTTGCACCATGTCATCGCACATAGCGCCTCTGTGGGCGGACGCGGGCGAGGACGGGCCACCTTGCGCACGGTGTCTACCCGCGGTGTGCCGGTGGGGCATGGTGTGGTAGAACGGCCTACCGCCGCCAGCCGCCGTTTGAGCAGCGCCTTTATCGCCTCCGCCACCTTGCGGCCCATGGCTCAGCAGCTCCTGACGAGTCACAGCGCTGCGGCCTACAACGGCGTGCTTGGGTATGCGGCGGCGCATCCCGGTGAGGCTGCGGCCGCCGCCAATCTTGCGATTGGGCATGCTTATGCCCTGGATCACCGGTACAGCGATGCGGAAAGTGCCTTCCACACCGCCGCCGGAGCGGGGGAAGCGCTCAGTGACTATGCGGAATACCTCGGCGCACAGGCGGCGATCTTTGCCGGTCGGCCCAACGAGGCAATCCCCGTTCTGGAGCACTTTGCCGAGCGCCATCCGGACAGCTTGTTTGTACCCGAAGCACCGGTGCTGTTGGCGAGTGCTTATCTGAGCGCAAAGGATCCGGCCGACGCCCTCCATGTGCTGCAACCACTGGCGGGTGGAGCGGCGGGCGGTTCGACCGGCGGGCATCTTGATGTGCGGTCGTCGCTCGCCAAGGCTTACCAGGCCAATGGAAATGTGGACGCGGCTGCCGGTCTTTACCGGTCCATCTATCTTGGCGACCCGCTTAGCAATGAGGCCGCTAATGCCAAGGCACAACTTGCGGCCATGAACGTGCCGCTTACGGCGGGTGAGCGCAAACAGCACGCCGATGCCATGTTCAACGTGAAGCAGTACAACGAAGCCGCCGTTGAACATCGTGCGCTGGAGAAGAATGACGGCAGCCTGACGCAGGCGGATCGCGATGCCCTGGAGATTTAAGCAGCCGTTTGCGAGCTGCGGCTGAAGCGACTCACGCGCGGTGACGTGGACCATCTGCCCGTGACCAGCGACGATACCGCCGCGCTAAAGATGTATCTGCGTTCGGAACTTGAGCGAAATGAAGGCAACCCCGCCGGGCACGATGCGCTTGTGGCGCAGCTTTCGCAACAATACCCGAATAGCCGATGGCTGGAGGAGGCGCTCTACTCCGGCGGCAATATGTACCTGATCAAGCGGGATCCAACCCATGCCATCGCCGACTATGACCAACTGGTGACCCGTTTCCCGCGCAGTGTGTATGCGCCCAGCGCCCACTGGCGTGCGGCGTGGCAGAATTACCGGCTGCGGCACAATGCCGAGGCCGCCCGTTTGTTCGAGGAACAGATCACCCTTTACCCGGGAGGTCAGGAGATTCCCGGAGCCCTGTACTGGCGTGGACGCTTGTATGAAGATGCCGAGGGGAACTTCGGCCAGGCGCTAAATTTTTATCGCGCCGTGAATGCTGCCTACGTGAACAGCTATTACGCCATGCTCGCCCGGCAGCGGATTGCGGTCATCGGCTCGCGCGAGGCATCTGTCGCCCCCGCACCCGTACTGGCGTCCGTGCGCGCGATTGAAAATCCTCACCTCATTGACACCTTGCCCGAGGATGATCCGCACCTCATCAAGGCGCGCTTGCTGGCAAACGCCGCGTTGAACGAATATATCCGGCCAGAGATCCAGCTCAGTGCGACCTCAGGGCAATGGGGAGCCCTGGCGGAGGCGCAGATTTACCAGAGTTTTGGGGAAAATGCCCGTGCCCTGCAAGCCATGAAGCGCAGTAAAGTGCCGTTCTTCTCGCTGCCGGTGGCTGAAGTGCCGACTGCTTATTGGACGCTTGTCTTTCCGCGGCCCTACTGGTCGCAGCTTTCAGGCGACGCCCAGAGCCAAGGCCTCGATCCTTACCTTGTGACCTCGTTGATCCGGCAGGAGTCGGAGTTTAACCCCAGTGCGGTGAGCCGTGCCAATGCATATGGACTCATGCAATTGCTGCCTTCGACCGCCAAAGGGCTGGCGAAACAGGAGGGCGAACGGCATTTCAACGCGAATGAACTCTTCGATCCCACCGAAAACCTCCGTTTGGGAACCACATATCTGCGTCAGAATATCGACCACTACGGGGGGCAGGTGGAGTATGCCTTGGCGGCCTACAACGCCGGGGACGCACCTGTACGGCAATGGATTGCCAGTGGCGATTACAAGGATATTCCCGAGTGGGTCGAGTCCATTCCTTACAGCGAAACGCGCGATTACGTGCAGGCGATCGTGCGCAATCGGGAGATTTACCGTGCTGTGTACGCCGGCCATTAGCAGGTTAGCGCGTGCTGGCGCGGATCGCCGCGAGTCGTTACAGGGCCGACCGTGAGGTGGCGGTGATCTCGGGACTCGGTTTCCCTTCCACCGGGCAGGGGTACGCCTCACGCAGGGCAAGGTTAAGCCCCATGCGTTTATCCTTTTCGAGCATGTCCGGGTTCTTCGCCATAAACGCGACGTAAACGCGAACGAGCGCACCAATGGGCACTTCTTGTGGGCAGATTGCCGTCGACCGGTTCAGATTGGCCACAAACCCATTCAGATAGCCGACGCAGTAGGAGCCGTTGAGAAGGTCTGACGAAGCAGCGCTTACCAGTGAAGGCAGGTCCATCAAACGCACTTCAGCCTGGCAAACACGATACAGCGCCGATCCTCTGGATAGTTTCGTCAGCTCGGAGATCGCATCTGCGGAAGGGTGAAGACCGGAGGTGGCGAGCCCAAGCAGAAGCGTCGGTGCAAGCATAGGTGCACTCTACCGGAGGAGGATAGGAGCTCGGAATACCACTTAAGGGTCGTGGCAGCGTGGCAGTGACTCGTTCTGTGACAACGGATCAGTTTGTGTACGTCTGGCGTGCCATGTTGGATTGTGCGCTGGCAAAAGTTACGTAAAGCTGGGCTATGACCCGACATAGGACGCAGGGAGACCTAGATCGCTCCGAAGCTCACGCATGAGGCGCAATGCGTCCGCATGCTGCTGGTCGTATCGCTTGCGATCTTCTGCCTCAGCGGCACGTTCCTTCTGCTGTGCCTGCTGCCGTTCATGGAAGGCCTGCGTTATATCAGCCTGGAGGCTCGCGGGCAGCGCCTTGTGACTCTTTTGATACGCCTGTTCCAACAGCAGAAGCAGCTGCTCACTGTGACCTTTCTCCTCCAGCGAGGCCAAGTCCTCGGTCAGCCGTCTCGACATACGCTCCTGCGTCTGCTCAGCCAGTTCCGTGTCCCGAGCTGCTGTTTGTAGCTTGGCGAATTCTTTCCAGTCACGTTTCGTGTGGATCTGGCGAAGCGCTCTTCGTAGATAGATTTCCCGTTCTGCCGAAGAGGTGTCTGGATTTACGGCTTCAACCAGCGTTCGTCTTAGAGCTCGCGATAGATGGGTTTGCTGATAGAGCAGATAGCCCGTTGCTGCGAAAACAAGCACCAGAATGGACCATAGGATGATTGGAAGCGATCGTTTCGATAAAAACACGTCGGCTTGGGCTTCCTTTGACCTTCTGCATTGCCGAACTCTCTTAGGCTACATGGAATTACCGGCTTCGTCGGGGTGTCCTTCGTAACTCGCTCCCACTCAAAAGTAATTTCCTAAAAGGACATCAATCCCAAAGGAGGTCAGTATTTCAGTCCTCGCCGGATTTCATGCTCCTGCCTTTATTTGTCCATTGTGTCCTAAGCCTATGAAACCATGGTGCCCGGAGGGGGACTTGAACCCCCACGACCGGTTAGGGTCTGCGGATTTTAAGTCCGCTGTGTCTGCCGATTTCACCATCCGGGCTCTGCTGCAAGTGAGTACAAGAGTGATCTTACCAACGGACGTCACCATGCGGAGGTCATGAAAGGTGAAATACGATACGCTCGGCGGGTCAGGGATGAAGCCGGATAGTCATGAAAGCTCATCGATAAAGACCAGGCTAAGAACCAGGCTGTCGGCGCCACAGGCGAAGCTGCCGGCACACGAGGGTGCCTCGAACACAAGGCTGGGCTTCGGCACAGCGGCGCTGATGTCCCGGGTGAATCATGCCGCATCGCTTCGGTTGCTCGAAACCGCACTGGAGGCGGGCATAACGCACTTCGATACGGCGCGTTCCTACGGTTTTGGCGAGGCGGAGTTGGTCTTGGGAAACCTGCTGGCTGGACGTCGGGATCGCGTGACCGTGACAACCAAGGTAGGTATTGTGCCTCCGGCGCGAACGGCGGCCCTAGCGGCGGCAAAGGCCATGGCACGTGGGGTGCTCGGATTGTTTCCCGGCATGCGAATGCAGATCAGGCGCCGCGCCGGAGAATTTGTTCAATCGGAGCAATTCGATGCGCACACGTTGCGGAGCAGTTTGGAGGCGAGTCTGCGCACCATGCGTACGGAGTATGTCGACTACTTGCTTCTACATGAGCCCTCATGTGAGGTGCTGGAAACAGAGGAGCCGCTGAGCTTTTTAGAACGGGTGCGGCAGGAGGGCAAGGTTCGTGCCTTCGGGATCGCTACGACACCGGAAGTGGCCGCCCATGCACTTCAGTACGCTTCGCAGTACACAGACGTGCTGCAAGTGCCACACAGCGTGTTCCGGCCGGGACTGCCCAGAGCCGCTGTGAGAGGAATGCAAGGGGCCATCTTTCTGCATTCGGTGTTAAGCGAGCAGATGGATGCCCTTCGGCGGACGCTGCAGCACGATGCGCAGTTGCGGAGGCGTTGGTCTGAGGAGCTAGGAACCGACGTGACAGCGCCAGGGCAGTTGGCAAAGACAGCGTTGGCGTGGGCCTTGGCTGATGAACCTGAAGCCGTTGTCCTTTTTGCTTCGCTGAATCCGGCGCATGTTCGTGAAAACGCGGCTGCCCTGAGAGCAGCCGCGCCGGTGGAGCAGTTACAACGATTCGAGGTGCTGGTGCGGGAGTGGATGGTGCATGGGAACGGGAAAGCGGATTCGCTTCGGGATGACAAATAGTAGTACTCCCGTTTAATCCCAGGCGAGCGAGCCGCCGTTCTGGTACTCGATGACGCGGGTCTCGAAGAAATTCTTTTCTTTTTTCAAGTCCATGGCTTCGCTCATCCAGGGGAAGGGGTTTTCGGTTTCAGCGAAGACCGGCTCCAAACCGAGCTGGGCGCAGCGGCGGTTGGCGATGAAGTGCATGTACTGCTCGCAGGTCTGGGCGGAAAGGCCGAGAAAACCTTTGGGCATGGTGTCGCGGCCATAAGCAGCTTCGAGTTCGGCTGCGGTACGGAGCATCCCGCAAACCTCTTCCTGAAACGCCGGGGACCAGATATGGGGGTTTTCGGCTTTGATCTGGTTAATGACATCGATACCGAAGTTCAGGTGGATGGACTCGTCGCGCAGAATGTATTGGTACTGCTCGGCGATGCCGACCATCTTGTTGCGGCGGCCAAGCGAGAGGATTTGCGCGAAGCCGGTATAAAACCACATGCCCTCGAACACGACGTAGAAGGCGATGAGATCGCGGACCAGCGCCTGGTCGTTCTCGGGGGTGCCGGTGGTGAAGTTCGGGTCGGACAGGTGCTGGGTGTACTTGATCGCCCAGGCAGCCTTTTCGGTAATCGAGGGGACCTCGCGGTACATATTGAAGAGCTCACCCTCGTCGAGGCCGAGTGATTCGACGATGTACTGGAAGGTGTGCGTGTGCACGGCCTCTTCGAAGGCTTGGCGGAGCAGGTATTGGCGGCATTCGGGGTTGGTGAGGTGGCGATAGGTCGCGAGCACGATGTTGTTGGCGACCAGGGACTCGGAGGCGGCGAAGAAGCCAAGGTTGCGCTTGATGGCGCGGCGTTCGTCCTCGCTCAGGCCGTTGGGGCTCTTCCAAAGGGCGATGTCGGCCTGCATGGAGATCTCGGTCGGCATCCAATGGTTGTTGCAGCCTGCGAGGTACTTCTCCCAGGCCCACTTGTACTTGAGCGGCAGGAGTTGATTCACGTCGGCGCGGCAGTTAATCATGGCCTTATCGTCAACGCGGACGCGGGCACCGTTGCGCTCGATGACGTCGGTGGCCGACGTGACAGCTGCGGCGATGGTGGGGTCGGGGGAGACGGAGGGCTGCGC
>CAXTNA010000152.1:2927-6282 GCA_964245535.1 uncultured Acidobacteriaceae bacterium | reverse complement strand
GCAGCGGCCTGTTCTTCCCCCAAGGCCTCAACGGCAATATCAAAGTCACCACCACATATCTTCGGAGATCTTGGATTATGGCTACCCTCGAAACACAACAACTCGACGAAGTGATCGCCGGCAGCAGGCGTCGCCTTTTGACGCTGGGCGGGGCGGCACTTGCCGGGCTCGCCTTGACCTCCGTGGCCCAGGCACAAACCACCCTCACCGATGCGGATTACCTGAACTTCGCGCTCAACCTCGAGTACCTCGAGGCAAACTACTACACCCTCGCGGTCTCCGGCCAAACCATCGACGGCATGGGTGTCGCCCTCACCGGAACCGGCACGCAGGGTGGCGGCACGGTGATATCTTATATCGAGTCTGCTTGCAAGGTAAGCTTCCAAAACACGCTCGTCGGCAGCTACGCCAACGAAACTGCCATGGAAGAACGCAACCACGTCACTTTCCTGCGCACGGCTCTCGGTTCGGCGGCCGTCGCCCAGCCCGCTATCGATTTGGTGAACAGCTTCAATGGGCTTGCAGGCCTTCTTGGTTTGGGCCTCACCTCGTTTGATCCTTTTGCCAACGACATGAACTTCCTTATCGGCTCCTACATCTTTGAGGATGTCGGGGTCACGGCCTACACCGGTGCCGCTCCCGCACTGACTAGCAGCACAAACCTTGCGGCTGCGGCCGGTATTCAAGCCGTTGAGGCCTACCACGCAGGCCTGATCCGCACCACCATCTACGGCCTCGATCAGGCTAAGACCACGTTGGGCGCAGCAGGCACAGCGAGCAAGGTGGCAACTGCCATCTCCAATCTGCGCGCCACCGTAGACGGCTCTGCCTCTATCACCTCCACCCGCACCCAGGGCGACGATATCGGCTTGGGCACTCAGCAGGTCACCCTGAACGGCACCTCAAACCTCACAGCCTCGACGCTGGTCAACGCCTCTACCACCGGATCTATCAACGCCGCCGGTTCCACCGGTACGGCAGGTTCGTTGACCTTTGCCCGCACCGCAGCGCAGGTGCTCGCAATCGTCTACGCCGGCGGCTCAGGCAAGGGCGGCTTCTTCCCCGCAGGACTGAACGGCAACGTCAAGTAATCCGCCCGTCAAGTACGGCGGACCTGGCACCCAGGTCCGCCGTTTCTCTTGCTTAAACGACAGAAACCGTTCCAATGTGGTTGAAACGTACTTGAGAAGTCCACCGTTCAGTACCGTCATCCTGAACGGAGCGAAGGACCTCAGTATTCTGCCCGCAGCTGCATAACGCCTAGAGCTAGGAAAGGTCTCTCGCTGCACTTACGGATGACGGCTCAACATGCCGAACCGTGTTCAATCATCTACCACAGCAGGTATATTGCCATTACCGTTCCAAGTTAAATTGCGTGTGTAACGAAGCCGCCGCCGAGTTTCCCACCCACAGATCAAACGCACCCGGTTCCGTCACCACACCGTGCGACACCGGTGACCAGTAACTCAGGTCCGTGGCGCGTAGCGGAATCGTCACTGTCTGCTGCCCATGAGCCTCAAGGTGCACGCGCCGAAAGCCCTTCAACTCGCGGACCGGCCGTGAAGCGCTGCCCGCCCGCTGGTGCGTATAAATCTGCACGACTTCATCCCCGGCAACATCCGAAGTGTTTCGTACATCGACCGAAACCATAAGCGGCTGCGTCGTACTCATCGCCGCTCCGGAGGTATGCAGGTTGCTCAAGCTGAAGCTGGAGTAACTCAACCCATAGCCAAATGGGTACAGCGGCGCGCTGGAGCCATCCCAATAGCGGCCATCCGTATCGTCCGGAATCTGAGTCAGGTTATCGGCATAATACAAAGGAATCTGGCCCACATTCCGCGGCCAGGTGAGCGGCAATTTCCCGCCCGGATTTGCATCGCCGGAAAGCAGATCGGCAACTGCATCCCCACCCTCTGTTCCCGGAAACCAAACTTCCAGAATTGCCGGCACATGCTGCGATGCCCAGGAAAGATCCACAGGGCGCCCGTTTACCAGCACCAGCACCACCGGCTTGCCGATGGCCACCGCCGCTTCCAGCAGCTTCTCCTGATCGCCCGCCAGCGTCAGCGAGGACCGCGACGCGCGTTCACCACTCATCGTCTGCGCCTCGCCCAGTACCAGTACGCTCACATCCGCCTCGCGTACGAGGGAAAGGGCATGATCGAACTCCGCGCTACGCGCCTGGGCTGTCGTCAGCGTAGGTTTCGGGCTGGGAAACTGCGGATCGAAGATCGAAGGCTGCTCGCGCTCAATCTCGACACCCACCGTGCTCCGGATCGCACCCGCCCCAAACCGCCGCCGCAGACCTTCAAGAATGGTGACAGTGTCGGCCGGATGCCCCGCAAGGCTCCATGAGCCCATAATGTCGACTTTATCGTCCACCAGCGGCCCGATTACCGCAATGCTCCCCGGCGTTTTACGCAGGGGCAGCAAATTGCCTTCATTCCGCAACAGAATCGAAGTACGGTCCGCAGCCGTGCGGGCCGCGGCTCGTTGGGTCGCATTCACCAGTTCCTCTTGCACGTGGCTCACGTCCACATAGGGGTTCTTGAATAACCCGAGCCGATACTTGGCGACCAGAACGTAACGCACCGCATCATCCAGGGTAGCCATCTTCACGTCGCCACGTTGTACTGCGGCGCCAAGTTGATCACGGTATACGTGGCTGGTCATCTCCATGTCGACCCCGGCATTGACACCGCGCACGGCGGCATCATCCGGACTTGCCGCAAAGCCGTGCGTCTGCAGGCTCCGCACCGATTCCCAATCGCTCACCACAAATCCCGGAAAATGCCATGTATCTCGCAGCACGTCCTGCAAAAGAAACTTGTTTCCAGTTGCCGGCACACTGTTCAAATCCATGTAGGCCGACATCAGCGACCCGGCCCCGGCATTCACTGCAGCCCTGAAAGGGGGAAAGTATACATTCCAAAGCTGCTCGTCGGAGATGTTCGCCGAATCGTAGTCGCGGCCGCCCAGCGCCGCACCGTAGCCGGCAAAATGCTTCACACAGGCCATGATGTGGTTTGGATCGATCGCACCCCCGGTCCCGGTCCCAAAGCCTTGAAAGCCGTGCACCTGCGCCTCGGCCATCCGTGAGCCCAGGTACGGATCTTCGCCGGCGCCTTCCATAATGCGGCCCCAGCGGGGGTCGCGCGCGATGTCGACCATGGGCGCAAAGGCCCAGCGAACGCCGACCGCACTGGCTTCACGCGCGGCCATCCCCTGCGCCTTTTCGACCGTCGCCGGATCCCACGACGACGCCATCGCCAGTGGAATCGGAGCAATCGTCCGAAATCCATGAAGTACGACATACCCAAACAGCAAGGGAATGTGCAGCCGCGATTGCCTCATG
>CAXTNA010000152.1:0-2917 GCA_964245535.1 uncultured Acidobacteriaceae bacterium | reverse complement strand
CGTCGAAGCCGACGATGAGCGGGATGTGCAGCCGCGATTCTTCCACAGCAATCTTTTGCAACCGGTTGATCTTCACCGGATCGGTGATGAACAGAATTGATCCGACCTGCCCTTGGCGGATTCCCACCTCAACGGTGCTGCCATCATCGGTATTCATGGCCGTCTGGCTCATCTGCCCAAGCTTCTCGGCCAGCGTCATTTTGCCGAGCAGGTCATTTGCAAACCGAAGTGCCGCAGGGTCCGTTGCCGGCGGTGACTGAGCCGGAACATCGCTTTGTGCCATTGCGTTGAAAGATAGTGTCGGCAAAATTAGGGAAAACAATGCAACAAAGGCGCTTCGCCAAATGCGGCCGTGACCAGGGGTGAAGCTCATCACAACTCTCCTCAAAGCCAACGCAAGGGCCACTCACCCGCAAATTGCACAGAATCGGCAGGCAGAACCTGATCCATTGGCAGACCGTCACAGCTTACCTGAAATGAACATCTTCGGTCCCGTCATCTCACGCAAAAAGTCTTCGAGTGCTTCCCATAATGGGAAGCGATTCATAACGGGAAGTGTGTTCTTGACGGTGGAACGATCCAGCCGCTCTGACCGCACGTCCACAGCCGACCCCGCAAGCAGCCGCTCAACCTGAACTGGTGTCTGACGTCGATGAATCGCCAAACGATGACACGGGTCGCCTCCGGTGGTGCACGGGAGAAAACTTCTATGGAAAGCGCCGGCTTTTCGTGAACTTTCGGCATACTGGCAGCAGCTTTGCACAAAGTCCCGATCTTTCCCGAGCTGTAGCATCGTGGCACCGATGTCGATGTGTTCGGCAACATAATTATGCCGCAAGCGCTCGCGCACCCTGAGCCGCGGCTACCCTCGCGCGTGTCCCAGCATGGGACAAATGCTTGGTCAAGTTCAGATCATGCCCTAAGGTCTTACATCTTTCGGGCAATATACGCCGCACAACCTGGTCAGTAGCATGGGCCTGGCTGAGTGGAGAATGGGCCGGCAAAAATGAAAAAAGTATCTCGATTTTTCCGACTACCGCAAGGTTTCCCCCAACTCGCCTCCCTGGCGCAACGGGTAGGAACGCCGGTCGTCGGCGCGCTTCTGCTCGGCATCGCTGTGCGCACCAACGCGCAAGGCCTCCAAGTCCGCTACGGCGCCAAAGGGATGCAAACCCTCAGCTTCAACGGGATCAGCCTGGAAGATACCGGCGCGTTTCCTTCCGACAGCTTTCATATTTGGCACATGAAAGCCACCGACCTCAGCGGCAACGCGGTCACGAGCGGGCAGTATGGTTGGGGCGAGAACAATCAGGGCGAAAACTGGAACGCCGCGACCAATACGGAAACCTACTCATTCTCCTGGGGAACGATCGCCACCAGGTTCGCCCAGAATGGCAACAATCTTGATATCACCGTCACCGAAACCAATTACGCCAGCTCCGGCATCGTCTTTGACGGTGCTGAAATCTATCCACTCACCCTTCACTTCCCCACAGATCCCGCAGGCTTCAACGGCTACTCGCAGTACGCCGTCACAACGACCGGGCCGGGCGTGAGCGCCGCCGATTTCGGCTCTGGCGTCGTCACAGCAGTCATCCCCAACGAAGCGGTCGCCCTCTACGGCGGCTGGAAAAGCGCAGGCGGAGCAACCTACTCACCCATCCTGACCAGCACCGCGCCGGACTCGTTGCCGGCCTTTCTGCCGCACAACGATGATCCAGTGCAGCCCGGCACCAGTTTCAGCTACACCGTCTCCCTGCGCTTCACGCCCGAGGGCACCGCGGCCAATGCCGCCGACGCCTACGCGAGCTTCGCCGCAACCTTTCCCAGCCAGATGACGTGGACCGACAAGCGCATCATCGGCACCGCCTATCTGGCAAGTTCGCCTTCGGGGTCCGGCGACATCACCCAGCCGGCCGGCTTCCCCACTAATCCACGCCGCTACTTCAACGATCCCACCATCGACATCACCAACCCGACCGGCCTGCGCAGCTTCCAAAACCGCATGCTGGCGCAAGCGGCGGCCAATGTCAGCAACGCGCAAAACCTGAATGGCCAAGGCGTCATCACCTGGGACATCGAAGGCGAGCAATACCCGCAGACCACCAGCTATGTCTGCTCGCCGGATCAAATTGCGGCAGTCGCCCCGGAGATGGAAAGCACGGTCAGCGATCCTGGTTCCCCCTTTTACGGCCGCAAGCTGGATGATGCCTACTTCAAGACGATGACAAACGCCGGGCTGAAGGTCGGTTTATGCCTCCGCCCCCAGGCCTTCACCCTCGGCACGAACAACACGGCTAGCCAGATCTACCTCGGCACAAACGCCGCGGTCATCGCCAACCTGGAAACAAAAGCTCGTTATGCCAACACGCGTTGGGGAGCCACGATCTTCTATGTCGATTCAACGGTAGACAGCAGCGGCGGTACGCTGAACCCCGCCATCTTTCAGCAGCTGATCACCGATCTGCCCAATCTGCTCTTCATCCCGGAAGAAAGCACGCCGCGGTACTACGCCTACACGGCGCCGTTCTATACCTTTCTCTTCCACACGGATCTCGGCACACCCACCTCCATTTACAACATCTACCCACACGCCTTCGGGGCCAACCTCGTCAACGATGTTTCCGCTGCAACCCTGGCCACCTACACGCCGCAGCTCACGCAATCCGTAGCGCATGGCGACATTTTGATGGGCCATGCCGATTACTGGCAGGCCAACAATCCCGCGCTGGTCGCCATCTATCGCGCCGCCGGGGGCACCGCGAACCCGCCCGCACAGCCCACAGCCCCGGCGATCACCTGGCCGGCACCGGCAACCATCACGTACGGCACAGCCCTTTCCGGAGCACAGCTGGATGCCGTCACCAATGCGGCCGGCACCTTCACCTACACACCCAGCCTCGGCACAGTGCCAAAC
>CAXTNA010000151.1:2708-6287 GCA_964245535.1 uncultured Acidobacteriaceae bacterium | reverse complement strand
GTGGAGGGCACCTGCGACAAAGCGCGATTTGCCATCAGCATGAAGGCGACCGCCAGGCCAGCGCGGCTTGCGAAACCGGCGCGGCTTGCGAAACCAGCGAGTTTTGAGGGACGGCGTTGGGCTGGGCGCGACAAGCGAAGTGCGCTCGTGGCGCGAACGACATGGCGGAGCCCGCGCGCGCGCACGCCTTGAAGTGTATCGATGATCATGGTTTGCTTTGGCTCGTCGATGCTTTCCCGCCGCTCCCGCCGGCTTTGCCGTGCTGGCCCCCAGCCTGGTTCTGCTGGCCCGCCTGCCCCTGCATGGCTTCGTCCGTGATGCCGATGTTGCCATAGCGTGAGGTACCGCCGGGCGGCGTATTTTGCGGCTGTGGCTTAAGCGGCTGATCCTCAGTTGCTTTGGCCATGTGGGTTTGCACGGCGGCCCCGGCCACCACGTCGTCGGTCACCTGCGTCACGATTAGATCACCGGCCTTCACGCCGCTGACAACCTCGATGACATTGCCGAAATCGCGGCCCACCACCACCGGCGCAATCTGGATCTTCCCATTGACAACCTTGGCCACGGATGTTTGATCGCCACGGATGACGACCGCGTCACCGGAAATCATGAGCGGACCGCCAAGGCCGGCGGCGGGTGGAAAGGTCGCGACCGCATACATGCCGCTTTTGAGCTTGCCTTGCCGGTTGTCGACCTGCACTTCCGTGAGCATGGTGCGGGTGTTGGGATCGACGGAATCGGCCGTACGGGTCACGTCACCCTGAAACTGTGTACCGGGGTACTCCTGAAAGTTAAGCTGCGCATGGCCGCCGGGGTGGATTACGGTGCTGTAGCCTTCCGGCACCGAAACCAGAATGCGCAGCCGCTGCACCTGCGCTACCCCGAAGAGCGGTCCGCCCTGCCCGGGGGATTGCCCCGGTGTGGCCGCCGAGCTGGTATTGCCCGAGGTGCCGCCGGTGTTGGCCTGGCTCGCCTGTTGCGTGCCGCCCGTTGCCGAAGTTTGCCCTTGCGGTGCGGGTCCGCTGATCGGTCCGCCCGTGCTGCCCGCACCCGAGATCAGTGCGCCCACATCGACATTGCGCTGCGTGATGATGCCCGTGAATGGGGAGCGAACCTGCTCATACCCTTGCAGCGCAATGTTGCGTTGCAGGTTGGCGCGGTAGGCGTCCACGTTGCGCTGCGCCGCGGCCACATTGGCTACGTTGGAAGAGTAATTGGTCTCCTGGGTGTCGCCATCCTGACGTGAAAACACGCCCTTGGCCACGAGCACGCGATACCGGTTCACCGTCACCGAGGCCAGTGCAAGCTGCGAGCGCTGCTGCAACAACTGCTGTTCCGCTTGGTCGAGTTGCTGGCGCGCCTGCGCCACCTGTGCATCGAGGTCGGGTGCGTCAATCGTGCCAAGCAGCTGGCCTTTGATCACATGGTCGCCGATATCGGCATAGCGCTTTTTCAGATATCCATTGGCGCGCGCGTAGATAAAGGCCTCCGTGAGCGGGAGCGTGGTGCCGGGCAGCACCAGCCCCTGCTGCTCCTGCACCTGCCGTACCGTTTGCACCTCGACAATGGGTTTTGCGCTGGCCTCGGTCTGCGCTTGGGTGTCAATCTTTTTCTCGCGGTTGTGGCGCGGCAGATACCCGGCCAGCCCGCCAATCAGCGCAAGCAGCAGGATGCAAACAGCCACAATGATGGCCGGCCGCCAGCTTCTGGGTTTGTGCACCCGTTCAGGGAGGGGTGGCTTATGTTTCTTGCCGCTGAAGTTGGTTTCTTCGAAACTCTTGCCAATGCGCGCATCATCCTGCGCATTCGGGTCGGCAAAACTTTCGGCGAGCCGGTGGGCGTCTGTGGCGCGTGAGTCGTCAGAGCGTGGTCTGGCGTTTTGACTTACGTTTCGGGACTCTGCATGTTGAGGAGTCACTCTATAGCTTTGCCCTGGCTCACCTTGCCACGGCACATACTCCAGGCGCTCACCCGGTTGACGCGCGCCGGCGGTGTGGTCCGGCGCCGGCAGACGATGGGCGGCATCAGCTCCTTCCGGCTCCGGAAGCGTATGGCTGCCTATGGGGTCGGTGTGCGAAAACTCCGGGCCGCGTGGATTACCCGCATCGGTCGGCTTGGTTATGTAGTCAGCCATCAGGCCGGTTGCTCCTGTGTTTGTGGGGCGGGACGGCCGCCCTGTTGCCGTGGTACCTTGCCGCCTTCCGGCAGGCCGGATTCGTCGGCGATCTCCTGCGCGTAATCAACGGGTGGGGTTTTCTTCAGCAGTGAGTAAATCGTCGGTACAAGAAACAGTGTGCCCAGTGTGGCAAAAAGCAAGCCGCCAATGACAGCCCGGCCCAGCGGTGCATTCTGCTCGCCGCCTTCGCCAAAGGCCAACGCCATAGGCAGCATGCCGATGATCATCGCCAAAGCGGTCATGATTACCGGCCGCAATCGGGTGTGGCCTGCATTGAGTGCGGCTTCATGCTGATCCTTGCCGGCGATGCGTTCGTCGTTGGCAAACACCACCATCAGGATCGAGTTCGAGGTGGCCACGCCAATGGTCATGATAGCCCCCATCAACGACGGCACGCTGAAGGTCGTCTGCGTGAGGAACAGCATCCACAAAATGCCTGAAAACGCGCATGGAATCGCCATCAAAATGATCAGCGGGTCCAGCCAGGATTGGAAGTTCACCGCCATCAGCAGGTACACCAAGCCAATGGCAAAGATGATGCCGATACCGAGCCGAAGGAAGGAGTCGTTCATCGTTGCCACCTCGCCACGCAAGGCGAGTTGCGTAGTCTGCGATAAACCCGCTTGCTCCTTTTGTATGATCTTCTCAATCTGGCTGGCCACGCCGCCCAGATCGCGTTGATCCACATCGGCGTAGATGTCATACACCGGCTGAATCTGGTAGTGATCGATCACGATGGGCGAGGCGTCGCGGCGAAAGGTCGCAAGATTGCCCAGCAACTGCTCGGCATCGCCCTGCGCCGTACTGATCGGGGTGCGCGAAAACTGCTGCAGCGAACTGTTGCGGTAAATAGGCGTTTGCACTACCACTTGGTAATTAACGCCGTTCTTCGGATTCAACCACTCATTGGGCGCGGTCTGGCCCGTGCCGCTGAGCGAGACGAGCGTCGAATTGGCAACATCGGCCTGCGTCAGACCGATCTGTTCGGCCTTGATGCGATCGTTGTTCACCAGCATGGTCGGATACGAGACCTGCTCGTGTATGTGAACATCCACCGCACCCGGAATCGCCGCAACCTCCTTCATCAGCTTTTGCGCGAGCACATAATTTTGTGGCCCGCGACCGATGACCTGTAGGTCGATCGGCGAGGGCAGACCAAAATCCAGGATCTGATTGGTGATATTGGCCGGCGTGAAAAAGAAGGTGGCCCCCGGGAACTTCGTCGCAAGATCGGCACGCAATTTGCGTGTGTACATCATCGTGTCTTTGGGGCCTGGGTTCAACGCGATGAGGATGTCGCCATCGGAGTTGGAGATGGTTGCCGATTGCACAAAAGCAAGATTGATGCCGCCTGCGGGCAAGCCGATATTATCCAGAATAAGATGGAGGCGCGATGCGGGAAT
>CAXTNA010000151.1:0-2698 GCA_964245535.1 uncultured Acidobacteriaceae bacterium | reverse complement strand
GCGTACGAATCTCTTTCTCGATAGCCGCGAAGTATTGTTCGGAATCCTCAATGCGCATGCCTTCCGGCGGATTGACATGCAGCGTCATCTGCCCGGAATCGACATACGGAAAAAAGTCGCGCCCGATGAACAGCGCCAGCGGCAGCGAGCACACCACCAGCAGAACAAAAAGGCTCAGCGTGATGACGGAGTTCTCAATGCACCACCCGAGCGCCCGTTTGTAGACATGCTGCATGCGTTCAAACTGGCGGTCAAAGCGGGAATGCCAGCGCCACAGGAAATTTTCGCGCTCTTCCTTCTCGCTCGCTGCCGGATCCTGGTACAGACCGATCTCCGATCCCAGCAGAAAATGCATCATCGTCGGCACAAGGGTGCGCGATAGAAAGTAGCTGGCCATCATGGCGAAAACCACGGCCAGGGCCAGCGGCGTGAACAGGTATTTCGCAACGCCCACCAGCAGCACAACCGGCAGAAACACGATGCAAATCGAGAGCGTGGAGACAAAAGCGGGCGCTGCCACTTGCTGTGCGGAATCAAGAATCGCGCGTGTGAGCGGCTTCTTTTCCGCCATGTTGCGATGCGTGTTTTCGATCTCCACTGTTGCATCGTCCACGAGAATGCCGACCGCCAGCGCCAACCCGCCGAGCGTCATGGTGTTGATGGTTTCGCCGAAGGCCGTGAGGATGACTAGCGACGTAGCAATAGATAACGGAATCGATGTGCAGACGATAAGCGTTGAGCGCCAGGAGCCGAGAAACAGCAACACCATCAAACCCGTAAGCACGGCCGCGATGCCGGCCTCGCGCGCCACCTCGTTGATGGAATCGCGCACAAAGATCGACTGATCGAACAGGGGCGTAATGGTCAAATCCCCGAGGCCCGCCTTGAGCCGGGGAATCAGTTTGATAGCCCCGGAAACGATGCTTAGTGTGGAGGTTTCACCGTTCTTTAGCACGGTCAGCAGGGCAGAGCGTTTGCCGTTTTCGCGTACGATATTGGTCTGCACGGCATAGCCCATATGGACCGATGCCACATCCTTAATGGACACCACGGCGCCGTTAGCGGCACGCATCGGCAGGTCGTTCAGCGAAGAAATATCGGCAGGGCTGGAGTTCAATTTGACAACAAACTCCTTATCGCCCATACGTGCGGTGCCGGCCGGCAGCACCAGATTCTGCTGGTTGATCGCCACCGACACGTCTTCCGCAGAAACATGGTGCGCAAACAGCAGGTTCGGATCCGCATCGACCATCACCTGCTTCACCTTGCCGCCATAGGGCAACGGCACGCTGGCACCTTTTACCGTGGCGAGGCGGGGCCTCACGAACGAGGTGCCGTCATCGTATAGATCGGCTTCGCTCACCCCTTGACCGCTCAAGGCCAACTGCACAATCGGCACAGAGGAGGCGTCGTATTTGACAATGTTTGGAGCAAACGTGCCAGGGGGCAAAATGCGCAGAATGGTCTGCACCAGCGCGGTCACCTGCGCCACGGCGAGCTCCACTTTGGCCGTTGGCTGGAAGTAGATCCGGATGACGGCGACGCCCTGGTAGCTCTGGCTTTCCAGATGCTCAATGTCATTGACAGTGGTGGTGAGGCCGCGTTCGCAGGGCGTCACCACGCGCCCTTCCATCTCGGTCGGGGTCAGGCCGGCGTAAGTCCATACGACGGTCACGACAGGGATGTTGATATACGGAAAAATGTCCTTGGGTGCCTGAATCGCTGATCCGATCCCGAGCAAAAAGATCAGCAGCGAAACGACGACGAAGGTATAGGGACGCCGAAGCGCCAGCCGGACAATCCACATGCCAAAGCCTCAGGGACAATCTGCGATCAATCTTGTATCAGACGCGCAAGGTGCGGGCCGGGACTCTTAAGCTCAATTCTCTTGCACGGAGTTTGGCGGCCCGTTGCCGGATCGCCCGGGAGCAGTGGCAGCCAGGCGATCCGGCGCGCCATCAGCTAGACCTGCGGCTCGGCCGCCGTTTCGAACACGGATTCACGCGAAAAACTCGTTACACTCTCTCCAAAGGCCGCGACGGCCACTTCCGTTAGCCGTTCGTTGACGATCTCCAACTGGCACAAATCATTACTGTAATCCGCGTTCACATCATCATCTTCGGTGGTCCGGGCTATCTCATCCCACTTTTTCTGCAGCTCATGGCAAGCTTCGAGAAGTATGTGCGCTTCCCAGCTGTTCATTTCAAATGTCGTCGTCATCTCGGCCGCGCCATGGCTCTTGCCCCTCAATCCAGCGCCGGAGCCGCCACACACACCGACTCGCGCGAAAAGCTTTTCATGTCTTCGCCAAAGGCGGCGGCGGCTACTTCGCCGAGCCGTTCCGTGACGATATCCAACTGCCCCAGGTCATTGCTGTAATCGGCCTGTTCGTTCTCATCGTCTGTCGTGCGGGCGATCTCGCGCCACTGCCGATCCAACTGCCGGCAGGCCTCAAGCAAGATACGGGCTTCCCAGCTATTGATTGCAAATAGGGTCGTCATTGTTTCCCTCTTTTTGCAGTGGACCCCTAGACCTGCGCCGGGGCCTCACTGCAACTTACTGCTTTGCGCGAATAGGTCTTGATCCCTTCGCCAAAGGCGGCGGCGGCTACTTCGCCGAGCCGCTCCGTCACAATGTCCAGCTCACACAGGTCATTGCTATAGTCCGCCTGCTCGTTTTCGTCCGTCGTGGTGTTGGC
>CAXTNA010000150.1:0-6298 GCA_964245535.1 uncultured Acidobacteriaceae bacterium | reverse complement strand
CCTTGAACAGCTGCCCCCACAGGCTCCCCAAAGGGCTTTCCAGCGGTCTCCGCCGCCTGCTCCGAATCTGTCGTCGGCACCAGCATGCTGTCCACACGTACCCGCGCGATGCGATGCCGATCCATCAGCACCACCTCGAAACGACGGTTATCTAACTCAAGACGCTCTCCGGGCACCGGGATATGGCCGAATCCGGCCAGCAGAAGGCCCGCCAGCGTTTCCACACCGGGCGTACGCGGCAGTTCCCACCGCAACTGTGTCGCCAAATCCCGCAACGTCACGCTGCCATCCAGAACCACGCTGCCGCCATTTGTGATCGGGGTAAGCGGCCGCCCTGTATCGAACTCGTCTTCCAGCTCACCGACAATCTGCTCGAGCGCGTCTTCTGCGGTCACCAACCCCATCGTCGAGCCGAATTCATCCACCACAATCGCCAGTTGGCGCCGCCGTTCCTGGAACTCCTGCAGCAATTCCAGCGCCGGTTTCGTTTCCGGCACCACCAGCACATCGCGCATCACCTGCCGCAGGGTCAGCCCGGAAGCCCCACGGTGCCCCATGCTCAGTGCCACGCTGCGAAAGTGCATCAGCCGAAAAACATCTTTGGCATACACCACGCCGATAAACGCATCACGACCCCGTGCCGGTTCAAACACCGGCACCCGCGAGTGCTCCTCTTCGACAATCCGCGCACTCGCCATTTCGATCGGCATGTCCGCCGGTAACGCAAAGATGCGTGTGCGCGGCGTCATCATCTCGCTGGCTGAAACTTCCCGCAGATCCAGCGCGCGATGCACAATCTGTTCCTGATACACCGGCAATAAACCCAACTTGCGGGTCGCCGAAGCCATCAGCTTCAGCTCTTCCGGACTATGCGCCCCGGCTTCGCCCCGCAGCGGCGCCCGAAACAGCTTCAGCGCCAGTCTCGCCGATCCATTCAGCAACCGCACAATCGGCCGTGTGATGCGGATAAATAAATCCACTGGACCGGCCACCGCCAGCGCAATGCGCTCCGCCCGCTGCAGTGCCAGCGACTTCGGCACAATCTCCCCCAGCACCACCTCGAAATAGGTAATGCCACAGAAGGCCAACACTACCGCACCGGCGTGCGCCACGACCAAAGGATGCGCGCTTGCGAACGGAATCGCCGGCAACCGCCGCAGCAGCCGCTCCAGCCCGCTCGCCAAAGCCGGCTCGCCCAGCCCGCCCAACGCTAAATTCGCCAGCGTCACACCCAACTGCACCGCCGGCAACACCTCGTCGATGTTTTCCTTCAGCCGCATCGCCGTGCGTGCCGAGGGCCGTTTGCGCGCGACCAGGTGTTGAATCCGCGTTTCCCGCACACTGACGAGCGCAAACTCCGCAGCCACAAAAAAGCTGTTTGCCAGAATGCACAGGGCAATGAGGCTTCCGCGCACAAGCAGCCAGTCCATCATCCCTAGAAGTGTAACGGATGCCTGTAACTGCCAAGTCAGCGTGCCTCTTCAGACTTGAGCAACGTAAACTGCTTTTCAGCGAAAACGTAATCGTATGTTCCGCTGCCCGTCTCGTTTCTGCTTCCATGCACAATCAGTAAACAGCTATCTGCCTGAAATGCAATCGGCTTGGAAATACCTGACGCCCAGCAATAAACCGTAAAGGGTAGCCACACGATTTCCCCGGTTTGCATGAGCAGTACCAATCCTTCAGTACCCCTCGTTCCCTTTTACAATTTGCAGGTTCTGCGCTTTCCAGCGCATGGCTTCGATGATCCGCGTCCGTCCGCTGGGGTGATCGAAGAAGAGGAATTCTTCTACCGGGCCTGGCTCCATCTTCCGATACTGCCCGAGCTTGAGCATGGCTTGGGCAAAACCGTCCGGCTGCCGTGACGCGTTGAGGCCGTACATATCTGCTTCTGCCTCGTGCGACCGGATCATCGTGTTGGTGATCGGCGTGGCCAGTAGCGTGAGCACCGTGATCGCCATGACGGCCGCGGGCAGCAGCGCCAGGTCGTCGATCCCGCGTGTGCCCCAGCGCGGACCGCGGCGGCGCTGCAGACTCTCCAGCCACCAGCGCAGCACGCTGAAGAAGATGAAAAAGAGAACGCCGAACTCAATGATGAGTTTGATGACATGGTGCAGCACATAATGTCCCATCTCATGACCGGTCACGGCTTCAATTTCCGGCAGGCTGGCCGTATTCAACAAGTTGTCGTTCAGCGTGATTCTGGTTGTTCCGAACAACCCGCTCACATTCGCGCTCACGTTGGTCGTTTGCTTGGAAGCGTTGCTCTCCACCAGCTTGTCCACCGGAATCCCATTCGCGTGCGCCATCTTCAGCACCGGCACCGTCACTGCGGCATTCTGCACGGGCTGGTAGGTGTTGAAGAGCGGTGCCAGATAAACCGGGGCGATAAGCGCGCTCAGCGCAAAGAATGCGATGAAAACCGCCGTCCCCCACAGATGCCACGTCCGCGGCGCGCGTCGCACCACCCAGTACAGCACCGCCACCAGCAGCCCGCCCAGCACCACACTAACTGCGAAGGCTACCAGGGCGTCCCGCAGCCATCCCGCAAACGGTTGGTGCGACTGCCCGTAGATGTGCTCCCGGTAGAAATCCTCAAAAATCGTGAGTGGCAGACCAAGAGCAAACGTCGCCACGCTGAACTCGGCGAAGTATACCCATGCATGGACACTTCGAAATCGTGTCACCCGCTCGGCGACATCGCGCATTTTTACCGAAGCACGGGTACAGAGTAGAAGCAGAAGCACGGCGATGGAACACAGCGCGTCCCAAAGAGTCAGCCAGTACTTCCCCTCGAAATACTTATCGGAGGCCGCCTTCTTATCGGCCGCGATCTCATCGAGGTACGCTCGAGTCGCTCCCTGCACGTCCAGGTGTCCGCCGCTATCAAACTGGGCGCCTGCCGGGACGGGCGCCATCGTCTTTAAGCCAGGCGTTACGGCAGTCAGGGCTCCTGCCCGCCTTTGAGCCGCGCAGGGTAGCGCGAGAAGCGCACAGAACACGAGTGTCGCCAGCAACCCATCGCTGGCGGGGGGTGGCCACAGCCTGAAGGAACGCATGGCGAAACTCTACACTGTACCCGCGTCCCTGTGGCGATGATGAAAGCTTGAACGAAAAGGGACGCACCGGTGAAGTGACATAACAGGAATCTCCACTAGAACCCGAACACCGCGGTATTCTGCTGCTCCGTTTGATTTCCGTCTGATTGTAGAGATGCTCCAGCGCCTGCATGGTGCAATCAATAAGGGCTAGTCCCCTAAGAGAGACTAGCCCTTACCCTGCTTCTGTTCGGAATAGTTGTAGGAATCTTTACGCCAGGACGCGCTTCAAAGTCTCATCAATGGTGTCCTTCGGAACATACCCGACAATCTGCTCCGCCACCTTGCCGCCTTTGAAAACCAGCAGCGCCGGGATACCGCGAATGCCATACCGGCCGGGCGTCGTGTTGTTTTTGTCGACGTCCATTTTCATCACCTTTACCTTGCCGTTGTACTCGGTCGCGACCTGGTCCACCACTGGCGCCAATGCACGGCACGGACCACACCAGGCTGCCCAAAAATCCACAAGCACCGGGGTTTCGGACTGCAACACCCTTGCTTCGAATTCCGAGTCATTCACATCGGAAACAAATTGATTCGCCATCTTCCCTCCGCTTATCGCATCGACACAGCACTCCAATAGATGCAATCAATGAACAAACGGTGCAACACCCGCCTCCCGGGCGAGAGCGCAAAACTACACGCTTTCTATCTGTGCCGGTCCACCGATGCGCAGCGGCAACAGTTCAACAGCATCCCCCAGAACACGCCGCATCCGACTTTCTGCCGCGTGCAGCGTTGCTTTTTCTCTTAAAATGCCCAACAATGCAGGCCCCGCTCCACTCAGCGCCACACCAGCAAATTCCGGCGCTCCGTGCAAAGGATCGAGATGCGCCAGCAAGCCGCAAACCGTCTTCCGATGCGGCTGGTGCAGCCGATCCTCCATCGCGACTTGTAGGAGATCGAGCCGTTCCTGCGCGAACGCCGCCGTCAACAGCGCCGCCCGTTGGACATTGAATACAGCATCTTCCAAGGAAACCTGCTCGGGAAGCACCGTCCTGGCAGCCTCGGTCGCCAACCCTGTAGATGGCAGAGCCAACAGCAGTTGCCACGTGCCGTGGCATGCAATCGTGGCCGCTTCTACGCGACCCCCCACCGGCACGGACACCGTAAACCCTCCGTACCAGCAAGCCGCCACATTGTCCGGGTGCCCCTCGCGCTTACTCGCCTCGGCTACAATCGCCGCGTCTGTCATCGCCAGTTGCCCGAAGTGGTTTGCCAGTGCGACGCCCGCCAAAAGCGCCGCGGCGCTCGATCCACAGCCCATCCCGAGGGGAATTTCGTTTTCCACCACCAGCCGCAAGGGCATCGCCCGCTGCCCTGCACCCCGCAGCACTTCGCGATAGGTTCGAAGAATCAGATTATTTCCAACCACACCGGTCCGGTCCGCGTCGCGGCCCCTCGCCTCGATCTGATCGTGGCCATGACCATGGTCCGCCGCATGCGCTTCGATTTGCAGCGAAAGCGAAAGCGCCAATCCCACCGCATCGAAACCAGGCCCCAGATTGGCCGAGGTCGCCGGTAGCGTCAGCCGCACGCCGGGATGCCGTGCGTGCCCGCTCATGCCGGCTGGCTCGCAAACCCGGCAATGCGGTCCAGTGCCGAAAGTACCCGGTCTGCATCCGGATCCAGCACCAGGGGTTCACGCCGAAGCATCGCTGTGTCCAAACGTTCTGCATCGCTCGCGCCGCGCTCCTCGGCTTCGGTGAACAGCTGGCCTTTGTGGAATTGAATTGTGTACTCCGAATCCTTCAACGTGTGCCCGGTTAGCAGGAGTACCACCGTCTCCTCACGCCCAACGCGCCCATCGGCCAGCAGCTTCTTAAGGCCCGCCAGCGTGACCGCCGAAGCCGGCTCACACCCGATCCCCTCGCGGCCGATCTCCGCCTTCGCCACCGCAATCTCGCGCTCTGAAACCTCTTCGCACCATCCACCGGTGGCCGCCAGCATTCGCACTGCCTTGCGCCACGAAGCCGGATTCCCAATCCGGATCGCCGAAGCTCGCGTGTCTGCCGTCACCGGGTCGAGCCGAACGCCGCCGTTTTCCCGCAAACTTCTGTATAGCGGATCCGCCCCCTCCGCTTGCACAATGCTGATCTTCGGCACACGGCTGATGAACCCAAGCTGCTTCATCTCCGCAAAACCCTTGCCCAGGGCCGATGAGTTCGCCAAGTTTCCCCCGGGCACAATCACGTGGTGCGGCACCTGCCAGTCCGTCTGCTCCAGCAGTTCAAACGCCGGCGTTTTCTGCCCCTCCAGCCGATAAGGATTCACCGAGTTCAGCAGATAAATCGGCGCGCGCCGGATCAGTTCATTCACCACCCGCACGCAACCGTCAAAGTCCGTCCGCAGCTGCACCGTAGTCGCGCCATAGTCCATCGCCTGCGACAGCTTACCCCAGGCGATCTTTCCTTCCGGAATCAACACCAAACTCCGCAGCCCGGCCCGTGCCGCGTAGGCCGCCATCGCCGCCGATGTGTTCCCCGTTGAAGCACACGCTACCCATTCATACCCACCCGCCACCGCAACGGAAAGCGCGGCCGTCATGCCCGTATCTTTAAAGGAACCGGTAGGGTTCATCCCCTGATGCTTGGCCAGTAGCCAGTTCATCCCCAGTGCTTCGGCAGCGCGAGGCATCTCATACAGCGGCGTGTTGCCCTCCCGCAGCGTCACCACCCGCTCAGTCTCGACAATCGGCAGCAACTCCCGAAACCGCCACACCCCACTCTGATCCACGCCCAGCGTCGACGTCCGGCGTTCGTTCCATAGATGCCGCAGCGCCCCCGGATTCGGGTTCCACTCGCGCTCGGGCCGTGTCGGTGCGCCTTCGCTCCATGGGTATTCCACCTCAAACAGCTCGCCGCAAGCCACGCAGCGGAAGTTGCTTCGGGCTTCCCCGGCGGCAATGCGCGCGTCGCAGCCGATGCATCTCAGCGTATGTGTGCTCGCCCCCATGTGTCTTCTTAGCCTACCGCAGTGTCCCGCTCTCATGCACTCGGTCATCAGCCGTCCCGAAGCGACGCGCTCCCATGCCGCACAAGCCCGGCCTCATTCCACTGTGCCGCTTTTTCTTCGCCCTGGCACTCCCACTTTCGTGCCATCCATCGTTCGGCCAAGCGATACAGCAGACGACTCCCGACCTCCGCGTCGCCGCCGCTGCCGATCTCCAGCCCGTGCTCCCCGCCCTCGCCGCCCAGTAC
>CAXTNA010000149.1:867-6348 GCA_964245535.1 uncultured Acidobacteriaceae bacterium | reverse complement strand
GCCCCCGCCCGCCGCGCCCTACGGGTCGACCCGGCCTTACTGCTCCGGGAAGAGTGATCGCAGGCGGGTCCCCACCTGTGTCCTCGACCGAGCAGACGAACCCCGGACGCCTGTCGTCTAGGCGCCAGAAACATAGGCGCCAGAACGTAGGTGCCAGGAACGGTTCTCTCCCCCTGCGTAGCAGGACATTTGCAGGTTCGCCCGCGCGGACCGAGAAGAATCAGACCACGACGCCGATTACTTGCACACCAACACTACTTCCAGGATGGCTCGGCACCCAGACGTTCGTAGAGTACATATTTATTGAAGTACCGAATGGGCACCCAATCGCGGTCCAAAGTATCCTGCAAAACCTGGCCGGGAACGTAAGGGGAAGGGTTGCGCTGGTGGTAAGGCAGGCTGAACCCTTGTAGCCGCCGAATGACGACGAGACCATTGGCAATGCCGGGATGCCACAAAGACGGCATCAACACCCATCGGTAGCGCTCTATTTCACGATTAAGTCGTTGTTCTGCGGCCGGGTTCATCAGATTTACGTAAAAGGTGAAGTAGCCGGGAACATACTGCCTCGTAGCCTTCAATTGCTCTTCCATATGCGGCGTTAGGTCCACGGGTGTTGCAACGGGTTGCCCCTTTGTCAGTTGTTCCAAAGCGGTCATGTCCAGCAGGTCGCCGGTGCCGGACGCCTCGTTCATCCGCGCTGCCAAATCTGGCCGATGCAGGCCGATTACAGATACTAGGCCCTCGCGGGCGGGCGCTGGAAGATGGGGCAGAATGGCCTGACCAATGACTTCTGCGTTGCGTACATCGAACAAGCGTTCATTTACCCAGTGATTCCAAAGCACAAGCACGGCTAGGCAACCGACCCACACCTTGCACGCCCGCTGCGAACTGTTTGCAAGGGCAGCTAAGGACACGCACAGCATACCTATTCCATTGAACAGGACATGCAGAGGGTCGCATCGTCCTAGTGCCGACGGAAGAAATGCCACACTGACGGCGAACAGTGCCAGCAACTGCATGTGAATCGGATCGCGCAACCTGCCGAACCTGCCCAGGGCTACAGGGACCAGCCAAACCGTGGCAAACAGAAACACCAAAATGTGTGGGTATGGACCAACCGGCAGATTCAGGGCTCCGCGTGAAAAGTTGGTCGCACTGCGTAAAAAGGGCTGACCCAGGGTGAGCAGAACCACCCCCAGCACCAGGAACGGAACGAGGGCCGCCATCAACCAACGCCAGCCGCTGACCCAGGCCTTGAGCGCTCCAAAAACCAGAACGCCTACGAACATCGCCAACCCGATTTCGGGGGAAATCGACAGTTCAAGGCATTCGCCAAAAACGAACACAAGAACACATCTTGAAAGCGACGGCTGGCGCATGCCAAAGATCAGAATCGCAAGCGGGCTCGCAAAACGCAGGTACGTATAGTTGAGCCCCAGGTGGGGTGTGATGGCACCCAATGCGAGCAGCACGAACGCCGCACGGCGGAGTCTGCCCCGTGTGGGCACCGCGTTCAGCACGTAGGCCAGCATAAGCAACCCTACCGCGCTTTCAAATGGCAGGATGATGTAATATGCCGCTGTCATACTGATGTGGCAAAGACGGCTCAGCCAAATCTCGGGGTACACCAGCAAAGGGCCGTAGGCAAATTCAATTTGCGAGTATAAGGCCCTGCCGGTTTCCTGCTTCACCGTGGCGACCTCGATGATGTAGCCGGCATCACCCAGGTACCGATGGTGCGACGCTGCGACCACGGCACCACAAAAGCTCAACACGAGCGACGACCCAGCTATGACCGCACTGATGAATCCCGCGGTAAGCTTCCTGCCGTCATGAAGCGGCACAGGTACAAAACCGCGCTCGATCCAACACGTGGCGAGAAACACGGAAAAGCTCAAGCCTGCCGCAACAAGTACCGCCACTTGATTGTTGAAGCCAACAAGGTAAGAGGTGGACTCTGTGCGGATCGGCCGCATAGGCACAAACAGGGGCAGAACGCACACCAGCAGGAGCGCCACCGTAAATACCAGTGCGGGCGCAAGGAGGCTGTTTCCGGGTAGCCTGCTCATGAGGCTGCCTTTATGTTGTGATTGCTGTTTGAGCTCTGGCAAGGCCACCGGCATCGAAAGGTCCTTTAAAGTCCATCCCCGCTCTACGGCGAGGCGCACGCAAATCATACGCAACCCGCGGCAAGAGTCTGCATTCGGCGTTTCAGGACTAGAGGGCGATCAGCCAGTGATTCCTGTGGTTCATGTTTCGGGTCAAGTCCTGTCAGTTCGCCTCATTGGTCGAGCGCTGTCCCAAATCATCTCACCTGCTACCTCATCCGTGGAGCCTCATCGACGCCGGTCCGAAAGCTTATCCAAAGAAACAGGCGAATCACTTATTCGGCAGGAACGTCTTCAAAAAGGCTCGGCTGCACTGCTCGCAGCGGCTCCCCCGCCACCCCGCCCTGGCACACGGGGCAGCGGCGCTCCTTCACATCCAGCCCATTGCAGCCGTAAGCATGGCTGCAATCGCGGCAGCGCAGGGCATAGATCGTCTGCCCATCGCGCGTGGTGGAAGGCGCACCCGTGGCACGCTCCACCACCTGTCGGTTGGGATTCGTAAAGCCAGGCTCCGTCGTCGGCGCTCGGCTCTTTGTACCTGCACCGGCAGCACGCCGTGGTGGGCCGGTGGGTCGCGTCAAACGCATCGTTGCCCTCTGCTTCCGAACATGCCAGACCCTATAAAAGTTTGGCAAAGATCAGATCACGGCAAACCTGGCTGCCCACCTGAAACGTCCGTATACCCGCCTCAACAAATCCGTTCTTCCGATAAAACGCAATTGCCTGCGCGTTACCCGCATGCGTGCCGAGCAATAGCCGTCGCCGGCCCAGCGCAAGCGCCTCGGCGACCGCGGCATCCAGCAATGCCTGCCCGGCACGCAGTCCCACAATGGGCTCTACCATCCCTGTCCCGCGTGACATCACAACCACAGGCGTAGCCGCCGACCGGAACCGCGATAATAAATAAATTCGTTTGAGCTCAATATCCGTCGGCTCCACGGCAAAGCTGGGCAACTCAGGCGCAGTCAACATCGCATAGCCGACGGGCGCGCCGCCAGGGTAGGCCTCCGCGATCGTGATGCGCGTATCCGGGTGCCCAAAATACGCGCGATACGCCTCCGGCGTATGGTGGCGCGCGCAGTGGGCGACGATGTCGGCACCCGGCAGCATGGAGGTAAAAGCCTCCAAAAACGTAGCCGCGCCCACCAGTGCCAGGGCATCCGCATCGTCGGTGGTCGCCGAACGCAGGCGCACCGCCTCCGTGCCCCGGACCGGAACGCGCTCGCTCGCCGACGGTGCATCGGCGACAACGGGGGTGGCAGTGGTGGTGGCAACTTCAGACATCACTTTGTTTCATGATACCGCTGGGCTTGCTGCAAGCGTCCGGCTTGGGCTCCCTCGATCTGCCGACCTACACGAGTGACGATTCGTGCGAGTGACGATCCCTGCGAGTAGCAAGCCATGCGAGTAGCAATCCCCAATGCGAGTGACGGCACCAATGGAGAGCGGAAAGAGCCTCCGCCGCGAACCCGTCGGCATCAGACGAATGCGATGAAGCCAAATGCAATGAAGCCAGATGCGATGAAGCGACACGCAACGCCGTCACTGCAACAGCCATTTGTCACCTACCCCGTCCAGGTCTTGCGCGAGCACGGCGTAGCGCTCGAAGCCGCACTTTCCGTCTGCCTCGCCGATCCCAGCCCCAAGTCGGTGCACCGGCTGCGCACCGAAACCCGTCGCCTGGAGGCGCAGCTCTTCCTCTTAGCCGAGCTGCCCACCGCCTCGGATCTGCCGGAACACAGCGCCGCAGCCGCCCATTTGCGCAAGGAACTCCAGCGGTTACGGCGAGCAGCGGGTACGGTGCGCGATTTCGACGTGCACCGCAAAATGCTGGAATCCTTCACCATCCCGGAGCCGAACCCCACCGACCGGGAAACCAGAATGCAGCACGCGCCCGAAGCAGCCAATGCGGAGCCCGAGGAAGCGCAAGCCACCGCGGAAAACGCCCGCACCCTCCTCGCAGACGGCGCGAATACCTTGCGCAAGCACCTGAGCAAACATCGGGACGCGGCGGCAGAGGACCTGCAACGGCTGCTCAAAAAGCGGCAAACAAAGGCAGTAAGGGCTATCGAACAGCTGTTGAAGCAGCTAAGACCGGCGGAAAACCTCGCCCTGCCCGCGCCCACGTTGCTCGCAATGGCGGAGTCGCTGTTGGGACGAACAAAACTCCCCGGACATACCCGCCTCCCCAAAGCCGGCGAAGACGACCTGCACGACATTCGCAAAGCCGCCAAGGCCGCACGCTATCTCGCCGAAACCCTGCCCGGTGACGCAACGGCGGAAGCCGCCGCGCGGCGCTTTGAAGCGTTGCAGGAGGCAGGCGGTCATTGGCACGATGCGCTCGAAATGGCCCGCGCCGCCCGCCACGTGCTGGGGCGCAGCCATGAGCTCCACCGCTTCTTCCGCACGCAGCGCAAACGCGGGCTCGCGGCCTACCTGCAGGCTCTCGAAAGCGAAACGCGAACGCCGCCCGGGAGCCGTGTTGCCCCCAAAGCAAAAAGGAAGCGGGTAGCGGCATAAAGGTACCGGTAAAAGCCAAGTCGTAAGCGCGAGGCCCAAAGCAACCACACGCGGCCTGCCCGCAGCCCGCATCCGAAGCACGGCAGCCTCATCCAATCTCCCGGGTTATCCGCAGCGGCTTGGCATCGCACGCAGGCGCAATCGTGAGATGCTGGAAGGGTCATGCAGAATGGCCCAATTCAAGATAGTCAAACTAGTCAAAACGACCACAACGCGGTGGCTGGCAAGGACTGATTATGTGCGGGATCGTCGGCGTCTTCGGACACCATCCGGTCAGCGGCGTCATCTATGACTCGCTTTCCATGCTGCAACATCGGGGACAGGACGCGGCCGGCATCGCCACCTGTTACCAGGATCGCTTCTACCTCCACAAAGAAAACGGCCTCGTCACCAACGTCTTCAACAGCACCAACATGGCCCGTCTGCTCGGCGATATGGGCATCGGCCACGTCCGTTATCCCACCGCCGGCTGCGCCTCCGTCGCCGAAGCCCAGCCCTTCTACGTGAACTCCCCGTACGGCATCGTCTTCGCGCACAACGGCAACCTGACCAACGTCCGCGAGATCGTCGACAACGTCTACCAGAACGACAAGCGCCACCTGAACACCACCTCGGACTCCGAGGTCATGCTGAATGTTTTTGCCCACGCGCTCACCAAGCGCGGCGTCGTCACGCCCAAACCGGCCGACATCTTCGCCGCCGTTGAAGAGCTGCACAACCGCTGCCGCGGCGGCTACGCCGTCGTAGCCATGATCTCCGGCGTCGGCATGCTGGCCTTCCGCGACCTTTACGGCATCCGCCCGCTCGTGCTGGGCAGCCGCTTGGTCGAAGGCCGCAATGGGGAAAAGAA
>CAXTNA010000149.1:0-821 GCA_964245535.1 uncultured Acidobacteriaceae bacterium | reverse complement strand
CTACATGCTCGCCAGCGAAAGCGTCGCGCTGGGCGTCAACGATTTCCACCTCGACCGCGATCTCGAAGCCGGCGAGGCCGTCTTCATCGACATGAAAGGCAAGCTGTGGTCGAAAAAATCCAAGCTCGCGCAGCCCAAATCCCCCTGCCTCTTTGAGTTTGTCTACCTCGCGCGGCCGGACTCGGTCATCGACGGCGTTTCGGTCTACCAGGCCCGCATCAACATGGGTGCCAAACTCGCCGCCAAAATGAAGCGCGAGTGGAAAAACGTACCCATCGACGTCGTCATCCCCATCCCCGAAACCAGCCGCACCGCCGCGCTCGAAATCGCCACCCGCCTGAACCTTCCCTACCGCGAAGGCTTCATGAAAAATCGCTACATCGGCCGTACCTTCATCATGCCCGGCCAGGCGCAGCGCCGGCAGTCCATTCGCCGCAAACTCAGCCCCATTCCGCAAGAGTTCGCCGGCCGCAACGTCCTTTTGGTCGACGACTCCATCGTGCGCGGCAACACCATCCGCGAAATCATCGCCATGGCCCGCGAACTCGGCGCCAAAAAGGTCTTCGTCGCCTCCACCTCGCCGCCCGTGCGCTACCCCAACGTCTACGGCATCGACATGCCCGCCCGCACCGAGCTCATCGCCTCCGGCCGCACCGTTCCCCAGCTCGCCCAGGAGATCGGCGCCGACTGCGTCATCTTCCAAGACCTCGCCGACCTCGAAGCCTCCGTTTCCATGATCTCCCCGGACATCTGCAACTTCGAAGCTTCCGTCTTCGACGGCAAATACATCACCGGCGACATCACCCGCAAATACCTCAACA
>CAXTNA010000148.1:0-6401 GCA_964245535.1 uncultured Acidobacteriaceae bacterium | reverse complement strand
AGCCGAAGTGGCGGAATTGGCAGACGCGCATGGTTCAGGTCCATGTACTCGCAAGGGTGTGAAGGTTCGAGTCCTTTCTTCGGCACCAAAGTTCAGATAAAACGTAAGCCAGACCCATGGGCCAGAACGCACAGGCACTGTGAGGATTCTGGCACTTTTTTCTAAAAGACAATCTTTTATCGCTTAGAGCAGCGTGAGAGTTCAACCAACCCCGCATTGCATCCTCATGCATCTCACTCTCAGATCGCTCGTGCCGGGATGGCTTGAGCAAGGGGTTCTGTATGGCAGATAAATTGGCAGTGGTGACGGGCGCGTCGAGCGGTATCGGTTTCAACCTGGCGAAGGTCTTCGCGGAACATGGCTTCGATCTGATCATCGATGCAGAAGATGCGCGGCTTGGGCCCGCAGCGGCTCAGTTGATGGCCTTGGGTGTGCAGGTAACGCCGGTACATGAGGATCTTGCAACTTTTGAAGGCTGCACGAAGTTCTGGAAGGTTGTGGAATCCACGAACCGCAAGGTGGACGCCGTGTCCATCAATGCCGGCGTGGGGGTGGGTGGCTTGTTTGTGGATACGGATCTCGAAAAAGAGATCAACATGGTGCGCTTGAATTGCGAAAGCACGGTACACATTGCCAAGTACGCAGCTCGCAAGCTGGTGGCGCAGAAAGATGGCAAAATCCTGATTACCTCATCGATTGCAGCCGAGATGGTGGCCCCCAAGGAAGCCGTGTATGCAGCAACCAAGGCGTTCGACCAATCCTTCGGCAAGAGTTTGCGGTATGAGTTGAAGGGGACCGGTGTCAGCGTGACGTTATTGCAGCCCGGCCCGGTGGATACAGACTTCTTCAACCGCGCGGACCTTGGAGACACCAAAGTCGGCACCAAGGGCAAGCATGAATCGGAGCCATACGATGTAGCCCAGCAAGGCTTTAAAGCGCTGATGGCCGGCGAGGAGCATGTCTACTCTGCGAGCCTCACCACGAAGATTGAGGGCGCGATCCTGGGGTTGGTTCCTGAAGCGTTGCAGGCCAAGATGCACGAAAAAATGACCGAACCGGCAAATAAATAGGAGTGTCAACTGGCGACTTATCTTAACAAAGGACGTCGTCGCGGGCCGCAGTAAATAGCAGGTCTTTCCACTGCGCAAACGATGTAGCTGTGTGCTACCACCACCCGAGCAAGCTCGTGCGGGACCCGGTTTGCTTCGGTCAAGATGACACTCTTCCAAAGTGAAGACATGTGATGAAGCCAGGCGACCTGCTCAGCGGGTCGCCTGGGTTTGTTTGAGTAATATCAGTGGCCGGCGCTGGCTGCGGCACTCTTCGGCGGACGTGGGATGAAGAAAAGCAGTGGCAGCATGGCGGCGCAGAACAGGGTGAGGTAGCGGATGATGTCGATGTACGCCAGTGTTGCCGCCTGTGCGTGCATTTGGTTGTAGATGTACTGCTGCGCCATGTGCTTTGCCCCGGTGAAAGCGTCGCCAAGGCTGCCCGTTCGGTTTGCCGCTTTTAGGGCATCGGCAACCGAGTTTACCTGCCGGTTGAAGGCAGGGTTGGAAGGGATGAGATCGCGGATCATCGAGTTTTCGTGAGCTTGGGAGCGTCGCACCAGAAGTGTTGCCATAAAGGCAGTGCCGCACGATCCGCCGATGTTGCGCGCCAGGTTGGTAAGACCGGAGACGTCGTTATTTTCCTTCTGCTTCACGCCGACATAGGCCAAAGTGTTAATCGGAATGAAGAGGAATGCCAGGCCTGAGGCCTGGAACATACGCATGATGACCAGCTCGCCATAGCTGATGCCCAGATTGATTTGAGACATGTAAACAAGGCTGAGCGTGAGCGAAAGGAAGCCGTAGCCGAGGAGCTTGCGTGGATCAACCTTGCTCGACAGAATGCCCACCACAGGCATCATCGCCATCATCATGAAGCCGGCAGGGGAAAGCACAAGCCCGGCGAGTTCCGCAGTGTAGCCCAAAAGGGTTTGTACAAACTGGGGGATCAGGATGGTGGTGCCGTACAGGGAAAAGCCCAAGACGAACATGAGGATGAAGGAAATCGCAAAGGACCTCCGCGTGAAGAGGGTCAGATTCAGCAGCGGGCGACGGCCTTCGCGCAATAACTTCAATTCCCACCAGATAAGGGTCACAAAGGCGACGACCATAGCAACCGTAAAAAAGGTGATGAGGTGCGAACCGAACCAGTCGTCTTCCTGGCCCTTGTCGAGGATGAACTCGAGCGAACCGAAGGTGAGACCCACAAGCGCAAAGCCGAGCAGATCGAGCTTGATGCCGCCTTTTTTCGACTCAGCGACCTCATGCTTCACATAGGGCGGATCCTCGACAATGCGCGAGGTGAGGAAAAGAGAAAGTAGGCAAATGGGGACGTTGAGAAAAAAGATCCAGCGCCAGTCGAAGTTGTCCGTGATGTAGCCGCCCAGGGTTGGCCCGATAGCGGGAGCTACGACGACAGCTAAGCCGTACATGGCAAAGGCTTGCCCACGCTTTTCAGGTGGAAAGGTATCGGCAAGGATGGCCTGCTCACTCGGCGCGAGCCCGCCGCCGCCGACGCCCTGCAGGATGCGGCAGAAGACCAGGATCGGCAAGCTGGGTGCGAGGCCGCACAGCGCGGACGAGATGCCGAACAGCGCCACACAGATCATGTAAAACTTCTTGCGGCCGATAAACGTGGTCATGTAGGCGCCGGCAGGCAAGATGACTGCATTCGCGACCAGATATGCCGTTAAGACCCAGGTAGCTTCGTCCTGGGTAGCCCCGAGGCCGCCGGCAATGTGCGGCAGCGCCACATTGGCGATTGAGGAATCGAGCACCTCCATGAAGGTGGCAAGCGTGACCGTCATGGCGACGATCCAAGGATTGATCTTGGGTCGCCAGGGTTGGCTCACGGACATACTCGTGCTGGGGAAGTCTGCAGTTGCGGCGGCGGCCATAGTTCCTGATCAGATTCTATAAGGGCATGCGGGATTCAGAAATGACACCTTTGGTTGCTCCTCAGTTCACTTTCTGTCGCGATACGCAACAGACATGATGGAGGAATCTCGTCGCGCCCTGGGGCAAACGCGCGGCGGGCCGTTTAGACAGGGATCGCTGAAAATGTGCTGAAGATGCTAGGCTTCTCGTTTGGGAGTTCGTACTCTGCGCGGTACCCAATCGCAGGCAATTCGCCTGGGCGAACTGGCCGCAGGAATGGAACGGATCGGAGTTTGCGCGATGAATGCGGATCTTGAACATCTCGTCGTGTTGCAAGCGCAGGATCTGGAGCTTGCCCGGTTTCGCAGTGAGTTGGCCGAGGCACCGCGGCGAGTAATGGCTGCACGGGAAACCTTTGCAGCTGCCAAGGCTGCGCTTGTCCGCAACGAAGAGCGGCTCGGTGCTGAGGAGAAGCTGCGCCGGTCTCAGGAATCGGAGATTGCGACGCATCGGGCAAAGATCGAGCGGCTGCGCCGGTCTTTGGATGCAGCCACGAGTGCGCAGCAGGTAGCCGCGTTTGAGCGGGAGATCGGGTTTGCCGAAACCGCCGTGGGCACGCTGGAAGAAGAGGAGTTTGCCTCGTTGGAGCGCACCGAGGCTCTAGACGTGGAGCGGGTGACACTACAGGCAGCAGTCGCGCGTGCGCAAACGGCTCTCCTAGGCGAGGAGGCGCGCGCGGCCACGATCAAGACACAGCGCACCGCGTCGATCGCCGGCCTGGAGCGCGAACGCGCCCTCCTGCGTCCTCAAATCGCGGAGCGCTGGTTGACCGTCTACGACCGGCTCGTGAAGACGCGCGGCACCGCTGTTGCGGAGGCCCTGGGCACGGCAACAAGCGGTAAATGTGCCGCGTGCCAAATGGGCGTGCGTCCGCAGCGCTGGCAAGACCTGATTGGCCGCGATCACCTTGACGAAATATTTCATTGTGAAAGCTGTGGCCGTCTGCTGTTTTGGGATCCACGCCGCGATACGCCCCGGCCATGGGCTGCGGGTGAACGCCTGATGACCGCCCAGGGCGGGGGCGGACGGCTAGCCGGCGTCACATCGAGCCATGAGGGTGGTGGTGCCCAATGAGCCTTCATGCCACTGCGGGCGCGGGACGCAAAATCATTTGCGTGGACATGGATGAAGTGATCGCCGATGCGCTCAGCGAGCACATCCATCGCTATAACCGCGATTTCGACGAACGATTGACGATCAACGATCTGCACGGCCGCTGGATCTGGGATGCCGTGCCCGCAGAACGGCAACATGTGCTGGAACGCTATATTCGATCGGATGATTTTTTCGCGAACCTGCGTGTGTTTCCGGAGGCGCAGCGCGTGCTGGAACGCCTGCAGGAGCGGTATGAGGTGTATATCGCCACCGCTGCCATGGAGGTACCGACAAGCTTTACGGCAAAGTTCGAGTGGTTGAAGGCAAATTTTCCGTTTATCCGTCCTTCCCACATCGTTTTTTGTGGGGATAAAGGAATACTCAAGGGCGATTTTCTGATCGATGACAACCCAAGGCAGCTACGCCGTTTCGGTGGGGAAGGCATTCTATTCACTGCGCCGGCAAATGCTTACGTCGACGAGTTTCGACGGGTGAACGATTGGCTTGAGGTGGAAAGCTTGTTCCTGGGGTGATCGCGTGTGTAGCAGGGGAAAGCAGGTTCCCTGCGGAAATGACATCAAGAAAATGCTGATTTCCTTCGGAAGAACAGCAAGAAACGGTTGATTCCTTTAGGTGATGATGCAGGAAGCAAGCGGGTGGGATTTCCGTCTTGCTAATTAGCGACGGCGCTTGTTTCCCCCGTTGCTGCCATTTTTCGCGCTGCGCAGCGGGATGCGGGATCCACTGTGGTGGCCGCGCGGTTGCTCCTGCATGGTGATGATGAGGGCGGTGCACTCATTGGTGCCGATGCGCTCGTAGCTGTGCGTGGTGGATGCGTGGAAAAACACCGCATCGCCGCATTCCAGGTCCTCTTTCTGACCCTCATGCGTCAGGCGGAGGCAGCCGGAAAGCACATACAGGAACTCTGAACCGACGTGGCTGGTAGTGCGTGGTTGGCGGCTTTCGGTAGCGGGGAGGAACTCCGCAACATAGGGTGCGATGCCGCCATCGACCGGCACGTGCCCTAGACTTTCGAAGAAGTAGCCTGGGTCCTCCACGCCACTCTGCGGAAGGCGCTGACGGTCGGCGGCGCGCAGAATGCGGAACAACTCCGGCCGCTCCGGTTCGAAGAAGTAGCTCATGTCCTTGGAAAAGACCATGGCAATGCGTGCCAGGTTTCGCAGGGTAGGAACGACGCGCCCGGTCTCCAACTGCGAAAGGAAGCTCGCGGAAAGGCCGGTGTGGCGTCCGAGTTCCACAAGACCCATTTGTTTGCGCTGGCGGAGGTACTTGATGCGGTCGCCAATACGTTTATTTTCGATGAAGGCCTCGGCAACCTGCGGATCGATGCCGCCTTCGCCCGTTTCTGCAGTTTCAGCGACGGTTTCCTCAAGACGCTCGGTGATCCCGGTGCCGTCCATGGCAGCAAGATCTTCTTCCAGGGTTACCGCATCATCAGTATGCGGAGTATTTCCATTGCGCATGCCGTTATGCTTTCCTGCAAAAGAGTCAAGGGGGTTTAACCGTGGAAGCGGCTGGGGCATTTGATTGGGCACTGTCGGAATCTCCGGGACCGCCGGCGCAAGTGATACGGTGCAGGCCGGTTTACCCTATGAAAGATGTTGAAGTGAGACGGAACGATGCTTGCGCGCCTGGAGCAATCACATCAATTCACGCGATTATCGGCCAAGTTGGCCGATAAATGCTAGGCTCGTTATGATGCATCACGGTGCGCAGCAGAAGATGCGGCCCTTCCTGGCATGGGTCGAGAAAGCCATGCTCTGTGTGGCAGTTGGGGTTTGCGGCTGTGCCAGTCCAGGACCGCCGCGCGCTCCCTCCCTGGGGCTCCCGCATCCGGTGACGGACCTGACAGCCAGTCGTGCAGGCGATGTCGTGGCACTACGGTTTACTGTGCCGTCGCAAACCAGTGATGGCCGGCCCTTACGCGTGAAAACGCTAAATGGCAGTTTATGCCGACAAGTGGGGCCCAATGCGCCGTGTGTTTCTGTGGACACAAAGGAGATACGAAGCCCTTTGCAGGTTCCGGAGGCTTCCGGGCGTGCGGCAAATCCTGCCGTGTGGAACGATACGCTGCCCCCTGCTCTGAGAGCCGGAGCACCGCGCCTTCTGCTGTATCGGGTAGCGTTGCGCGATGCAGCAGGACGTTCTGCCGGTTTTTCCGATCCCGTCGCTGCAGCCGGCGGGGCGGCACCGCCGGCTGTGACGGGATTTCAGGCGGAGGGCACCCGGCGGGGTGTGGCTCTGCACTGGACCCCGCAGTCTGATGCGGGCGAGGTGCTGATTGAGCGTACCGATACC
>CAXTNA010000147.1:0-6479 GCA_964245535.1 uncultured Acidobacteriaceae bacterium | reverse complement strand
GCCTGGCGGCAGTATCTCGCGCTTGCTCTATAATTTCCCGAACTTCCATATTGTAGAGGTTGATGGCACGGATGCATTGGCGAGCTACCAGGCGATGGTTGAAGCGGTGGCTTATTGCCGCGCGGGCCATGGACCGGCGCTGGTGCACGGGCATGTGGTTCGCCCCTATTCGCACTCCCTGAGCGATGATGAAACGCACTACCGTTCGGCTGAGGAGTTAGAGGCCGATGCGTTGCGCGATCCGATAGCACGTTTAGGCGCTTGGCTGATCTCGGATGGCGTGACGGATGCGGAAACCTTGCAGGCACTGGAGCAGGCGGTGGAGGTCGAAGTGCAGGCCGCCACGGACCGTGCGCTGGCCGCCGCGCCTCCGCAGCCCTCATCCATCCTGCGGCATGTGTATTCGGAAGACCTGCCGGCGACCAGTGCCCGCTTTGCGAAGGAATCAGCGGTTACAAAGACAGTGGGCGCGGCGGATCGCACGATGCTCGATGCGATCAACCAGTGCATGCGGGACGAGATGCGCCGGGACGAGCGCGTAGTGGTGTTCGGTGAGGATGTCGCCGATGCCAGCCGTGACCGCGCGCTGCGGGAAGGCAAGCTCAAGGGCAAGGGCGGCGTTTTCAAGGTCACGGCGGGGCTGCAAAAGGAGTTCGGCAGCGAGCGGGTGTGGAACTCGCCGCTGGCCGAGGCCAATATCGCGGGACGGGCGATCGGCATGGCGGTGCGCGGGATGAAGCCGGTGGTCGAAGTTCAATTCTTCGATTACATTTGGCCGGCTATGCACCAGTTGCGCAATGAGTTATCAGTGATGCGGTGGCGGTCGAACGGAACCTTTTCGTGCCCTTGCGTGATACGGGTGCCGATCGGTGGCTACCTTACCGGCGGGGCCATCTACCATTCGCAGTCGGGCGAAAGCATTTTTACGCACACGCCGGGCATACGGGTGGTGATGCCTTCAAACGCGCTCGATGCGGTGGGTTTGCTGCGCACGGCGATCCGCTGTGACGATCCGGTGCTGTTTTTTGAACACAAGAACCTGTACCGGGCGACCTTCGGCCGCGTGCCCTACCCGGGACCGGAGTACTCACTGCCGTTTGGCAAGGCAGCGGTGGTGCGGCCCGGGAAGGATCTTTCCGTCATCACCTATGGGGCGGTCGTGCCGCGGGCACTGCAGGCGGCGCAGCGCATGGCGCGGGAACGCGAGGTGGATGTGGAGGTGATCGATCTACGCAGCCTTGCACCGTATGACTGGGAAGCGATCGCCGCCTCTGTCCGAAAGACGAGCCGCGTGCTGGTGGCGCATGAGGACATGCTGAGCTGGGGATACGGTGCGGAGCTCGCGGCGCGAATCGGCGACGAGCTATTTCACGATCTGGATGCGCCGGTACGGCGGGTGGGCGGCATGGATACCTTTGTGGCATATCAGCCGCTGCTGGAAGATGTCATTCTGCCCCAGGCGGAACGTTTGTTTGAGGCGATGGTCGATCTTGCGGCCTTCTAAGGTCGCGCCGCAACTCCTGCCCGCAGACGCGGGTTGAAGAAAGCGGCGGTCCTACCCTCGGGACCGCTGCTTTCTTGAGGAGCGCCATGCGGCAACGTCGAGCACGACATAGAGCTACCTCCGCAGCGGTGAGTGCGCGCAAGCGTACGGTGATGGCTGGGTTGTGTGTGTCGATGTTACTCCCGCATGCCGGCATGGGAGAGCCGGTGGCTGCACGTTCCCGGGGACCCGCCAAGCATGACAAGGTACCCGTGCTGACCGAAGCACAGCGGACCCGGCATGCACTTCGCCGCTTCACCTTTGGGCCGCGTCCCGGAGAAGCGTCGGCCGTTGATCGGATGGGAAGAGATGCCTGGTTCGAGCGGCAGCTGCATCCGGAACGGATCGCCGATGATGCGCTCGCCGCGCGACTTGCGCAATTTCCGGCGATGCAGCTGACACAGGCTGAGCTGCTGGCACGTTTTCCGTCGCCGCAGCGTTTGCGGCAGTACAGCCGAGGTGCGGGTGGATCGGGTCAAGTACAGGCAGCCGTGGGAATGTCGGACGCGCTCGACGGTCAGGTGGAACAGGCCATCTATCAGGACGCAGCGTGGAAATACGTGCAGAAAGCAGCTGATGCGGCGCAGGCTCCTTCCACGCTTCCGATTACTGTGATGTCGATCACTGCGGCTGCGCCCGCAACGCCTGTGTTTAAGGCGCCATTCGCGGAGACCCAGGCGATTTTAGAGTTACACCCGGCCGAGCGCCTAGCCCGTCTCGTGTCGCTTTCGCCTGCGGAGATGCAATCCTTTCGGGACGGATTGAAGGGACCGGACCAGCAGCGATTGCTGGAGGGGTTTTCTCCGGTACAGGCTGAGCAGGTCACTGGGATGCAGGCTCCCGAGCGCGTGGTCGATACGGAGGTCATGGCGACGCGGCTGCTGCGTGATGTGTACTCCGAGCGGCAGTTGCAGGCTGTGATGACGGATTTCTGGCTAAACCACTTCAACGTGTACGCCCGGAAGAATCAGGATGAGCCGTACCTGCTGCCGGCGTATGAGCAGAAGGCGGTTCTGCCGCATGCGCTGGGGCGCTTTGAGGATTTACTGGTGGCCGTCGCCGAAAGCCCGGCGATGCTGCTGTATCTGGACAATTGGACCAGCATCGGTCCGCGATCCGCGGTGGGGTTGCGGGCAAACCGGCCTGGGGCGGGTGGAGCAGCAGGAAAACCCGCGGCGCCCAAGGGGATCAACGAAAACTACGCGCGCGAACTCTTGGAACTGCACACACTCGGGGTCAATGGCGGCTACACGCAACGGGATGTGGAAGAGGTGGCGAAGTGCTTTACCGGCTGGACGATTGAGAAACCGGCCGAGGACGGCAGCTTCCGCTTCGATCCGAAACGGCATGAGCCGGGAGCGAAGTTCGTGCTTGGGCAAGTCATTCCGGAGGGCGGCGAGGATGAGGGCTTGGCGGTTTTGCATCTGCTGGCGTCCAGCCCGGCGACGGCGCACCTGCTTTCGCTGCAACTGGCCGAGCGCTTTGTGAGCGACACGCCGCCGCCGGCGCTTGTGGACCGCATGGCAACCGCCTATCTGAAGAGTGATGGCGAGATCGCTGCCGTTTTGCGGGTACTGTACCGGTCACCGGAGTTCTGGGCACCGGCGGTGTACGAGGCGAAGATGAAGACTCCGTTGGAGTTTGTGGTTTCCGCCGTGCGTGCGAGCCATGCCGAAATCAGCCGGCCGATGCCGTTGGTGCAGGTTTTGAACAAGCTGGGCATGCCGCTCTATGGTATGGCGACGCCCAACGGCTATTCGTGGCAAAGTGACGCCTGGGTCAGCAGCAATGCGTTGTTGAATCGCATGAACTTCGCGCTGACCCTGAGCGCGAATAAGCTACAGGGCACGAAGCCGGACTGGCCGGGAGCGCTTGGCTCTTTGCGTTCTCCCTTGATGCACGCTCCTGAATCTAGCGCCGGTGACCAGGGACGGGAGCAGGCCCTGGAGGCTTTGCTGCTCGGCCGGCCGGCGTCGTTGCACACGCATGCGGCGGTTCTGGCCGAGGTGAACGCGACCGCCGCACCCGAAGGCGATGCGCAGGCGCGCCGGGACCCGGGCACAAGGATGGCGGAGGTGGTTCCCACTGGCGTTATGACGACGGGTCAGGGTGGTCGATCACCCGAAGTGTTGCCTCTGACATTGCCGAAGGGGCGGCCGACAGATCTGCCGGAAGGTGGAACGGCTGCGATGGCAGGACTGCTGCTCGGGTCTCCCGAGTTTCAACGAAGATGATGCGGCGCAAGGGCAAGGGTCGGTGTAGCTGGGCGGAGAACAGGCAAGAACGGCAGTTCGAACGCAAAGGGAGCATTCATGAAGCGACAAAGCCATAGCGGACAGAGCGATTGGGGATGTGATGTGCCGCGGGCGCATGCTCGACGTGCCGGCTACACGCGGCGCGGCTTTGTACGCAACGGCGCGCTGGCATTGGTTGGCACCTCCGCGGTTCCGGCGTTTCTGACGCGCTCGATTTATGCGCAGATGGAGCAAGCCCGCACGCGCGGCAAACGTCTGGTGGTCATCTTTCAGCGCGGTGCCTGCGATGGCTTGCATGTCGTGGTGCCCTATGCCGAGAAGAACTACTACGCCCTGCGCCCGACGATCGCGATTAAGCCGCAAGAGGTGCTGGACCTGGACGGCTTTTTCGGGTTGCACCCGGCCATGGCGTCGTTAAAGCCGCTGTATGCGCACGGCGACCTGGCGGTCGTGCATGCGGTGGGCTCCCCAGACCCGACGCGCTCGCATTTTGATGCACAGGACTATATGGAGTCGGGTACGCCGGGCAGAAAGGCCACGCTGGATGGATGGCTGAACCGGGCGCTTGCCATGGAACACCTACAGGACAGGCCGTCTTCCTTTCGCGCCGTGGCGCTCGGAACGGAGGTGCCGCGCACGTTGCAAGGCCGTGTGCCTATTGTTTCGATTGCCAACCTGCAGGATTTTTCCGTTGCCGGACGGGGTGCGCAGCCTTCGCCGCTCGCCAATGCGTTCCAGTCCATGTACGACGAGAGCTCAGACACCCTGTTGCACGGCACCGGGCAGGAAACCTTCGAAGCTGTACGGATGCTGAAGGCGGCGAACCCGGCGCAGTACCAGCCAGGTGGTGGCGCGACGTACCCGAACACGTCATTTGGCAACAACTTAAAGCAGATTGCGCAGTTGTTGAAGGCAGATCTGGGGGTGGAGGCGGCGTTTTCCGATGTCGGCGGATGGGACACCCATCGGGATCAAGGGGCCGCGGAGGGACAACTAGCCAATCGCCTGCGGGAGTTTGCCGACACGCTTGCGGCCTTTTGGCGCGATTTGGGCGACCAAGCTGAAGGGATTACCGTTGTGACAATGTCTGAGTTCGGCCGGACGGCTCATCAGAACGGCACCGGTGGCACCGACCACGGGCATGCCAATGTGATGTTCGTGCTGGGCGGGTCGGTACAGGGCGGCAAGGTGTATGGGCGATGGCCGGGTCTGGCTCACGAACAGTTGAACGAAGGCCGCGATCTTGCGGTGACGACGGATTTTCGCGTTGTTCTTGGAGAGGCGGTTGCGAAAACGCTTGGAACAACGCGGGTAGACGAGGTGTTCCCAGGGGCAGGGCTGAGCTCCGGGAGTTTCCTTGGTCTTCTGGGGTAGCGGATTTAACCAGGGATACCGCTACGTCAGAACGCTATCGTTTGCGATGATCGTTGCTACCACGAGTCAATGCATTGTCTCTCCCACTTTGCCTTTTCAAGATGCACCTACACTGCAATGGGCACTCAGAGCACTCCGTCAGAGCCTCACGGATATCTGCACTGAAATCCCACTTTGGGATTGTTCCCATTTGGGAATGGCGCTAGGGTACGCATTCACTTTTCTGTAGTTTTGCGTAAAGAAAATGTGGGAAACTGAAGAACCTTTTCAGAGCAGATACGTCTGAAGAGGTGTAGCAACTGCCGGGCTTGCAGTTCCCTCGGTTACCGGCCTCCCCTATCTGCACCACCCTCCCCTACCTATTTCCAAGGCTCCCAGAATACCGGGAGCCTTCACGCCTTTCCTGGTTGCTTTTAGCGTTTTGCCTCAACCAGCAGGCCGGAGTACCGGCGGTGGAGTTCTGACGTAGGTGTCAAGAAAGCGGCGAACGACCTTCGCTAAGGCTTCAGGATCCGCGCCGCGAGGCAGTTCGGCGGTCATTTTCGGGTCGCCGGCACGCTCTGCTTCCAGGGGCGCGTTACCGGCGGTGTAGCTGACGACAAGTTTTGGCGTGTGCAGCCGTGAGAGCGGGTCGGCCAAGGGAAAGCGCTCGTGAAAGAGCAGATGCATGGGAATCATGTGAAAGCGGGTGTCGCGCAGAACCCTGCTTTCCGTGTCGCCGTCGGCGGATTCGAGCAGAAGCGCCGGGAGTTCCGGATGGTGCTCGCACAGGGAGACAGCGAGCGAGGCACCAAGCCCTGCGCCGTAAACAATTACCGACGAGGGCGCGAGATGATGGTGTGCGGTGAGGTAGTCAAGGGCGCTGGCAGCGTCATGGCGCATGGTTTGTTCGGTGGGGTGCCGGCCGCCGCTCTGGCCGTAGCCGCGGTAATCGAAGAGCAGAACATTGAGCCGGGCATCATGGAGCGCTTTTGCGGAGGGCAGCGCGGCGCTCATGGAGCCATCCTGGCTGTGGAGCATGAGCACAGTGGGATCAGCAGGCAGATCGCTCGGAATCCACCATCCACTGAGTTGCGGCTGCCCGGAGGCATTGTCGCCGAAGCGAACGGGCTCGAACGAAAGATGCTGAGCGGCCGGGGTAGCGGCGAGGGTGCGGGATGGATGTAGCACCAGCTGCCACTGGGCTTTGGAAAACAGGACACAAACGGAGATATAGGCACAAAGCACACCAACGGCCAGCACGCCGCCCAGAGCTTTCAGGATCCATGCGGGATCGACGATTTCGGGAGGAGCCTTGGGAACAGCGG
>CAXTNA010000146.1:2163-6527 GCA_964245535.1 uncultured Acidobacteriaceae bacterium | reverse complement strand
ATAGCGCATTCGTTGTCATCCCGTAGCGCAGCGGCGGGATCTGCTTTCCTCCGGCGTTCCAGCAACCTCCAAGGAAAGCAGCTCCCTTCGCTGCGCTACGGGATGACAAGTTTTTGAAGATGCTTTACGTCTCTATGAAACAGCTCTAACCCCGCAAACTGACCCCGATACGCCGCCGCGAGCTTCGCAGCCTCTGTATCCCAACTAAACCGCCGAGCCTGGGTGAGACCGGCATCCCGCATGCGCGCGGCCTTTGCGGGGTCAGCCAGCACTGTGTGCAACGCCGCAGCGATCGCCTGGATGCTGTAGGGATCAACCAGCAACGCCGCTTCACCCGCGACCTCCGGCAGAGCGGTATTGTTTGAGGTGATTACAGGAACGCCGGACGCCATCGCTTCGATCACGGGCATGCCGAACCCTTCCGCCAACGTTGGGTACACAAACAGTCGCGCATGCCGATACAGCGCCGGCAAAGCGGCATCAGCGATCCGCTCCAGGAACAACACATCATCCCCAAGCCCGAGCTCCTCCTTCGCGCGCAGGATCTCGTCGAAACGGAAGTCGCGCTGCCCGACGATAGCCAGCCGGGGCCGGGGCAACGGCAGCTGCGCGTAGGCACGCAATAGCCGTACATGATTTTTTCGCGGCTCCAGCCGGCCCACAGAGAGCAGATACTCGCCCGGCACAAGGCCCAGGGGACGCACCTCGTCCCGGTCTGCCGAGCTTTGACCCACTGGCGAAAAGCGTTCCAAATCGGCTGCGTTGTAGGTGATCGTGATTTTCTCAGGAGCGATGCCGTAGCGGCGAACCAGCTCGTTTTTAGAAAATTCGCTGACGGAGCAAACGACCCGGGCCCGCCGCGCCGAGTGCCGCACCAGCAAGCGCGAACGCAGCCGAAAAAATCGCGTAAAGAATTCCGGAAAATCCTCAAACAGAATGTCGTGCACCGTTACGGCGCTCGCACAGCGCAGTGTCGGCGGCGCAATATATTGCGTGTGCAGCAGGTCGAGCCGGTGCGCGGTGGCGAGCGCGGGCAGTTGCTGCAGCAGCCGTTGCATGGAGCCCTTATGCGGCATTGCCACAAACGAAACATTGGGCGCCGCCAACCGTCCCACTGCCGCCGGGTCGCATCGGGCCGTATCGGCAAAGAACACAAAATCGACCTCCGGCAACAGCCGCGGCACGCGGGAAAACAGCTCCAGGCAATGCGTACGCGAGCCCTGGTGCAAGCCTTCCAGCGTATGGAGATCGACGCCGATGCGCCGGCGCAGCAATGGGGTTTGGGAAACTCGGTCAGCAGTCATGGATTCTTTCATCATGGACGCCCCGTCCGAAAACGGATATCACCCCTGCGCGTCATGCAGCTGGTATGCATCATGTGGCCGGTATGCAGCATGCGGCCGGTATGCCCTAGGGCCTCGCCTCATCGGAGCGCACCAAATGCCGCAGCAGCACCGCGAAATCCTTCACCGTCGAGCGCAATCCGGAAGAGTACCGGGCATACCTGCCGGTAGCGACCAGTTTGCCCCATGCCGCCAACCCACGCCACCCGCCGGCATGCACAAGAAGCCGGTCGCGAAAGAACGCCTGTTTTCCGGCAAGCAAGGGCAGCAGCGTATCCATCATTCGTGCTGGGGCTACCCCCGGCTCGGAGTCGACAGCCGTCTGGCTTTCCGCATTCATCTTTCGTTCCAGGATCTCGACTGCCTCGGCGAAGCGGGCCAACTCGCGACGGTAAAACGCGTCGTCCCGTCCGCGGGCGACCCGCAAACGCACACCGACGGTCCGTCGGCCGACGCCCAACTGCTGGCTTGCATGCTGCCGGTAATGCATCGCCGGCCGCGGCAGCCGCTTTGCCGAGCCAAAGGCGCCGCACACCAGGCCGATCCATTCATCGTGCATCCATCCGGCCGGCACGGGCAGCAGTAGCGGCCGCAGGCGCGCGCGAAAGGCCATGGTCGCCCCGCACAGCACGCTGTAGCGCGCCAGCACCGGCAGCAGATTGCCGCCCCGCGCCAGCCGTCTCCGGTCGGCGGCGCATAGTGGCAGGCGCGAGTAAAAAGTGCTGCGGAGATCCTCCCCGGCAGCGCCAATCAACGGCGCGTCGGAGTAGACCAGGGCCGCTCCCGGCTCTGCACCCAGAGCCGCCACGGTCATCGCGACACGCTCGGGAAACCAAAGATCATCCTGATCCGTGAGCACAATGATTTCGCAGGTGCACAGCGCAATGCACTTGGCAAAGTTCTGCGCCGGCCCCAGCGTCCTTTCGTTTCGATATAACCGCACGGGAAACGGGGCGGACTTTTGGAACGCTTCCAGTACACCGAAAGTTGTATCGGTGGACCCGTCGTCGCACACCACCAGTTCTGCCGGCAGCACGGTTTGGGTGAGGATACTTTCGATCTGCAATGGCAGAAAACCCGCGCCATTCAAGGTGCACATTGCCACAGACACGGCCGCGCCTGCAGCTGAAAAGGACGCTGAAGAAGCAGAATGCTGCAAGCGAAGCACATGCCTTTCTCACCAGGCCGCGGCAACACTGGCTGGTATGCTGAAAACCTACCTGACGTCTATGGGCGACTCCTCCATCATAGTCACTCCGACGGCTGACGCGACCGCAGACGCAGCCGGGGAACCCATCGTCGTGATGGGGGCCCAACCCGATACACGGCCCAGCCCCATCGTGCCCACGCCACCCTCCACAACGCTTCCCACGCCGCTCTCTATGGGATCAAGCGCGGCTCGGGTGTATTCGCGCAATGTACTCATCACCGGCATCCGCACCGCTGTTTTCGCCTGTGCCGGTGTTCTGCTGCCATCCTTCCTCACCCATCGTCTCGCGCCCGATGTGTACGGCGCCTGGACGCTCATTCTGCAGGTCGCCGGCTATATCGGCTACCTCGAGTTCGGCATTCAGATCGCCGTCGCGAAATACATTGCGGAGTTTGCCGCCGTGCACGATACCGAGGGTTGCAGCCAGCATGCAAGCGCGGGGGTTGCAGTTACAGCCGCCAGCGCTGCAGTTGGCATCGCGCTTAGCTTTGTTTTTTCCCTGCTCATCCCGCGGCTTTTTCCCGGCATGTCCCCCCTTACCGCCCGCGACGTCAGCCATGGCGTGCTGCTGGTGGGCATTTCCACGGCAATCCTGCTGGCTTCCTCGGCCTTTGGCGGTATCTTTTTCGGCTTGCAACAGTATGCGGTGCCGATGGGCATCTCCGTGGTGAGCCGCATCGCCTTTGTCGCGACGTTGATCGTGATGGTTCTGCGGCATAGCAGTCTGACCGCGATGGGCGGCGCCGTAGCCGTGGTGAATGTGCTGACGTCGCTTGTGCAGGTGGGTCTTTGGCGCGCGCTTGCCTCGCACATTCGCGTGGGGACCGCGATGATTGTCTGGCCGGTGGTCAAACGTATGCTGGCCTACTGCTCGGTGCTGGGCATCTGGACAGCGGGCATGCTCATCATCACCGGCCTCGACACCACCATCGTGGGCCACGTCGACTATCGCGAGACCGCGTTCTATGCCGTCGCGGCCACGCCCATCACCTTTCTTTCCATGCTGCTGCAGGCCGGCCTGAGCCCTCTGATGCCCGCCACCTCCGCCATGAGCGTGACGCACACCCCGGCCCGCCTGGGCGATACCCTGCTGCGCAGCACCCGTTATGCCTTTCTGATCCTGCAAGCCTCCGGCCTGCCTCTGATCCTCTTCGGCTTCAGCCTTTTCTCCCTTTGGGTTGGGCCCGTCTATGCGCGGCACGGCTTGGTGCTGCTGCGCATTCTGGTGCTCGCGCATGTGGTGCGCAACGTGTGCGCCCCCTACGCCACCATGGTGATCGCCACGGGCATGCAGCGCCTGGCCACCTGGGCCGGGGTGTGCGAGGCGGCGGTCAACCTCCTTACCAGCGTGCTGCTGGGCATCCGCTTCGGCGCAGTGGGGGTGGCCCTGGGCACCCTGATCGGTGCCGTCGTCGGCGTGGCTGTGCATTTCCTTATCAGCATGCCCCGCACAACCGCCACGTTGGCTGTTTCGCCAGGTACACTCTTGCGCAAAGGCGTTCTGCGGCCCAGCCTGACGCTGCTGCCCGCCCTTCTGCTGCTGCCCCTCTTCTGGCGCCCGGTTGCTGTGCCCTTCACCGCACTCTTCGTGCTGGGTTGGGCGCTCGCCAGCGGTTTGCTGTTGTGGCGTTACGAAATCACCGGCGGCGAACGCGCCGCTCTGCTTTCGGCACTGCGGCGTCCCTTGCGGGGCGCCTAGTTGTCATCCTGAGCGCAGCCGGGGTCCCCAGCGAGCGTTCTTGGCTCGTTGGGGTGGAGCCGGGGTCCCCAGCGAGCGTTCTTGGCTCGTTGGGGTGGAGCCGGGGTCCCCA
>CAXTNA010000146.1:0-2063 GCA_964245535.1 uncultured Acidobacteriaceae bacterium | reverse complement strand
GCGAGCGTTCTTGGCTCGTTGGGGTGGAAGCGAAGGACCTCGGTATTCTGCCCGGATCACATAGACGTCCTGTGAGAAACACAAAGGTCCTTTGCTGCGCTCAGGATGGCAATGCAAAACCGTATCCGTCTTTCCCGAAGGGACCTGCCGCCCCATGGTTCAAAAAGGCCTCACCCCAGCAACTCCTCCGACAATGCAACATACCGCGCTGCCATACCCCGCGTCGAGTAGTCTTCCGCACGAAACCGCTCCTGCGCCCTTTCAGCGAAGCGCAACCGCTCCGCCGGACCCGCCGCAAGCACAGCTGCCCGCAACGCCTCGGCATCGCCCGGGGGCACGTACAGAACCTCATCCCGCGAAAAGTAGGTAGAAATCCCCCCCGTATCGCTCGACACCACCGGCACCCCGAGGCTGGTCGCCTCCAGCGCCACCGTAATCCCGGAGTAAAGGTTTTTTACCATGGGCACGACCACCACATCCGCCCATGCATAGAACGCGCGGAATGCAGCCATGGACGGATTTCGCGGCAACTGCAAGTTGTTGTACCGCGCAGCCGTCGCCTCATCGAGCCACGGGCAGATCACAACCAACGCAAACCGTGCATCATTGCCGAACGCGGCCAGCAGCGTCGTCCAGTCGCGCGTCGGGTCGGACCCCATGGAAAGAATACGCAGCGGCCTCGGTTCTTTCACTCCAGGCACTGCCGCATCCGCCGGCAGTTGCGCCGCATGTGCCTGTGCCTCGATCCATGGAAAGGAATCCTGCGAGATGCCGAACGGTAACAGCCGTGGCTTGATTCCCGGCACCAGCTCCGCCACTACGGGCAGATACTGCTCGGAATGAAATGTGAGCGCGTCGGCGCGGCGCAGCAGCCGGCGCAAAAACGCGCGCCGCAGCGCCAAGTACCCCTTCCATTTGTTGAACAACCATACCGTTTGCGCAATCAACGGCACGCGCCGCATACCTGGCACCACCGACGGCAGCGCACATACGGCCAGAAACTGGATCTCCTCCATCGTCCACACGATGTCCGCAGCCGCCATCAGCTTCCGGTTGCGATACGCATGCACGAGGTCGAAGCCAAGCAGCCTCATCAACACCCGCCGCACAAAACGCGTCACAGCCGACTCCGGCGCGTCCACGGAGTACGTCAGCCGCCAACCGAGTTGAGCCGCATGGTGGAAGCCATAGGGCGTCTCATCGGGCACCTCGCCGCGCAGGTACTGCGCCCGGTACTGCGCCGCGTCCAGCCCATGTTTCAGGTGCACATGTGCCGTGCGCTCCACCATGAGCCCGAGGCTAGCACAGCCCATACCGCATACGGCATCCCCCATCGGCGGCAGCGTCGTTCCATCTCCGCCGGTCTATTCCGTCTGATATAGCTCTGTCACCTCGACCGAAGCACGGGTGCCAAACGACGATCCTTGTCGTGTGGGTGGTAGCGCGGCGGCTTCTCGTCGCGCGTAGTGGAGACCTGCAGTTGGCTTGACGGTGAGCGACATCAGGCCGTGATGGGTTCAAGACAAAGCCCCCTCACCTGCGGCGACCGCCGCCGGCACACGCATCCGCCGCGCCATCACCACCCGCTGCACCTGCTGCACAGCCATTGCCTCCGCCACCGTCCGGCGCTGCGCATAGCTCGCCGTGGCCGCGCCGGCCAGAAACAAAATCGGAATCAGCTCCCCCTTGTTGTAAATGCCGGTAATGACCCCCTGCGTAGCTGCCATTACCAGCGGCGTCCACAGCAGCGCGAGGCCGGCAAACAGCGCCTCGCGGTCGCGCAAACGCAGTGCCTGCCTGCCCAGCACCATTAATTGCAGTACAAACAGCGCAAACAACACCAAGCCGGTGATCCCGGTCTTCACCAGCAGATACATGTAGCCGTTGTGCATGATCGGAATGTACTGAAATGCCTGCGCCGTGCTGAGTTGCATGGCAAAACCAAGATCCACCAGCGCCCCGCCGCCACCGCCAAAGATCTTGTCCAGCGTGGAATAGCCCTCGTAGGTTTTCGTAGCACGATAAGCTTCGTACCCGCGCCAGTTGTTGTTAATGTCCTGAAA
>CAXTNA010000145.1:0-6539 GCA_964245535.1 uncultured Acidobacteriaceae bacterium | reverse complement strand
CCCCTCAAACCTCACCCCTCAACAAAAAACCCAAATCGAGTTCCACCCAACCGTCTTCAACCCACGCAACCAGCTACGCCCGCCGTCCCTGCCTGCGCAGTTCCACGGCCATTGCTTCCAACGCGCGCTCCGGATTCCCCTCCGGCAACGTGGTGGCCATCTTCGCGCTCATCTCCGCAGCGATGCGATGCGCCATCGCCGCCCGCGTATCCAGCGGTAAATCCAGCGCCCGCGCAAAAAACGCCTCTAAAATGACAAGATCGCCCACAGACAAACGCGCCACGGCATCGGGGGCAAACAGGCATGCTGCCCTGCCATCTCCGTTGACTCCGTTCACGGGCGCCCTCCGCAAACCGTCCCCCGTAAGCAGCAGCGGCTGCTCCTCCGTTCGCTCGTGGATCACCAGCGTGCCTGCCGCCAAGTCGCCCAATCGCTTATTCCGCTTGTTGCACAGCATGGTGATCACGCCTGCCAGGTACAGGCTCGGCAGGTAATCGGCCACCCGGAGCAGGTTGCGCGCCATGCTTTCGAACAGGGTAATCTGCCGTCCCGCGTCTTTGATGACGCGCAATTTCATCCATCGTTTTCCCGGTGTTTGCCCGCGCCAGAAGGCTTCGAAGAGGAAAAAATACCCCCAAAATAGCAGGAAGAACACAAAAATAATGCCTGCCACAAACCATTGGCTCGCTAGCGAACTCGAAGTGCCCGGTCGCCCGCCCGTAGCTGCCTCGATGACGGCAACGACAAGAACCACCGCCACCACCGCCGCCAGCTGGATCAGATGATCCAGCAGCAGGGCCACAAACCGGCTACCGATTCCGGCGACCGGAAACTGCAGTGCCACCTGCTCCGGCGTCTCGATGCTAAGCTGGTCGGCGTAGCCCTGCCGCACAAAACCCGCCTCTTCCGTTTGTCCGGGCGGCAACGTCTCAGGATTCCATCCGGGCTGTCGGTACGGCGGCGCTCCCAAGCTCATGGTCACTTCCTTTTGGATCGATCTTCGTAAGCATAACTGGACCCGCCTGGAATCGTTGCTGGACCAGGCCGAGGCGTCCGGCGTGAAAACGCTCTCTCATGCCGATCTGCGCGATCTGGGGCTGCTCTACCGTCAAGCCGCGGCGGACCTCTCCTCCGTGCGCGCCGACCGCTCTTCCCGCACGCTCGAAACCTACCTCAACCGCTTGGTCGGCCGCGCGCACAACTTCGTCTACTCCGGCCGCCGCGTCACCTTCTGGAGCCTTTGGGAGTTTCTCGCCCACGGCTACCCGCGCCTGCTGCGCCGCCTTTTGCCCTACATCTGGGTCGCTACCGCCGTCTTTCTCGGCTCCTTCGCACTCGGCATGCTCATCACTACGCTGCGCCCTGACTTCGCCGCGCTTTGGCTTGGCCCGCTCATGATGGACAAAATCAACCACCACCAGATGTGGACGGACCAAGTACTATCCATGAAGCCGCAAGCCTCGTCGCAGATCATGACCAACAACATGAGCGTCTGCTTCATGACCTTTGCCGCCGGCATCACCGCCGGCCTTTTTACCCTGTATCTGCTCTTCAACAACGGCCTGCAGATCGGCACTGTGCTGGCCGCCTGCGCACAACACAGGATGGCCGGCAGCCTGCTCGCCTTTATGGTCTCGCACGGCGCACTTGAAATTCCGTCCATCATGCTTGCCGGGGCCGCCGGTCTGCGCATCGGCGCGGGCATCCTGTTTCCCGGCCAGCTGCGCCGCCGCGATGCCCTTGCCCTCGCCGGTGCCGAAGCCGTCCAACTCGTCTCTGCCACCATTCCGCTGCTTATTATCGCCGGTTCCTTTGAGGCTTTCCTTTCGCCCACGCACGCCCCCGTAGCCCTGAAGTGCGCCGTCGGAGCAGCGCTCTTCACCGCACTTTGCCTTTGGTGGGGCGAGGGCGGCCGCAAACAGCGAAGTATCACCTGACAACAGCGTGACTGGGGAACGCCGCAACATCATCCGTTTCATACAAGCGCGCCCCCTCGACTCAGGAGCGGTCTACCCTTGCTTCTATAGCTATTCTCACTTGACTATAGCGATGCCATCTCGACGAAGCAGATGGTTCCGTTGTCTGCGCAATGGAGAGAACACCTGTGTTTTCGAAAATTTTCGGCATTTCTTATAGATTTTCCCGCACGAGTATAGAAGTGTCATCTCGACCGAAGCGGACGGTTTCATCGTCCGCTCAGTGGAGAGAACACCTGTGTTTTCGAAGATTTAGGCATTTCTTATAGCTGTTCCCGCACGAGTATAGAAGTGTCATCTCGACCGAAGCGGACGGTTTTATCGTCCGCGCAGTGGAGAGACCTGCAGTTTGGCTAGCGCCGAAACTAACCCAGCGAGAACGGCTCTAGGGCATCTCCGATGAAGTCCTGCCCCGAGAAGGGTTCCGTTTTTGTCATCATCCCCGAAGGCAATCTGCTTTCCTTCCATAGCACGTTCTTTGCTCAAGCGGAAAGCGCTACACCTGAAGGGAAATAGCTATCGCCGGCTGAACCTGTAGCTGAAAGGGCTTCAACCCCGGTTTTGCAATAACCACCCCTAAAGGGCTCCATTCGGCTGCGCTTGTCCATAGGCTGAAACTCACGGCTACACCGGAATCAATTCGTCAGACACTGTCTACACCATCACAGCCCCCAACACACTTACAGCAACCCCCGCGCTTTCACCTCCAGGTACTGACTCACCGCGCGCACCCCAAGTTCCTCCGCCGACGCCTCAACAATCAAGACACCCTGCCGCTCCAGCTGCACGATCGTTTCCCGCCGGCGTTCTTCCATTTCCGTAGCCGCTGCCGCGTGAAACATCGCTTCCCGGCTTGTCGGTACGGTGGCAGCCAGCACGGCTAACTCGGGATGTTTCAGCAGCACCAGCACCACCAAATGCAGCTTGGCCAGCGCGGCGGCGGCGGTCACCAACTCGGGCCGTCCCGCCGTGTCCGGCAGTTCCGTGATCCACACCATCAGCCCCCGGCGGCGCTGCATCTGCTTCAGCCGTGCTACCGCCAATAATGCATCCCCTTCGGCCGCTTCGCTCCGCGTTGTGCTCAGTAAGTCAATCAGCAACCGCAGGTGCGCCGGCCCCGCACCCGGCGGCAGTACCTGTTGCACCGCCGTGCCATACGCCAACATGCCGAACTTATCGCCGGATTGACCCACCACCTGCGCCAGCATTACGGCGGCCGTCGTTGCCTGATCCAGTTGCGTCACCGTCAACCGGTACGCCTCATCACGTTCGGCGTCGGTCTCGCCGGCAAATTGCGGTCCATCACTGCGGCGCAGCGCAAACGCGGTTCGCGAAAGCCGCCCCGCATCCAGCACCACCCACACCTGCTGCGAGCGCTCGGCCATGAACTGCCGCGTCACCACCTTGCCGCGCCGTGCCGTCGCCGTCCAGCTCACCGCACGCAACTCGTCTCCCGGCTGGTATTCGCGTAAAGATTCGAACTCCCGTCCCGCCCCGCGCAAGCGCAACTGCCGTCGTTGCCGTTCCATCTGCCGCGCCCGCATGAGGAAGAATGCATTTGACCCGCGTGCCTCCTCATGCGCCGGAAATATCCGTACCCGCTGTGGGAACCCGTGCCGATCTTTACCGCTTGGCTTGTCATCCCGCAGCCTATCTTTGTCATCCCGTACCCTGAGCTCGCCGAAGGGGGAGGGATCCGCTTTCTCGCCTCCGCCCTCAACCGTCAACTCCGCCGCCGCCCAACGTTCCGCCAACCCCAGCGCGCCGCAGTACCGCAGATACACCCGCCGCAGCGCAAACTCCCCTCGCTCCCGCGGCCACACCGTCGACACCAGCATCGCCGGCTCCCGCGGAAACACCTCCAGCGCCCGCGTCTCCGGCACCCCGACCAGCGCCGGATGCAGATCATCGGTCACGCGCATCGCGAGTACCGCGTCCGCCTCGGTCGTGACCGCCAGTTCCACACGCGTCGCTACACCTAACTGCGGTGAATCCAGAAAGGTCCGCGTAATCGCAATCTGCCTGGGCCGCGGCAGCCGCCAGGCCTCCCATAGAACAGCCAAGATGACCAGACCGTCCCATCCGGCCATAAACCACACCGCCCGGGGATGCCAGAACGCCGGCAAAGCCAGCAAAATGCCCGCGACCAACAGAAGCATCGCCCGCGGCGTGAACCCAAAGCCAAAAAAGGCCCCCGTGCGCCCCAGGGGAAGCGCCCGCCCATGCGCAGGGGAGGGAATCAGCGTCCGCACCTCGCCCTCCGCAAATCACCGCTGACTGCATCAGCGAAGGTCGCCTGACCATCCCAGCCCCGTAGAGCCCACACTTCGCCAAGGAAAACCCAAACATAGCAAAGCGTTCCGCTCGAACCCCGGGTGCCCCGCTCTTTCGCAGCTTCACCGCGAAAGGGCGCGGTGCTTTCCCTTTCACACCGCAACCCCACCAACCCAATCGCGGAAACTGATTGGCCGCGTATGCTGGACCTGCAAGCCCAAAGCTCCCCCCAGGAGCCTTTTCCCATGATCTCGACCCGCTTTGTACAAACTGTCTCGACCGCTACGCTCGTTTTCGGCACCGCCGCCGCCCATGCCTGCACGGTGTGCAACTCCCACACCGGCCACCAGGTCCGCGCCGGGCTCTTCAACGGCCATTTCCTGCAAACCTGCCTGCTGGTCCTGGCGCCATTCCCAATGCTCGCGTTAGCCGTAAGCCTCCTGCACTGGATCATGTCTCGCGTTGAATCGGCGGAGAATCGGTATTCGAAACAGTCCGTCTTCCGCTCCATCCTTCCTTCCTGCCCCGCGCTCACGCAGCCGGAAACCGAGCTGACCCGATGACTGAGCAGAAATCTATACGCCCTCTCGTCACCGCCGGCACGCTGCTCGGCATCGGCATGGGTGGCTTCGTTGACGGCATTCTTTTCCACCAAATCCTGCAGCTGCACAACATGCTCTCCAACTGGGTTCCGCGCGATTCGCTCGTCCACGAGCAGATCAACATGTTCTGGGACGGCCTCTTCCACGCCTTCACCTGGATGACCGTCGCGCTCGGCATCCTCTTTCTCTGGCGTGCCGTCACCCGCCCACAAACCGTGCTTTCGGGGAAGGCGCTGTGGGGCGCGATCCTCCTCGGTTGGGGCCTCTTCAACCTCATCGAAGGCACAGTCGACCACGAAATCCTGCAGGTGCATCACGTCGATCAAAACGGTAATCACCTCCTGTGGGACATGGTTTTTCTCGCATCAGGACTCATCCTCGGCCTCGTCGGCTTTGCCATGATGCGTCGCGTACTCCAACGCTCAACCTTTTAAACGCCAAACATGTGGCGCGCCAACGCGTTAGTAACCTCTAAACCCTCGGTCCCTAACCCTAATCGCTGGCCCCTAACCTCCATCATTTCGGCACCGGCGTCGCCTGCAACACCTCCCGTACGACCCGGTCCGGGTCCAGTCCCTCCAGTTCTGCTTCGGGTCGCAGCACCAGCCGATGCCGCAACACCGGTACCGCAGCCTCCTTTACGTCGTCCGGCACGACAAAATCCCGTCCTTCGCGTGCCGCCAACGCCTTCGCCATCAGGAGCAACGATGTCGAAGCTCGCGGACTGGCTCCCAGCGAGATCGCCGGCCACTCTCGCGTACGCCGCACCGCTGCCAGCAGATACGCAAAAATGGCCGGCTCCACGCGCACGGCCCGAATCTCCCGCCGTGCCTGCGTCAGCAGCGCAGAGGGCACCGCCTCCACCGGCGTTCCGGCCAGCCCCGCACCGTCTGGCACTGCATGGTGGCGCTCGAGCACGGTGCGCTCGTCTTCCACGCTCGGGTAGCCAATCCGAATCTTTAACAGAAACCGATCCAACTGCGCCTCAGGCAGGGGATAGGTGCCCTCGAACTCCACCGGGTTCTGCGTCGCAAAAACGGTGAAATAGCGATCCAGTTCATGCCGGTCTCCGTCGGCGGTCACCTGCCGCTCCTCCATCGCTTCCAGCAGCGCCGCTTGGGTCCGTGGAGGCATACGATTGACCTCGTCGGCGAGCAAGAATTGCGTAAACACCGGCCCCGGATGAAAGCGAAACTCCCCGGCGCGCTCACCGAAGGGCGGCTGAAACACCGTGGTCCCCAGAATGTCCGCCGGCATCATGTCCGGCGTGCCTTGCACGCGCCGAAACCCAAGCCCGAGAAACCGCGCCAGCGTCTTGACCATCAATGTTTTGGCCACGCCCGGCACGCCTTCGATCAATGCATGGCCGCCACACAGCATTGTCGCCAGCGATTGGGCGATCGCCTCATCCTGCCCTGCAATCACACCGCCGATGGCCGTTGCCCCACGCCGAAACAACTCCTCGGCGGCCGCAATGCCCATGCCCGTTTCCAACTCCGTCGCCATCGCACGCCCCAAATCTTTGCCGACCAGCCGTGAACACCCTCATAGCTCTTATCGGCACAAATCCAAAATACTTGAATCCGAAATCGAAAAAAATTTCAGTGTCAGTCCTTCTGTCCTGTACCGGCCGATAAAACCTCAGCTTCAGCCAAGGAATCCACGTTCTTGCCACGCTCCGGAAGGC
>CAXTNA010000144.1:5930-6568 GCA_964245535.1 uncultured Acidobacteriaceae bacterium | reverse complement strand
GTCCTGAGGATGAAGCATGAGCCTTCCGCCTTCGTCGCGCACCCAGCCGGTCGTTGCCATTGATGGACCGGCCGGTGCCGGCAAAAGCACACTCGCCGCACATCTTGCCCGCCGCTTCGGCTTCTTAAACCTCGAAACCGGGGCCATGTACCGAGCGTTAGCCCTTAAGGCTATCGAAAACGACATCGACTTCGATAGTGAAGGGGAGTTGATGGGCTTGGTCGGCCATACGCACATCACGCTGGAGCCACTTTCCGAAGGCAATCGCGTCCTGCTCGACGGAGTCAATGTTTCCTGGCGTGTCCGCGAACCTGACGTCACCGCCGCTGCCTCCCGTGTCTCCGTGCATCCCCGCATCCGCTCCTGGATGGTCGATCTCCAGCGAGCCCTCGGCGCTGCCGGGGGGGTCGTCATGGAGGGTCGCGACATCGGTACGGTCGTTTTTCCGGATGCCGAGATCAAAATCTTTCTCGACGCCGCCCCGGAGGTGCGGGGTGACCGGCGTTATCGCCAGGGCACACCGGCCGCCGCCCGGGAAACGCAAACCGACATCCTGCGCGAGTTGCAAGAGCGCGATCAGCGCGACCGTAGCCGGGCGGAGTCCCCCTTGCGCCCCGCTGCCGACGCGGTCCTTCTTG
>CAXTNA010000144.1:1753-5920 GCA_964245535.1 uncultured Acidobacteriaceae bacterium | reverse complement strand
GATTCCACCGATCTCACGCTCGAACAGGTGCTCCGGCAAGCGGAAGAACTCGTCACCGAGCGCTCCGGCGTCGTTCCGATGCACTGATCCCTGCATGAATCTTGGTGCAATCCACGCTTCACCGGAAAATTTTTCAAACTCTTTTCCTAACCGTGCTAACATTTGCTCACCGTTTGAAACAAATACGATTTCTGCCGAACACAAACGGCGGTCGAAGCCGAGATTTGGATTCAGCGTCACACCGAAACACAAGGATTTGCGAGACATGGAACAGGGAACAGTGAAGTGGTTCAACGACGCTAAAGGCTTCGGCTTCATCAGCCGTCAAAACGGTGAGGACGTGTTTGTGCACTACTCGGCCATCAACACCAACGGCTTTAAAAGCCTCCAAGAAGGCCAGGCGGTTCAGTTCAACGTGGTCAAAGGCCCCAAAGGCTGGCAGGCCTCAGACGTGCAGCCGCTCTAATCTGTAAGCTGCATAGGAGTATGTTCGTTCAAACGAAAAGGAGGCCTCCGGGCCTCCTTTTTCGTCTTTACCGTCCCTGCCATACACCTGCTTGCCGCCATAAAGATGGCGTACCGCAGCAGCTGACTAGCTTTCAAGAATCTGCCTGCTCACCTTTGCGGCTTCTGCACCGGGGCGGTCCCACTCTCAGGCGGCGTCGCCGGCACGGGTTTCCCCTCCGCATCGACCACGCTCCGCCCCGGCAAGATCGTCGCGCTCGTTCGGAAGCGACGGTAATCGCTCGTTACCAGATCGAACCTGCCGGCAAATCCGGCAAGCAGCAGCAAACGCAGGCTGCCCTCGCCATCGATGTGCGCGGGCAGCCAAACTCCCTCATTGACCCGTGTAGCTTCAAAAGCGAAGTGCGTGCCTTTGTGAATATCCGCCACCAGCCCGCCTCCGATCTTGAAGTCATTCAAAAAGTGACCCTGGCCGCGCACCAGCACATGGTCCGCTTCATCGATCCATACCGTACCGACCAAATCACGCATAACATTTTCCACGGCGGAGCGCGTCTTCGCCTGCGGGTCCCCCGCATAATCCAGCAGAAGAACGGCGCGTCCATTGAAGTTTTCCCGTCGCTCATTGGAAAACGCCCCCAGTTCCAGAACGCGAGTCACAGAAAGAATCGGGTTCCCGCGGTCGTCCGTTTCTTCCCCTTTTTCCGTCGCCTTCGACCTTCGGTCACGTCCCTTGGCCGCCTCCTTGTCGAGCCGTTCATTCTCCCTGGCCTGCTCCTCCGGCGTCAGCGGCTTCCCGTTGCGGGCGACCACGCGATTTACTCGAATGCCATTGATCGTCAGGCTTTCGGAATCCGTCACTTCGGTTTTCTTTATACCGCCGTCCTTGCGCAGCTCCTCCTGCACCATGTGGACGTGGTAGGTGTAATCATTCCGCAGCGCCTCCATCCGTTTCTCATTCCGCTCCACATCCAGCAAAAGGCTGCGGGCATCGGGCAGGGGCGCGCCGGCCTTCGCCGCCGCATCGCCAGTCGAACCCGCACTTTGCGGTTGCGTCCATGCCAAACCAGAGCGGAAAAACGCGAACAAAGCCACAAGGAAAAGGGCGCGTCGCAGCACAGATGGATGCACAGACGGATGCACAGCTGGGTGCACGAATGGGTGCACGGATGGGTGCACGGATGAATGCACAGATCGATCATACGTTTGCGACCGGGCTGAAGCTGAACTGGGTGTCACCCGGCACGCGCAAAAACACGGCAGCGACGAGAAAATCGCATCCAACTGCCCGTGAGCGAGACAGGAAAGGTCGACTCCACCGACCTGAGCGTACCCGTGCAAGCTGTGGAAGCCTCGCAAGCAGCCGGACGAGCAGCCGGGCAGGCAGCCGGGCAGGATGCGTTCGCTCCGTTACGGCTGCCCCTGTTTCGCGACCGCTGGATCGCGGCCACCGTCTCCGGCATCGGCACCTGGATGCAGGACACCGCCGGCACCTGGCTCATGACGGTGCTCACCGCTTCGCCCCTGCTCATCGCCCTCATGCAAACCGCGGCCAGCTTGCCGGTATTGCTCCTGGGCCTGTTTGCCGGCGCCACCGCCGATATCTACGACCGCCGCCGCCTGCTGATCTTCTGGCAGTGCTGGATGCTGGGGGCCGTAGCGATCCTTGCCGTGCTCACCTTCGCGGGCAAAGTGTCTCCTGTTTCGCTGCTATGTTTTACCTTTCTGCTCAATATCGGTTCCTCGATGAACAATCCGGCGTGGCAGGCCATCGTGCCCGAGCTTGTGCCGGCGAGCCAGCTGCCCAGCGCCATCACGCTGAGTGCCGCCAGCAACAACCTCGCGCGGGCCGTCGGCCCGGCACTCGGTGGCCTCCTGGTCGCGGCCTTCGTCAAAGCCGATACCGGCGCGGGCTGGGTCTTTCTGCTCAACTCGGCCTCCTTTGCCGGGGTGATCTGGATCCTGTGGCGCTGGCATCGCAACCCTCTTTTTAAGAGTGCCCTGCCGGCAGAACGCATCCTCGGTTCCGTCCGCTCCGGTCTGCGCTATCTGCGTTTTGCGCCCACGCTTCAAGGATCCCTGACCCGAGCCTTCGGTTTTACCTTTTTCGTCAGCGCCGTATGGTCGCTGCTGGCGCTTGTCGCCAAACGCGATCTCCATCAGGGCGCGCTGGGTTATGGCATTCTCAACGGCTCCCTCGGCATCGGAGCGGTCGTCGGCGCGTCCACGCTCGCCCGCCTGCGCCAAAGAGTCGATGCCGACACCATCCTCACCGCCTCGTCGCTCTACTATGTCGTCGCCCTTGTCATTCTGGCTCTGGTGCGCAGCCCCATCCTGGTCATCTTCACCCTGCTCGGCGCGGGCTTTGCCTGGACGGCGAGCATGTCCACCCTCAATGTTTCTGTGCAGCTGTCCATCCCGCGTTGGGTCAGCGCCCGCGCCCTTGGTCTGTATCTCATGACCATGCAAGGCGGCTTGGCGCTGGGCAGCATCGTTTGGGGCGCCATCGCCGAGAAAAGCTCCACGGTGACATCCTTACTGATCGCTGCCGCCACCATGGCCGCGTCCTTGCCTTTCCTTCTCCGTATTCACATCCTGAAGGGCACCTTACCGGACCTCACCCCCTACAAACCCAAGCGTCCCGTTCCCGTCTTCGCCACCACCCATCCGGAAGATGGCCCCGTCCGCCTCACCGTGGAATACCGGGTAGCTCCCGAAGCTCGCGCCGCCTTTACTCGCGCCATCTACGACATGCAAGGTGTACGCCGTCGCGACGGCGCCATTCGTTGGGGCATCTACCGCGACGCCGCCGATCCCACCCGGCTCATCGAATCTTTCGTGATGGAAAGCTGGCTCGACTACCTCCGCTCCCGCGAACGCATCACGGCCGCGGATGCCGCTGTTCGTGATCGGCTACTAACCCTGCACACAGGCTCCGAACCCCCACAAATCACCTATCAAATCTGGGTCAACGAAGCAGAAAGCATCGCCCAACCACAGCCCGCGTAAGACCGAAGCTCCTTGCGTTAAAGCACCCTTATCCCAACCGGAGCCAACGTCTGTCTCGTTCCAGCGCTGAAGGCCCGTCACATCCCAGCTTGGGCCGCAAGGCCAGGTCACAAAAGCCATGCAGGTGAGGGCTGAAAATCTAATGCATTCCAGAGGCCGGGGTCCCCTCGAGTGCTCTTGCTCGATGGGATGGGAAGGGAATCTGCGGTTATACAAAGCTTCTTTCTGTCGCCGCCCAAACGCCGAGCAGGGCTCTGTCAGAACAACCGGCTGAGCCTCTACACCTAGGCTGGTATGTGACGCGCCTTTGGCGTTGAAGCGGTTCTGTTTCGGTTTCGTTCCGGAGCCGGCAGAACTGCGGGTCTCTCCACTACGCAGACGATAAAACCGTCTGCTCCGGTCGAGATAACACTACATAGTAGATAACACTACATAGTAGATAACACTGCATGGTAGATGACAATACATCGTAGATGGCACGCTGAATCGCAGGTGGCACGCTGAGTTATGGTGTGGGCTGCCAGGTGTACGGCATCGTCGGTGTGGCGTCGAGGCCGGGGGTCCATTTGCCGCGTTTTTCGTAGATGATCCAGCTTGCCAGGATTACCTCGGGTTGGAGGATGAGCAGGGTGGGCGTGTAGCGTTTGGTGGTCAGCAGCGATTCTGCGGCGCCGCGCAGCAGGCGGCTGCGGC
>CAXTNA010000144.1:0-1743 GCA_964245535.1 uncultured Acidobacteriaceae bacterium | reverse complement strand
GGGTTCCGGGCATTTGCGGTACTGCTGTTACGGCCAGGTGCTGCTCGGGGTGGGCGCGGCCGTAGCCGTCGACCACGCGCGCGAGCTGTTTTGGGGTCATCATGTCGAAGTCGGCGGGGCGGTTGCGGTGGATCAGCTCCGGGGGCAGGGCAAGGCGCAGCAGGTCGGCGGCAAAATCGGCGCAGTTGTGGCGCGTCAGGGTGTAGGACCGCTGGTTGGCTCGGTTGTTGAGCCAAAGGAGCATGGCGGCATCCTGCGCCGGGGTGGTATCGAAGCTGTAGAGCAGCAGGCGGCGGTCGAAGGCCGCGCCGATGCCTTCGTCCCAGTCACCGTAGGGCGGCGGGTGAAGGACGCCGTGCCGGTCGGGTCGCGCAGGCACGATCTCGTCCAGGTGCTGCTCGCGGTAGCGTGCGCGCAGGCCGGCTTCGATCTCAGGTGTAACGAAGGACGGGATGTCGGGTGGGTCGGCCGTGCCGGAGAGAAAGATGGGCAAGGGAAAAGCCATCCAGTCGAGCTCCGGATGCCGGAGGTCATGGTAGCGCGAGACCACGGCGCCAAACTCCCCGGAACGGCAGGGGCGCAGCTGGATAGGCGTCTCAAGGCACAGGTCGGCGAGGTAGATGCTGGCATGGCCTTGCGGCATCATTGTGCCGAAGGAGCCGAAGGGTTCGCCGATCACGAGCGCCATGCGCGCATGCGCGGGCATGGCGCTGAAGGCTAGCAGAACCTTCAGCAGGATGGAGCAGATGGAAAAGAGGTGTCGTAAAAAGCGCATCGCGTGCAAGAAATCTGCTCTGTTCGTCACGGCCGTTCAGGTATGGCACGAATGGCCGGCGTCCAACGAGGAGGAGATTTTCTTGACTTCCATTGTGACACTTGCCATGGAGGAAGACGCGCAACGCTGGTTTGAAGAACAGCGGCAAGCGTACTTTCCGCCCGCGTTGAATCGTATCCCTGCGCACCTGAGCCTGTTCCACAGCCTGCCCGGGGATGCGGCTACGCGGCATGTGTTGGCGAAGGCTGCGGCTGCGCAGCCCGTATTCACGATGCAGATGGACGGCGTACGCTCAATGGGGCGTGGCGTGATGTACACATTGGCGAGCCCGGAGTTGATGCGCTTGCACCGGGCGCTGGCTGCGCAGTTTACGGCGTTTTTAACCCCGCAAGACAAGCAGCCGCTGCGGCCGCATGTAGTGGTGCAGAACAAGGTGGAACCGGCGGAGGCAAAGGCGCTGCTGGCGGTGTTGCAGGCGCGGTTTGTGAGGCGCAGCATAGGCGCGGTGGGGTTGGATTGGTGGGAGTATCAGGGTGGGCCCTGGCGGCTGTTGGAGCGGTTTGGGTTTGGGGGTTAGGTAACGCGACAAGCGCATTTCCTGTCACCCGGCATCTGTGAGTGTGTGCTCCTACGGAACCCGGGATTGAGAGCCCGGTCCTACACGGACTGATCGCGATAGATCGGGCCTTCAGCCCTCCCCTTTCATAGGGCTTCGGTTCCTAGGCCTTGCGGCCTAGGGTGTCTCCACATATACGTTTGTCTCCACATATACGTTTGTCTCCATAAAAGGTGTCATCTCGACCGAGCGCAGCGAGCGGAGAGACCCCTGTATTTCGTCCGGCGGGCCGAAGAAATCGTCGTGGCCACTAAATACAGAAATTTCCCCACTACGCAAGACAGAAAAGCCGTCTTGCTGACACCCAGACGACAAGTCGTCCGGGACCCGTCTTGCTGACACCCAGACGACA
>CAXTNA010000143.1:5603-6584 GCA_964245535.1 uncultured Acidobacteriaceae bacterium | reverse complement strand
GCGCTGGTCTGCAAAACCAGTATTCGTGGGTTCGATCCCCACCCGGTGCTCCAAATTCACTCAAATCACAAATATTTATAGCCACTATCGCTTCGTTATAGCTGTGTCATCTCGACCGAAGCGAACCGGGCCCCGCACGAGCTTGCTCGGGTGGGTGGTAGCGAACCGGGCCCCGCACGAGCTTGCTCGTGTGGGTGGTAGCGAACCGGGTCCCGCACGAGCTTGTCTCGGGTGGGTGGTAGCGAACCGGGCTCCGCACGAGCTTGCTCGGGTGGGTGGTAGCAGACAGTTCCCTTGTTTGCGCAGTGGAGAGACCTGCCCTTGGCTTGTGTCACAACGACACACAAGGGAGAACAGCTCTACCGAAAGCTTCTACCCGAGTCGCCTGCAATCAGGCGACTGGCCCGCCCACCAAAAGCGGCGTCGAGTCCCATGCTCCCTTACCGCCTCCCGCTCAATCGAAACATCCCCGGCACCATACACTTGCCATCCTGCGCCCATATCGGCGCTGTTATCGAAAATTCTTTTGACCCTTATCCCACAAAGGTGGTAGCTTCCGCCTTAGACGATTTCTGCTACCTCGATGGCGAGACGTTCCGCGCGGCGCGTACAAAAGCACACATGCCGCACTGCTCTTCCTGTTCTTCTAGGCTCTTTGCCGCTCCTGCTTTGGTCACGAACTCCGCGATGTACGGGCCCCGAACGCACCGTCATTCTTTCATGCAGATGTATCGAGCGCGCTTCTGAATGCTTCCGCGTTTCGCTTCTGCGCACGTCCAAGATTGCGGTTTTGTATGTGTTCTGGGCTCTGCATTGCTCCACGTGACGCTCTTTAACTTTTCGGACCGCAAGCAGGAGTTCTCCCATGAAAGACCAAAAACAAACAGGCACGTCCCCCAGTGCCGACATTCCCAACACAGGAAATTCGGAAAGCCGCAAGCTGGATCGCCGTAACTTTCTTCGCAAGGGCAGCTATGCCGG
>CAXTNA010000143.1:3361-5593 GCA_964245535.1 uncultured Acidobacteriaceae bacterium | reverse complement strand
GATATGGGCGTGCTCGATAGCGTCAAAGTTGCTGGCGCACTCCACCTCGGCCCGGCCTCGGTGCATGCAGCCGGACTCACCGCAGCCGACATCGAAGTGCTGCAGTTCGCGCTCAATCTCGAGTACCTCGAGGCCGAATTCTACAGCTACGCCGTCACGGGCAAGTCGCTGGAAGAAAACGGCGTCCCGGTCTCAGGCGCCATCGGCAAAGTCGGTCCCACGACCGGCGGCTACAAGGTGCCGTTCAGCTCCTTTAATAGCACCGGGCCGATCGCGGCAGTGACTGAGCAGTTGATGCGCGATGAGGTCGATCACGTGCTGCTGATCCGCTCAGCACTTGGCGCGGAATACACCATCTCGAAGCCCTCCATCAAGCTGGATGTGCTCGGCCAAATGAATGCCCTGCCCACCTATCTCACGTTGGCGCGCGACTTCGAGATCACCGGCGTCTCAGCCTATGGCGGCGCAGCCACGCTGTTAAGCCCGGCAGCCCTCCAGACTGCCGTCCAGATCGCGCTGGTTGAAGCCTTGCATTCAGGCAACATTCAACTGCTTTGCAAGCAAAATAACCTGTCGATCTCGCCCGTCGATGCGCTTGACATCGTCCCACCCCCGGCCGGCTTCAACTACTTTGACGATTCCCCAAACACCTCGCTTGCGGTAATCCGCACCACCAGCGAGGTTCTGCAAATCGCCTATCAAACCATGACGACCGGCGCCCATAAAGGCGGTTTCTTCCCAAACGGCTTCAACGGACGGATCAACACGATCTAACCTCCACTTCGAGGCGCATGGGCCGCCATCCTTCACCCATGCGCCTCGGGGTACCCCATTTTCCGGGCCCGCAGCTTTGCGCCAAGCCGACTGCGATCTATTGCACTGCTTCTTCACGTTTTGAAGTTCCATCACTTCACTGTAAATTTTGGAGATCTCATGACCGCCCTGCGCCTTTTGCTAGCAGGGGTCGCTTTTTCGACCCTTGCCTCCACCGCCGCTTTCGCCGACGACTTCCACTTCAGCTTCGGCACGGCAGCTGATCCGTTCAGCGGCTCCGGCACCTTCACCGCCACCGCCCAAGGCAACGGCGAGTACCTCGTCACCGCCGTTACCGGGACAACCGACACCGGGAACGGCGTCAATCGTCCCATCGAAAGCCTGCTACCGGTAGGCACTTTTCCCACTGAGACCAACGGCGGTTACACTCCCCCCAACGACAACCTGCTCTTCATCCCAAGCGTCGACGAAAGCAACTTCGATTCGGGCGGCCTTTCCTACATTCTTGGCAACGGCGCCCAGATCAATTTGTTCGATGGCGGCGGTGCTGATGACGCCCTGTTGGAGCGTTCCAACGGCGCGATCGTCTTCGAAAACGTCGACATCACGGTCACCCCCAACGCGGTCACGCCGGAGCCGGGCTCCATCGCCCTGTTTGGCACCGGTTTGCTGGCCGTGGCCGGCACCATGCGCCGTCGCCTCTTTGCTTGAAGCAAACAGCCCACCCTGGAGTGTCCTCTCGACCGAAGCGGATAGTTTCATCATCCTCGCAGTGGAGAGACCTGCAGTTTTGCGGTCTTGGAACGACAACGGAAGCATCATGATCTTGATGCCGCAAACATGACAACCAGGAAAGCCACCCAACCCGGATGGCTTTCCTGGTCTTCTGCTTCACCATTCGGGCAAAACTCGCGAATGGTAGATTCCTTCGCGAGTTTCTCGTGAAATCGCCGCCCGAACTCCCGGCCAAGACGCTAGAATCGGGCCTGTATGCCCCTGCTGAAGGTATTGATCCTGGCCATTGTCCAAGGCCTCGCCGAACTGTTGCCTGTTTCAAGCTCCGCACACGTGGTCGTGGCGGAAAAGCTGATGGGGCTCGATCCCTCCTCCCCGGCCATGACCCTCATCCTCGTCATGCTGCACACCGGCACGATGTTTGCGGTCATCTTCTACTTCTGGAACCAATGGAAACGCGCTTACTTCTCAACCTCCGACGCGTTCAAGCGCTTCGTCATCCGTGCCGTTTGGGCCACCGTGCTTACGGCGATGATCGGCTACCCGATCATCGAAATCATCCAGAAAACAGCCTTCAAAGGCGCGCCCAAGGCTGAAATCGAACTGCTCTTTTCCCGCCTCGATCTCATTGCCGCCGCCCTTTTTGCCGCAGGCGTCCTGATTCTGATCGCGGGGTTGCGGGAACGGGGCCGCGTAGAACTCGGCAGCCGCAGCGCCTATGAG
>CAXTNA010000143.1:0-3351 GCA_964245535.1 uncultured Acidobacteriaceae bacterium | reverse complement strand
GATGGGTGCCGTGCAAGGGCTTGCCCTGCCGTTTCGCGGCTTTTCGCGCTCCGGCTCCACCATCTCCACGGGCCTGCTCACCGGAGCCAACCGCGAGCGTGCCGAGCGCTTTTCCTTCGCGTTAGCCGTGATTCTTACCCCGGCCGTCATCGGCCGTGAAGTCATGCGACTCGTCAAAGCCTCACACGCAGCCACCGCCACCGGTGTGCCTGTCAACCTGCACGACAGCATCGCCTATTCCTTGATCGGCATGGCCCTCAGTTTCTTCGCCGGCCTGGCCGCCCTGCGTTGGCTGAGTTCCTGGCTGGAAAACGGCCGCTGGTGGCTTTTTGGCGTGTATTGCATCCTGGCCAGCGGCGTTGTGTTGTACTTAAATCACATCGGCTATTGAGTATAAACAAATGGGATGTAGTCGAAGGTGCCCAAAACACGTTGTGGCGCGATGAGTTACCTTGCTTTTCTTTCTGTCATTCCCGCAGGGAACCTGCTGTCTGTGTACTCACTGATGCCTCCCTTGGTACAAGGTCTTCCCACGTCGGATTGAGCTTATCGATAAGTGCCATTTTCTGCGATCGAGTCCAATGCTTCAGTTCCTTTTCGCGGGCAATCGCGCTGCGAACATAGCGAAAGTACTCAAAATAGACAAGCCGATCAATTTTGTAGTTCGCGGTGAATGCACCGGAGCGATGTTCACGGTGTTGTACGAGCCGGCGAGGGAGATTGTTGGTGAAGCCGATATACAAATTTCTTGATCGGCTCGCAAGGATATAAACCCAGAAGTGGTACTCACGGCGCTGCACGAAAATAAAATATACGGGGGCTTGCGGTGAGTCTATCCCACGTAAGTCTTTCGCGTGCTCTCAAAGGCAGCAGGTTCCCTTCGGGAATGACAGAAAGAAAAGCAGGCTTAACCAGCGTCACTCGCATCAAGCCCGCGTATACAACCAAGCCCACCACACCAGCGGCACTTGCAGCGGCAAGCGCGCCCATAAAGCCCACAATGGCAGCGGCCGGTACCGCGCCGCATGCTGCACCATCCACACATTTGCCGGCATGACCGCGATCAGCAGCAGAACCAGCCCCCAAGCTGCAACGCGACGCGTCGGCGAGAGCAGAACGCCCAAACCCCCCGCCATCTCCGCGCCGCCGGAAAGCAGTACCAGGGCGCGATGCGCCGGCAGGTAGTCCGGCATGATGCCCAGGTACACGCGCGTGGCGACAAAATGCCCCGCCCCGGCAACCAGGTAAAGACAACCCATCGCAAAACGGCCTGCAGTCATCGGTTCCTCAACAGCATGCAATAGAAAGGGCGGCCAAAGCCGCCCTTCTCGCCACAAAACGCCCCTACTTGCTAGCCAACGCATCCCGATGATTCCTCACATAATCATGCGAGTTATTGATGTGCGCCTGCTGTTCGGTCAGCAACTGCCGAACCGGCAGCGGCAGATCTTTTTCCAGCGCTTCCTTGTAGGCTTTCTTCGCCACATCCTCACCCTGCTCCGAAGTCGCCAGCAACTGGTGATCGTTCCCCAGGCCGAGCTGTGCCTTCAGGTCGCCCCACACACGGTGCACGGCGCCGACGGTTGTGCCGGACTCTTTCACATCGGCCATGCCCGCACGGTGTAGCTCATTTTCCAACTCGGCCCGAAAGTTCGCGCGCTTCAGGCTTTCCGCCAGGAAGTAACGCTTCAGGGTCTCATCCTTCAGGTGCTCGCCAATGTCGGCAAAGCCCTTCTGCCCATCAATCAACACCTTGATCACAGCCAGCAATACCCGCTCGGTTTCTTTGTTCTTTTCCGAACCATCCAACTCATTTGCCATCGTCGTCTCCTGTTCTTTCCCGTCCCAAATTTGTCTGCGCCGCCAAGCCGGAACTCACGCTCGCCGAGGGGCATGCCGCCCGGCCGATTTGCGTGTTCCACCCCAATCACAGGCGGCGTTCTTCTCCTTGAAAGATGCGCAGACGTTGCGGGCGTTTGCCTTCACGCGAGAACTTCAACGAGGTTCCCCTGAATCGTGGTTTACCTGAACGCCAAACCGGCAACAGGGTCCACCATGGATCCCCATCCCGCCCTTCGCGAAAAATCTGAAGAATCTCAGAGTCGGACCCGCCCCTATGTGCCAAAATGAAGGTGCTCTGGTGATTGCCGTTGCTGCGTCGCCGCGCCTTGCGCGCGCCGGCCCCTTCGCGTGTCCCCAACCATGAAGTCGCAACGCCTTGTGTATGCACCCACGCCCAGCCGCCGGCTGAATGAGGTCTTCGGCCTCGCCGTACTGGCCGCCGCCATCCTTCTTCTCCTCGCCCTGGCTACCTACAATCCCGCCGACCCGTCGTTTGACACCGTGGGCGGCAGCCTCAATCCGACCCACCCCGCGCACAATTGGACCGGGCTGCTGGGCGCATACCTCGCCGACCTTGTTCTGCAAACCATGGGTGTTGCGGCGCTGCTGATGCCCTTGATGCTGGGTCGTGTCGGCATTTCCTGGGTACGCTCGCGGGAGGTAGGCGCCGGCTGGATCAAGGCTGCCGGCCTCCTGCTTTGGCTGCTCTTTGCGCCCGCAGGTCTTGCCCTTTTGCCCCTGCGTGTGAGTTGGAAGGGCGCCTTGCCGCTCCCCGGCGTCGAAGGCCGCGTGCTTGCCGACACGCTCATACACCTGTTCAACGCACCGGGCGCTGCCGTGCTGACCGGGCTTACGGTTGCCTTGTCGTTGTATCTGGCCACCAGCTTCGCGATAGGCACCGCGCCCGAGTGGTTCAGCGGCCACTTCGCTTTCCTGCACAGCGGCCATGAGCAGTTCGCCTCCTGGCGCCATCGTCGAGCCAATCCGGCCGAGCCCGCGGCAACCGAATTCACCTCCGCCCGCGACCGCCTCGCCGCCGAGGCCACGGAAGCCGCCGAACCCATGGAAACCCATAGCAATTCCCTTCTCGCCGGCCTTTTGGGCCTGTTTCGCCGCCGCAAAGATACTCCCCTTCTCGACGCCACTCGCAGCAACAGCCATCTCGCGCCTGGGGATGAGATTGGGGAAGAATCCGTCTGGGGCGGCATGCCGCGCACCCGTGTCGACACCCCCACCCTTTCCGGCTTGGCCGCCGCCAGCGCGGCCGCTGCCCCCTTCGCCGCACAGCTTGCCGCTGCCGCAGCCCCGCTGCGCCCAGGAGATTCGGAAGAGGAGCTCGAATCCAATCGCTCCCTCCAGCATAGGAACGGCACCACCCAGCCATCTCTCAGCGCTGGATCAGGAGCCGGCACCGACCTTCATGCCCCGCTTCTAGAAATCCTTCCAACCGCCCATGGCGAAGACGACGGCTGGCTCGACGCCCCCGAGCGCCGCTCCTTTACGCCCATC
>CAXTNA010000142.1:2174-6647 GCA_964245535.1 uncultured Acidobacteriaceae bacterium | reverse complement strand
GGGCCGCATCATGGGCCTTCACCGCCGCACACTCGACTGGTCGCTGCGTCGGCCACTCGCGCTGGGCTTGGTATGTGTGCTGCTCGCGATCGGCTGCTTTTTCGGCTACCGCGGTCTCGGCTCGGACCTGTTGCCGGAGATGGACGAGGGCGGCTTCATCGTCGACTACATCATGCCTGCGGGCAGCTCGCTCAACTCCACAGGCAAAGTGCTCGATCATGTTGATGAGCTTCTCCGCGCCACGCCGGAGGTGGAAAGTACAAGTCGCCGCACCGGTCTGCAACTCGGCCTGGTCGCTGTAACGGAAAGCAACTATGGCGACATCAGCGTAAGCCTGAAAGGCAAGCGCAGCCGCGGCATCGATGAAATCATGGCGGACCTTCGCGCCAAGATCAAGGCCGAAGAGCCCGCATTAGACATCGAGTTCGTGCAGGTGTTGCAAGACATGATCGGCGACCTATCCAACTCCCCCGAACCCATCCAGATCAAGCTGTATGCGCAAGACCCGGCCCTGCTCAACCAACTTGGCCCGCGTGTTGCGAACGAGATCAAAAAAGTCGATGGCGTCGTCGACGTGCAAAACGGCATCGACAACACACTGAGCGGGCCGGCCACCAACTTCGAGGTCGATCCACAACTCGCCGCGCGTTTTGGCTTCACGCCGCAGGAGGTCGCCGAAAACACCACTGCCATCCTGGACGGCGTGGAAACCACGCAGCCCGTTATCAGCAACGGCCGCCCGTACACCGTGCGCGTGCGCTTGGGCGAAGAAACGCGGCAGTCGCTCGATAGCATCCGCAACACCGTGTTTAATTCCAGTTCCGGGCACACGGCCTCCCTGGGCTCGATGACCAACATCACCCCACTGCCGCCACAGAACGAGATTCGCCGCGAAAATCTGCAACGCCTGGTCGTTGTTACGGGCAGGCTCGAAGGCACGGACCTCGGCACCGCTGTGAAGCAGGTGCAGGCGCGCGTGGCCGCCATGCACCTGCCAGCCAGCGTGCGCGTAGAGTACGGCGGTACCTACCAGGAGCAGCAGAAATCGTTTGGCGATCTCGCGCGTGTGCTGGTGATGGCGCTTGTGCTCGTCTTCGGTGTCCTGCTCACGGAGTTCCGCAATTTCGCCGCGCCCACGGCGATTCTTACCTCGTCGGTGCTCTCGATCACGGGCGTGGTCGGCGCGTTGCTCGTTACCGGTACCACATTCAACGTCGCCAGCTTTATGGGGCTCATCATGGTCATCGGCATTGTGGCAAAAAACGGCATCCTGCTGCTCGATGCCGATGAACGCTACCGCGCCGAAGGCTCGAACGCACGCGAAGCCATGCTGATGGCAGCGCAACGCCGCCTGCGCCCCATCCTGATGACCGCGCTCGCTGCGATCAGCGGCATGCTGCCCTTGGCACTGGCGCTCGGCGCAGGCTCGCAGATGCTGCAGCCGCTGGCCATCGCGGTCATCGGCGGCTTGCTGGTCTCGATGTTGTTGAGCTTGATCGTGACGCCGGTAATTTACTTCCTGCTGACGCGGCACCTTGCGCCGGTAGCGACGGCGTAGACCGTGGTCGTAAAGCGCCTTCAGCGCTGGATAAAGGAGCTTCCATTATTCCGAACGCACACCTTGGTTCCGGTTCGTCCTTGCTCTGCAGCTTCGGAACTTTCGTTCAGTACTTGGGAACTCATTCAGGCGCGCAAAGCAGAAGGCACGACGCAAGCCGTGCCTTCTGCTTCACCAATGAACCACGAACATCTGCAGCCCTACCGCCCCACGACCAACACCGTAAAACTATCCGGCACAACCGCCGGCCGTGGCCGTGGATTTGCCGCGGTCGGTTCGGGGCGAGCGCCGAAGTCTGCTGTCACCAGATACACACGATCCATCACGTCGTCATAGGTCATCGTGCGTGCACCCTTCTGCGTCGGCAAGATTTCCACCGTCTTATACCCATTCGCCGCATCGACGACGCTCAGCGTCCCATCCTGCCCATTCGAACTGAACGCCATCTGCCGCTTCGCGTCGTAGCCGGCGGCATCGGGTCCGGCGCCGATCGATCCTGTGGCCATCTGCTTGCCGCTTTCGGTGTCCACCACCGCCATCTTGCCGCCGTCGCACACCGAAAACAAACGGTGATGCGCGGGATCGATCGCCATGCCTGAAGGCGACTCGCAATCGGTTAAGAGCCAGCTTGCCGTCAGCGTTTTGGATCGTGCATCGAGCTTGACAACAGTGTTCTTGTCTTCGATGTTGTCGAACACGTGCCCCTTGCCGTCGGGCTGCGGAAACTCGGGCTTGCCCGGCAAATCAATCGTCGCCACGGCCGTGCGCGACGCCGTGTCGATCACGGTGACATTTTTACTGCGGCCGTTGAAGGCCCATATCGTCTTCGTCACCGGCTCATAGGTCATGCCGTCCGGATTCGTGCCTGCGGGGATGCTCGCCAGGATCGCAAAGGTTTTGCGGTCGAACACGACCACAGCATTCGCACCGCCATCGGAGATGTAGCCAACCTTGCCGTCAGGATCGAGCGCCACGCCATGTGTGCCTTTCAGCCCTGTAATCGCGCCCACACTTTTGCCTGTCTTCGTGTCGATGACGTCGACCCGCGGACCATGCGTGAGGTACACCACATGCGCGCTCGGATCGGCCAGCAGGTAATCCCAGCCACCCGCGCCGCCAATCTTCCAGTGATCGACAACATGGTACGGCTGCTGCGCAACCGCAGCCGCGAAACACAAAGTAAGCAAGGTGGCCGCTGCAAGTTTGGCCGGTCGGGCAAAAGCGAAACGCATGAAATCTCCAGGCCGGCAACGCCGGCGCACCTCAATCCTCTCGCAGGGAGGTTAAGCCAAGCTGAAGGTGACACGTACCTCCGTACCCTGCCCCGGCGTGCTTTGCACGACAATGGAACCGTGTGCAGCTTCCACGATGGCGTGGCAGATGGCCAACCCCAATCCCGCGCCGCCCGTTGCGCGGGAACGGGATCTGTCCTCACGAAAGAACCGTTCAAACACATGCGGCAGCGCTTCAGGGGCGATGCCGGTTCCGTGATCTGTAACTGTGCAGACAGCGTGCTTCCCATGCTCCCGTTCGAACGCAACACACACCGTTTCGCCCGGCGTGCTGTGTTGCACGGCATTCACCACCAGATTCGACAGCAGCACCTCCGCCCTGTCCGGCGCGAGCCGCACGGGCACAGGCCCGCACGCTGCCATCTGGAGCATCACCCCCTGCGCCTCCGCAAAGCTTTGCACCCGCCGCAGCACGGTTGCCGCGCTTTGTGCCAGATCGACGACCGCCGCCTGCGCCGCTGCGGGCTCTTCCATTTGTGCCAACAGCAACATGCGCGACACCAACTCTTCCACGCGGCTATTGTCGTCAAGCACCCGCTGGAGCCCTGCCTGATATTCCTCGGCGGAGCGCGGCCGCAACGTCAGCAACTGCACCGTCGAACGCACCACCGCCACGGCGGTTTTGAGCTCATGGGTCGCATCGCCCACAAAGCGATGTTGCCGTGCAAAAGCCGCGCGCAAACGACCCATCGCCGCCGAAAGCGCCATCGCCAACGGTGCAAGCTCGCGCAGTTGCAACGCTTCAGGGGGCGCTTTAAACTGCAGCGCGCTCGCCGAGATGCTGCCAGCCGCAACCGCGAGGCCATCAAGCGGTTGCAACACGCGTCGCAGCAGAAGTAGCAACAGCCCTGTCGTCACGAACAGCAGGAGCACGCTCACCACGACATAGAATTCAGCGGCCTCGAAGATCTCATGCCAAATGTGGCCCGTGCGCGCGGCGTACACCAGCGTCACCGGCCGTCGCAACCCTTTGGCCCCGTATTCTTCGCGGTCGATGATGCGCAACGCTTCCCGCTGCAGCACACGGTAATCGTGGCCATTCCATCGTCTATCGCTGAACCCGCTGGCTTCGCGTGCAATCAACACCGCCGGCGCGTGCGCGGAGGCACCCAGCAAGCGGCCGCCCTGGTTGTATACCGCATACACATCGGCGGCGGGCAGGCTTAGCTCCGCCGGATCGATCGCGACGTTGTCGTCCGGATCTTCGGCGTCCTGCACCGCGCCCAGCAGCGAATCGGAGCGCCCTTGCAGGCTCACATCAAAAGCGTGCAACCGGCTTTGCCGTTCATGCAATAACGCCGTACCCGAGAGTGCAAATGCGCATAGCAGTTCGGCAAGCAACACCGTGCCCAGGGCCCGCCGCGTCAGCGAAGCGCTTCTCATGCGTCTTCCGCACTCACATTCGCCAAACGGTAGCCGCGGCCGCGCACCGTTTCCAGCAGCACCGCCGCCGTGGTCGCACGCAGCTTGCGCCGCAGGTTCGACACATGCGCTTCGATCACATTCGAGTGGTGTTCCCAAGTGAAATCGTACATGTGCTCCAGCAACTCCCGTTTCGGCACCAGGTTGCGCGGCCGATGCATCAGGTACTCCAGAATGCGGTATTCCGTCGGTGACAGATCG
>CAXTNA010000142.1:0-2164 GCA_964245535.1 uncultured Acidobacteriaceae bacterium | reverse complement strand
GCGCCGGCACTGGTCACCACCTGCTCCGCCGGATTCAGCGTCAACACGCCAAAGCGCAACACCGCCTGCCGCACCCCTTTGCCGCGCCGGATCAGCGCCCGGACCCGCGCCAGCAACTCCCCCAAATCGAACGGCTTGGTCAGGTAATCATCGGCACCGAGGTTCAGCAGATCGATCGTGCTGCGTGTTTCACTCACAGCGGTCAGGATCATCACCGGCGTCGCCTCATTCGCTGCGCGCAGGCGCCTCAACACGTCCTGGCCGGGCATCTTTGGCAGCATCAAATCCAGCAGCACGAGGTCATAACTGCGCATGCCGCACAGCAGCAGCGCTTCTTCGCCATCTGCTGCAAGGTCCACAGCATAGCTGGACGCCTCACGCAAGGCCGCCGCAATGTTTTCGGCAAGCCGGACTTCGTCTTCCACCACCAGCACCCGCATCCGGCCCTCCTGCTTCGCTAACGCCTGTGTCGCGCACGAAGCCTCGTGCTCCATCGCATTGCCCTTCGCGTTGTCCTCGCGGCGTGCGATGGTGCGCCCGATACACATAGTGCCCGATCAGCCATCCGGCCGCGCTGCCGATCAACACATCGGAAGGAAAATGCTGCTCTCCGAGCACCCGCGTCAGGCTCACGCCTGTAGCCAGCGTATACGCGCCGGCCTGCTGCCAGGGGGCATGGTATGCGCTCGCCAGCACAGCCGCAGACGACCAAGCCACGATCGCATGCCCGGAGGGAAACGACGAGTCTACACCCGCGCTGCTTTGATAAAACGCGCCGCGAGCCTTGTCAACATTCGGGCGCTCGCGAAAAGTCACCAGCTTCACGACCTCGCCCAGCAGGTAGGCGTCGATCATCGCTTCGCCGCCCAGCAGCCCCGTTTCCCGCGCTTTGTCGTCATGCACCGCTTCGCCCAGGGTGAACAAGCCGACCGGCACACCGATAAAAACATCGCGCATGGCGTCAGAAGCCGTGACATTGGACTGATGGAACGAGGTATCACGGCTGACCACGTCCCGCATGGCATGCGTGTCGGTGGCGAAGCTCGCCGCGCTCGCACCGGCAAGCGGCAGCAGCCAAACGAGGTCCCTCGTGCGCAGGTGCGCCGGCGAACGAAAGGCAGCGAGCTCGTCGAAAAGGATCCGCTTTGGAAATCCCTTGATGGAGACTTGTTCGTCGGCCGGTTGGGGATCAGTGGCTTCAGCAAACGCTGCAGGGAATACCTTTGCCGGCATCGGAATGGGCGCTTCGGGCAGAAGATCGGAAACCCTTGCGGCGGGAACCATGCGCGCCTGCGGAACCTCCGTTTGCGCGAAACCGCATAAGGGCGCGCTGAAGGTACACGACGCCAGAGCGATAGCTGAAATACGCGCTTTCCGGTGCAGACGCGTTGCTTTCACAGAAAACCAGGCTCGCATCCTTGAAGCCTACCTCACACGCTTGAGACAAGGTGAAGGGAAAGTCATTCATAACGATGTCGCTGCTGCCACGGCGGTGGGTGCCCCGTTCTTTGTCGATTTTTGATAAAGGGCGGGGTGCTCTCTGTTCGGGCTGCGGCAAGCTTTGCTTCGCGATTCGAAGTTCCACGCATCACTCGCACCCATCCCCGCGTCGCGGCGTCCAACGGAACGAGGCCATGTACCGGGTGAGCGTTCAAGCAAGCACGGAAAGGTTCGCCCACCCGCACACGATCCGACGCCGCCGCTGGTGGAGGCCGGTCGCCGCCCTCGCCCTGCTCGTCTGCGTTGCTCTTGCGCTCGGCGCAGAATACCTGCTCCACAACGCCGAACCGATCCTGCGCCGCCGCATCGTCGAGACCCTGTCCGCCCGCTTTGACGCGCCCGTGGAGCTCGATCACCTCAGCATCTCGCTTCTGAAAGGGATCGAGGTCGAAGGCTCCGGTCTGCGTTTGCCCGCCGCTACGGGGGCGGGCTCTGCCGGCCCCGCGCATCCCATGCTGGCCGTGCGCTACTTTTCTTTCCACACCAGCCTGCGCGGCCTGCTGCATCAGCCCACCCATGTTGCACTCATACGTGTTTCCGGGTTGGAATTGCACATCCCACCACCCGGGCAACGCACTCGCTGGCTGCGCGCCTGGCAAGATGCAGATTCCGCCGATCTCACCGATCCGCAACGCAAGGCCAGAATCGCGATTTTGGTCGACGA
>CAXTNA010000141.1:747-6669 GCA_964245535.1 uncultured Acidobacteriaceae bacterium | reverse complement strand
TTCAAGGATCTTGCCGATAAGGAGAGGGTCGGTGAGTTTCCAAACCTGGTGCTTCACGCCGTACTCGTCGACGATCTCAAGATCGGCGGGGCGGGGCTGGTTGTCGGCGGTATCGAAAAGGAGGTGTTCGGCGGTGAAGGTGGGGTCGGCGTAGAGCATGTAGATCTGCTCGGGGTACGCGCGAAGAGCTTTGAAGAGCGCAAGGCGGTCGGATTTGTGCTTGGGAAAGGTCTGCTCGTGGCGGAAGACGACCTGCTCGGCGTAGTCATAAAGGTGGCCAAGCGCGATGAAGCCACGGCGTTCCTTAATCTCGCCGGGACGGGTCGCGCCGCTGCCGGGGACGGTGTAGGGTTGCGCATAGCCGTAGAGTGCGGGCTCGGTTTCTTCGCGGAGAATGCCCTCGGCACGCCATGCCTGTAAAGTATCGGCCGCGCGGGTGTACACATTGTTTTCGTCGCTGTCCTGCGGGTAGCGCTTGCCCAGCACGAGGCGGATCAGGTTGTAGGGGCTCTTGTTGTAGTAACGCTCCTGCATGTCCGGCGAAATCTTGTCGTAGGGCTGTGTTACCACATCGGCCATGTTGACGCGGGCGGGATCGTAACGGAGAGCGCGGAAGGGATACAGGCGGGCCATTGTGCCTATTGTACGGATGATGGAGGTGAAGCCTGGATGACGGATTTGTGGAGAGGTGTTCTTCAATGCGGATGGGGAATAGACGGCGAAGGCCGGGTGGGATAGTCTATGCGCACGCGATGGGTGGTTTGGCGCGCCATCTCGCGGAGGCCTCCATGTGCAGTAACCAGTTCCTTCTTTTCCTTTGTCGAGCTTTGCGTACCGGAGCCAAGTGTTGCGAGGTGTTCGCCGTGCTCCTGCTCCTGGCAGGGGGCGGGCATCTTTATGCACAGGAAAGTCCACTGGATACCGTGCATACGGCCACGCCGGCGCCGCCTGCACCGAAAGCAACGACGCCGGTCATTTCCGGCAATGATGTGACGACCAAGGCGACTTCAAATCGAGGATCGTCGATCCTCGTCAACGCGGATCTGGTGCTGGTGCCGATGACGGTCACGGACCCGCAAAATCGGCTCGTCACAGGGCTGGAGCGGACGAACTTTCAGCTGTTTGACAACAACACGCAACAAACGATCAAGAGCTTTGCCACAGAAGATGCGCCGCTGTCGATCGGCATCATCTTCGACCTGAGCGGAAGCATGCAATCGAAATTTGTGCGTGCACGGAAGGCGTTGAGCGAGTTCCTGCGAACCTGCAATCCGCAGGATGAGTTTTTTGTGGTCGGCTTCAACGACCGGCCGGCGGTGTTGGTGGATTACACCTCGGACGTCGAGGATGTGGAAGCGCGCATGGTGATGCTGAAGCCGGAAAACCGGACTGCGCTGATCGATGCAATCTACCTTGGGGTGAACAAACTCCGTGTGGCCAAATACACGCGCAAGGCTTTATTGGTGGTTTCAGACGGGGGCGACAACCGAAGCCGCTACACCGAAGGGGAACTGACGCGGGCGGTGCGGGAAAGCGAGGTCCAGATTTATTCGGTCGGCATCTTCGACGCCTATGCACCGACGGTGGAAGAGCAGAACGGACCGCAGTTGCTCCATGCATTGTCTGACGCGACCGGTGGACGGCTCTTCCAGGTACGCGACATCCAGGACCTTACCGACATTGCTGAGCGAATCAGCGAAGAGCTGCGCAACGAGTATGTCATTGGGTATACGCCGACGGATCGCAGGCATAACGGGGTGTGGCGTAAAGTGAGTGTGCGGTTGTTGCCGCCGCCGGGCTTGCCGGAGCTCACGGTACACAATCGCGAGGGGTACTATGCACCATCGCAGTAAGGCGGACTGGCTTTGGACCGCGCTCGCCATAGTTTTTCTATCGATTCTGCTCCCGGTAACCATGTTCGGGCAGAACGCACCGACGCAGGCCGTCGCAGCACCGCCTGTGACGAACCCGCAGCTTCCGCCAGCGATAGACAGCGACCCTGTGCCTTCGCCTGATCCGGTGTTGCCGGCGCCCACGGCAAATGTGTCGCCGACGGGCAAGGCAGGGCCGGGGCAGAATGGGCAGGCCGGTGTGGTAACGGAGCAGAATGGACGCTTCACTCTGAAGGCTGACGCGTATGAAGTGCGTCTAAATGCCTCTGTGGTGGATAATGCCGGACGCATGATCGGAGACCTGCCCGAAGCCGCCTTTCACGTATACGAAGACGGCGTTCCGCAGACGATTCTTGGCTTTCGGCACGAGGACCTGCCGGTATCGCTTGGCATCATCATCGACAGCTCGGGGTCAATGTATGACAAGCGCGCTGCGGTGGACGCAGCCTCGCTGGATCTTGTCCGGTTGTCGAACCCGCAGGATGAAGCGTTTCTTGTAGATTTCAGTTCCGAGGCCTACATCGATCAGGACTTTACGGATAACATTTCCAAGCTGCAGCAAGGGCTGAGTTACATTAAATCCAGCGGCGGGACGGCGCTATATGACGCTGTGATCGCTTCGGCGGATTACTTAGCCAAGAACGGGAAAAGACCCAAGCAGGTTCTGCTGATTGTGACCGATGGCGATGATAACGCTTCCAGCGCAACGCTGGAGCAGGCGATTCGTCGCGTGCAGGAGCTCGACGGTCCAGCGATTTATTGCATCGGCCTGCTCTTCGGCGAGGATGTCACGCGCAGCGAATCGCGGCACTCTCGTGAGGTGCTGTCCGAGCTAGCCGAGCAGACAGGCGGCGCCGCGTATTTCCCACATTCCTTGAAGGATGTCGACGGCCTGGCACGCGAGGTGGCGCAGGATATCCGGCAACAATACACGATCGCGTACCGCAGTACGAAACCGCCTTCGATCGGCGGATACCGGCAGATTCACGTGGAAGCAAAGGAAAAGGGTGTACGCGGTTTGCAGGTACGGACGCGTGCCGGCTATTTCCCTCGCGTTGCGTCCACAGGCAGCGGACAAGCCGGATCGCCGGGCCGTTGAGCAATTTGAGACATTTACTCCAACCGGCAGGTTTCGGGCGGAGGTTCGGTCTGCATCCAAGCAGACACAGACAAGGGGAAGGCGGGGAACAATGCTGGAGTTGACGACGCTGAACGATGTTTTTGTGCGAGTCGCGGCACGTGGAGAGGAACCGGTTGCCCAATGGCAAAACGGTGGCGAATGGAGCCCCATCACGGGCAAGCAGATGTATGGGCGGGTCCGGGCTGTAGCCGAAAAGCTCCAAGAGTGGGGCATCAAACGCGGCGACCGGGTGGCGCTGGTTGGCGAGAACCGGTGGGAGTGGCCGGTGGTTGACTTTGCCGTGCTCGCCATCGGCGCGGTCGATGTGCCGCTATATCAAACACTTACGCCCGAACAGATGACGTACATCCTGAATAATTCGGGTGCAAAGGTGATCTTCGTTTCCACGAAGGCCCAGTATGAAAAGCTGCTCAAAGCGGCGGAGGGCATCACCTCTGTAGAGCATGTCGTGGTTTGGGATGACGGGGTCTTCACCGGTGCTGAAAATTTTTCAGAAATCATGAAGCGCGCCCCTGAACTGGAAGCACCGGACCCGGCGTTTGACAGCTTGTTGAAGTCCGCCAAACCTGAGGAACTGGCGTCGATCATCTACACTTCCGGGACCACAGGCGAGCCAAAAGGTGTCATGCTGACGCATGACAACATGGCGTCCAACCTGCAATTTTCGACCGACGATTTACGGATTCAGCAGGGGGATAGTTCAATCTCGTTTTTGCCGCTGAGTCACGCACTCGCACGGCATCTGGACTATGCGATGTACGCACACGGCGCGGTGATCTCTTACCTGCCCAAGTTCGATGATCTCCCGGCTGCGATGAAGGCAGTGAAGCCGACGATCTTTCTGGCCGTGCCGCGGGTGTTTGAAAAGGTGCGGCAGGCCGTGGAGGGCAGGGCTCACGGTATGCAGAAAAAGGTGTTGCACCTGGCCCTGGCTCAGGGAGCCAAGCACAAACACGAGGTCGCGCAAGGTAAAACGCCTTCCGGCCTGGGATGGATGGCGGCCAACGAATTTGTCTTCGGGAAGGTGCGGGAGGCATTTGGCGGCAAGGTGAAGCTGTATGTGTCCGGCGGCGCGCCGCTCGGCAAGGAAACGACAGACTGGTTCTTAGGCGTGGGCATCCGCATCATGGAAGGCTACGGCATGACGGAAACGGCGCCGGTCATCTCGCGCAATACGTTTGAGGCATACCAATCCAACACCGTCGGCAAGGTCATCCCGAACCTCGAAACGCGGTTTGCGGGCGATGGCGAACTGGAAGTGCGGGGCAGTTCCGTATTTGCAGGATATTGGCAGAATGAGGAAGCGACCAAAAAGGAATACACCCCGGATGGATGGTTTAAGACGGGGGATATCGGCAAAATTGAGAACGGATTTTTGTCGATCACGGATAGAAAGAAGGAGTTGCTAAAGACCTCCGGCGGCAAGTATGTCGCGCCACAACCCGTTGAAAGCAAACTGAAGGTCGATGCCCTGGTGGAGCAAGCGGCGCTGATTGGTGACAACCGGAAGTTTGTAAGTGTGCTGATTTCGCCCAACTTCAAGGCATTGGAAGGATGGGCGAAAAAGAACGGTGTCGATCACGGTGATCACGCCAAGCTTGCGCGGGACCCGAAAGTGCAGAAGCTCTATGAGGAGATCATTGCCAAGGTGAATGGCAGCCTCGCGCATTTCGAAACGATTAAAAAGGTCGCGGTCGTTCCGGACGAGTGGAGCGTACAGGAGGGCGAGTTAACCCCAAGCCTGAAGTTGAAACGTCGCGTGATCGCAGAAAAATACAAGGAGCAGATCGACAAAATGTATGCGGATAGTAAAGGGGAATGACGTGGACCGCGTCACTCACTGTGACAGCGAGCGAGGGTGCCTGCCGGTAAGCTATCTACGATGTGCATTGGTTGCTGTCGTCGTAAGTGCAGCGAAGGACCTCAGTACTCCTTGAATTCCGGTGTAATCCGGACAGGGCACGGAGGTCCGTCGCTTTGCTAAGGATTACATGGCTAAGCCCTTTTCGGTTCGGGTTCATTACAGCAGGCTTGCTTGGCGTTCGTTGCGAAAGCGTGTGATTCCAGGTTGCCATGTCGTTGCAACCTGACGCGGATCGGCACCTTGCGAGAGTGCGTTCATTGTGGCTTGGTTCGCTACGAGCCGCATGGCCTTTTCGAACTGAAATTGTGTGGGGTAGAGGCGGTGCAGGACGGCCAGGATCTCAGCCCCGAGCTCTGGAGAGTTGAGCGCGCTGCGATCCGTGATCGTCAGGTGGACTGCTTCGATGGTTTGGCCGTGAAAGGGATAGTGGTTACTATCCTCAGCAACCGACATTGTGGTGGTGGTGAAGCGAACTCCCGGGATAGCGCGAGCGTTCAGGGCCTCGGCTACCGGCGCGGCACGGAACCAGGCGGAGGCGGTCGATCCTTGGACGGTCGAGGAAGGAATACCTGCGCCGAAGATCTCAAAGGGTGTGGTGGTGCCGCGGCCGACAGAAATGTTGGTCATTTCAAGGAGCGCCAAGCCCGGGTATAGCAGCGCGGCCGTAAGCGAACGTAGATTTGGGCTTGGATTCACCCAAGGCAGGCCGGTGTCGTCATAGAAGTCGTGACGGTGCCAGTTTTGCATTGGAACCACAGTTAAGTGCGCTTCGAGATGCTTGGCCAGGTTGATATAGCGGGCAAGTTCGCCCAAGGTGAGGCCGTGGCGGACGGGAAGTGGCATGTAGTCGGTGTAGGATTCCACCCCGGCGTCAGAGATGGGGCCATCCACAGCGTTGCCACCGAGCGGGTTGGGACGGTCGAGCAAAATGAGCTCAAGGTCGTGGTGGTATTGCGTGCGCTCCTCTGCGGCGGCCTCGAGAAAATAGCCGACGACGGTCTCGTAGGTGTAGAAGCGCACGCAAT
>CAXTNA010000141.1:318-737 GCA_964245535.1 uncultured Acidobacteriaceae bacterium | reverse complement strand
GCCGGCGTCCTGGAGGTCAATCACGACGGCGTCCAGCGAAGCTAGTTGCTCGTGCGAGGGATGACGGTCGCGATCATGGGCGCCGTAAAGACTAATTACGGGCAAGCTCGTGACGGGATCGGTTTCGGCGTGGAGGTGCTCGGTATCCTGGCGGCCAAAGATGCCGTGTTCGGGGGAAAAAAGAGTGGTGAGGCGGGCGTTGGGGATGGCTTTGGGGAGGTCCGTGGCGAGAAGGTCGATCGTGCGGTGACCATGAGCATCGACGCCGGTCTGGTTGGTGAGAAGGCCAAATTGGAGGCTGTTGGTATGGCGGGTGGCGGCTTCGGTAAGGGCGGCAAAGTGAGTGGCTTCGAGGACGTCGATGCCGGTAAGGGTGGGCGTATGTGGTCGAGCTTTGCCGGAGAACTTGCCTTCCGCAG
>CAXTNA010000141.1:0-308 GCA_964245535.1 uncultured Acidobacteriaceae bacterium | reverse complement strand
GGCCTTTGGGATCCAGCGTCAAGAGCTGCGCTCGGCTGAAAGCTGGCGGGCAGACTAAGAGCGTGTTCCGCTTCAGGTGGGGAGTGCTGTTCGGCTCTGGGCTGGGAGGCGAGCTGGGAGGTGGGTGGCGAGTTTTGTTCAGTTTTAAGGGGCGAGGTGCCGAGGGTTGAGGGAAGGGTAGCTATCGGCGTGCGATCGACGTAAAGGCCCAAGGCCTGGGCGGCAGCTGTGGCGACTTCGCCCCGCAGGTTAGAAATAGGCGGCCCGGCGTGGGGGTGGATAGCGTTGGCGAGTAGAAGGACGTAAGT
>CAXTNA010000140.1:0-6736 GCA_964245535.1 uncultured Acidobacteriaceae bacterium | reverse complement strand
GTCAGTACGGCGGTGGGGGAACGTGCGTTGGCGATCGAGTTGGAACGCCTGAAGGGGATGGGAGCGGCGCTGGCGCGACGCGTTTTGCGGGGGGCCGCGGCGACGCTGGGGTGCCGGTTGAGTGCGGAGGAGACAGGCAAGCTGCTTGCGCTGGCGGGTGTTGGGGCGGAGGCGCGAGGGGCGCGTACGGACCCGCGGAGTGGAGGACGGAATGGCGTCCGTTTGGAACTGGCGAATGGTTTTCGTGCGGAACGATCGGCGCGGGAGCTTCGGCTTTCCCGATATGAAACTTCTACCGCCGAAGATGTAGAGAAACGCTGAAACAGACCTGCTGCGATCGGAAAACCGGAGGTAGTATTTAGGGAAGTCTATTTGCCGGGAAAACGAGAATGGCGGTCCATGCACCTTCTCGTCGCAGCCGTCGTCTAATGGATGGGTTTTGTTCGGATCGCTCCCCACGCTGGAAGGCTGTGGGCTGGGATGTGAAACGCAGATCCGGGGTTTAGAAACGAGGGGTCCATTGAACTCGACTGTGAAACAGTTGTTGATCTGGGTAGTCGCAGTAACCTGCTTGCTGGTGGGCTGGCAGTTTGTGCTTAAGAATATGAATGCGGGCCACAACCGCACGATCAGTCTGACGGAGATGCAGAACGATGCCGATGCGGGCAAGATCACGGATGTGACTGTTTCCGGGACGAAGGCAACGGGCAAGTACAAGGATGGCAAGGAGACATTTTCCACCACCATTCCGCAGAACTACCCGGAGCTGTATAAAGACCTCCGTGACCATGGCGTGAATGTGAACATCGACGACCCCCAGGGTGGGTTGTGGTTCTCCTTGCTGTTGCAGGTCGCGCCGATCCTGGTCATTCTTGCGCTGTTTCTGTTCATGATGCGGCAGATGCAGTCGGGTGGAAACAAAGCGCTGAGCTTTGGCAAGAACCGGGCGCGGCTGCTGAGCATGCAGCAGAAAAAAGTCACCTTCAAGGATGTCGCCGGCGTAAATGAGGCGAAAGAAGAGTTGAAGGAGATTATCGAATTTTTGCGAGAAGCGCAGAAGTTCCAGCGGCTCGGCGGCCGCATCCCCAAGGGCGTGCTGATGGTCGGGCCTCCGGGTACGGGCAAGACGCTGTTGGCCCGTGCGGTGGCGGGTGAAGCCAATGTGCCGTTTTTCTCGATCTCCGGTTCGGATTTTGTAGAGATGTTTGTCGGTGTGGGTGCCAGCCGTGTGCGGGACCTGTTTGAACAGGGCAAGAAGAATGCTCCGTGCATCATTTTCATTGACGAGATCGACGCTGTTGGCCGGCATCGCGGTGCGGGTCTGGGCGGCGGACATGATGAGCGCGAGCAGACACTTAACCAGTTGTTGGTGGAGATGGACGGTTTTGAGGCGAACGACGGCGTCATCCTGATCGCTGCGACGAACCGGCCGGATGTACTTGACCCAGCTTTGCTGCGTCCCGGCCGCTTTGATCGCCGTGTCGTGGTGGATCGCCCGGATATTCGTGGACGCGAAGAGGTACTGCGGGTTCATTCGAAGAAGGTACCGATGGCGGAAGATGTGAACCTCAACATCCTGGCACGCGGCACACCGGGCTTTTCCGGGGCTGATCTGGCCAACATGGTGAATGAGGCGGCACTGACGGCGGCTCGTTTCAATCGCAAAGCGGTACACATGTTCGATTTCGAGGTTGCCAAGGACAAGGTACTGATGGGAGCGGAGCGCAAGAGCATGCTGCGCAGCCCGGAAGAGCTGAAGATCACGGCATACCATGAGGCTGGCCACACCTTGGTGTCGGCACTGCGCGAGCACTCTGACCCATTGCACAAAGTGACGATCATTCCGCGCGGTATGGCTTTGGGCGTTACGGTGTACCTGCCCGAAGAGGATCAGCACACCGTTACCAAGGATTATCTGGAAACAAAGCTAGCCATGATGATGGGCGGACGCTGCGCGGAGGAAATCTTCCTAAAGAAGATGACCACCGGTGCGGGGAATGACATTGAGCGCGCGACCGATCTCGCTCGGCGCATGGTTTGCGAGTTCGGCATGAGCAAGCTGGGCCCGATGACCTTCGGCAAAAAGGAGCAGGAGGTTTTCCTTGGACGGGACATCGGCCAGTCGCGCGACTTCTCGGACGACACGGCAAAGCAGATCGATGCGGAGGTTCGTGGGTTCGTTGATGCGGCTTACCGGTCGGCATACAGCTTGCTGGAAGCCAACCAGGAGATCATGCACCGGATGTCGCAGGCTCTGCTAGAACGGGAAACGCTGGATTCTGCTGAGATCGAGCTAATTATCGCAGGCAAAGAATTGCCGCCGATGAAGTCTGCTCTGGCCTCCGCCGATCCCGGTCCGGGTTCGGGCGACACGCAGCAGATTCTGAAGCCGGAGGGTGGGCGTAAGCCTGGCTTCGGTGAGGGTGCACCGAATCCTGCGTAGGGTCTGCTCGCGGAGTTACTTAAGAAGAAGTAGAGCAGCCTTCGGGCTGCTCTACTTGTTTTCCAGATATACAAGTAAGATCGCTTCCGCGCAGGTGAAGAGATCAAAGCAATTACTCACTGTGCACCGTGACTGCTGATCATTCGGGCACAGCAAAATAAGCCTATGTGTCTGTCGGCTCCCCAACGCCAGAGAAATACAGAGGTCCTTCGCTCCGCTCAGGATGACGCCGCAGATGTTGTACGTTAGTAAGTAATTGGCTGGAGTGGCCGTCCGGCCATCTTCGCAGAGCTTTATGGCAGACGAACCACGGAAGAGTCGTAGGCCGTGGTGCCTTCTGTTTCTTCTCGCGATGCGATACTACGGATGATGCAATGCGGCTTGATGGGAACTGTGGTGTGCTTACTGGGCCTATGGCTGGGCGATAACGCACAGGCTCAAGCCGGTATCGCCAAGGACCAAACTGCTGCACGATTATCATCAACTGCGGTCGCAAAGGCGACCGGCAAGCCAGATCAGGTACATGAGCCAGACGGGCTGAAGCCGCCTACGCACGATGATCTGCTACGCGGCGGTTACGGCCCGTACAGGGCTAATAACGATCTACTCTCCTATGCCCTGACATTGCGTGTCGACCCGGTCGCGCGGACCCTTCGTGGAACGAATGAAATTCGGTTTCGCATGCTGGCGGATGGACAGCGCATTCAGTTGGAACTTGCCCCCAATCTGACCGTTGAGAGCATCAGCCTAGCGGGGCAGACGCTTGGCTATACCCGGGAAGAGCGCACGTTGTGGGTTGATTTCCCGCAAAGCTTGCGGGAAGGGCGGGAGTATACGGTCACGGTGACCTACGCCGGCCATCCGAAAACGACAGGCCGTTTTGGCTGCTTTTCGTTCGACAAAGACAAGCAAGGAAAGCCGTGGATTACAACCGCGTGTGAGGGGGCGGAGCAGGGTGCGTCGATCTGGTGGCCGAACAAGGATCAGTGGCGGGATGAGCCGCAGGAGGGTATGGAGATTGCGGTTGCCGTGCCGAATGGTTTGATGGACGTTTCGAATGGCCGCTTTGAAGGTTCGCGCGATTTAGGGGACGGGTATACGGAGTGGCGCTGGCGTGTGCATTACCCAATCAACAACTATGATGTCGCGTTGAACATTGGAAACTACCAGCATTTCCAAGGACCAAAACACGGGGCAACGACGCTGGATTATTACGCGCTGCCGGAGGATGTGGAGAAGGCCAAGGTGCAGTTCGGGCAGGTGCCGGAGATGCTTGACGCGTATGAACACTTCTTCGGCGAGTACCCCTTTGATGAGGATGGCTACAAGCTGATTGAGGTGCCTTATGCCGGCATGGAGCACCAGTCAGCCGTGGCGTATGGCAATCACTTTGAGAATGGGTATTACGGGCGCGATTGGACCGGTGTCGGCATCAGCCCCAAGTTCGATTTCATCATCATTCACGAGAGCGGCCATGAGTGGTTCGGCAATGCCGTGACAGCGGCTGACCGCGCCGATATGTGGATCCATGAGGGCTGGACGACGTACATGGAGGCGCTGTATGTGGAGTACCGCTGGGGGCATGCGGAGGCGCTGCGATATCTTGGCGGATTGAAGCCAAAGATCGACAACCAGCGGCCGATCATCCCGCCGCGCGGCACGAATGCGGAGCCGCCGGAAGATCAGTATTTCAAGGGCGCGCTGATGTTGAATACGCTTCGCAGCGTCATCGGCGATGATGCGAAATGGTTTGCCGACATCCACGACTTTTACCAGCAGTTCAAGTACAAGACCACCACTACGGAGGAGGTTGTGGCATGGTGGAATGCGCGGACCGGGTTAGCGCTTACTCCGTTTTTCGACGAGTATCTTCGCCATGCCGCGGTGCCGATTTTGCAGTTGACCTATGATCCGCTGCAGAAGCGAATGAGCTATCGCTGGAAGGCGGACGAAGCCGGCTTCGCCATGCCCATCCGGGTTGGCGATCCGGCGCATTGGACGACGGTGACCCCCTCCACAAGCAGGGCGCAAAGTGTGGCGTGGGCGGGTTCGCTTGAAGCGTTCCAGGTAGCCGAGGACCTTTACTACGTGAACGTCGAAAGGCATGAGGTCCGACCATGAGCAAAGGTTCCAGGCATATGTTCAGGCGGGCCGCGGCTTGTGTCGTGTTTGTGGCGTTTACCGGCTGCGGGTACCACCAGGTGGGTGCGGCGACGCATGTGCCTCCTGGGGTGCACACGTTGGCGGTGCCGATTTTTGCGACGCGGGTGCAGGGTTTTCGGACGGAAACGATATTTACGCAGGCGGTGGTGCGTGAGTTGAATTTGGGTACGCGGTACAGGGTGCTGACCGCGGTGCCGGGCAATGCCGATACGAGCACGGCGAATGCAGATGCCGTGCTGCGCGGCACGATTGTGGGCGAAGCGGTGACGCCGCTGACGTACGATTCGTCAAGCGGGCAGACCTCGAGTTACCTGGTGACGATTTCTGCCGCAGTCCGATTGGTAGCGCGGGATGGGGCGGTGCTGTATCGCAACGATGCCTTCTCGTGGCGGGAGCAGTACCAGTCCACGCAGGATTTGTCGGGGTTCGTGCAGGAGGACAGCGCGGCGGTGCGGCGGCTGGCTAAGGATTTCGCGCAGGCGCTGGTGAGCGACATGCAGGAGAGTTTTCGCTGATGGCTCCGTCGTCCGTCCTACCCACGGCCGGGCTGCGAAGCTTCGCGGCGGTCGACCGCTTTTTGGCGGAGGTGTGCAGTGACGCGCGCCGGCCAGGCTATGTGTTGCTGGGCGATGAGGCTTTTTTGTATGGCCGGGCGCGCGCGGGGGTGCTCGCGGCGTTGGTGCCCGCCGATTTGCGCGAATTCTGTTTGCACGATCTGGATTTGGCGGATACCTCGATCTTTGAGGCGCTGGACATGGCGCAAAGCCCATCGTTGATGGCACCGTTTCAGGTGCTGTTTTTGCGCAACGTGAAGACGCTGTATGGCCGGGGGCAGAAGAAAGAGGAGTTCGCGGCGCTGGATGCGTACTTCCGACGACCAAACCCGCAGGCGGTGCTGCTCTTTGTGGCGGATCATTTCGCTTTGCCCGCCGATCTGCGTCGCATGGATTTCGCGGACAAGGAAAAGGCAGAGAAGATACGCGAAACGCTGGGGGAAAGCTGCGGCGTAGTGGAGCTGCAGCGTGTGTCCGAGGCGGACGCGGTGCTTTGGAGCCAGGCGGAGGCGCAAGTAAAAGGCATGCGGCTGGCCGAGGATGCGGCACGCGAACTGGTGGAAGCGCTGGGGGCCGATACGCTCAGCGTTGCCAGCGAGCTGGAAAAGCTGCTGCTGGAGGCCGGGGCGCGGGGAGCGGCGGAGATCACGGTGGCTGATGTGGAGCGGATGGTGCCTTCGGCCAAGCAGAACAGCGTGTATGAGCTGACGGATGCGATCACCGGCAGGGATGCACCGCGGGCCTTGGCGCTGCTGGGGGGCTTGCTGAATGCCTCGGACGGCGAAGATGCGGCCATTGGGCATGTGTTTTCGTTGGCGAAGACGTTTCGGCAGATGCTGATCTTGAACGAGAAACAGGTAAAGGATCAGCGGGCGATGTGGCAGGTGCTGTGGCCGGGGTTTCGGGTAGCGCCGTTCGCGGCCGATGCGCTGATCGCGCAGGCAAGGCGGTACCGGGATCGCGGCGAGCTGGAAAACGGCTTGCGGGCGATTGCGCGGGCGGATGCGGAGTTGCGCTCGAGCCCGCCGGATAAGCGGCTTGTGCTGGAGCGGTTGGTGCTGCGGCTGGCGGGGCGGGCGCGGGAGTTGGTGGAAGGACAGTAGAGGGCGGTTGTTGCGTGTGAACGACCGTCCGTATTGGGAGCTAGATGGATGTTCTCAAGGTATGCAGGGTTCTCTGCTTTTTGTCATTCCCGAAGGGAATCTGCGTTCTTTGGGTCGCAATCTGCAGACCTCCATTGCGCAGACGATAAGACTGTCTGCTGACACCCAGACGACGTCGTCGTCCGGGGCCCGTCTGCTTCGGTCGAGATGACAGACCCTGGTAATGGATGGGCTGCTCTAGGGCTTTCTCCATCGATATGGCCTGGCCTTTGCGTCGGGCTTTCAGCCCTCTGTCGTCTTTCTTGCCTTTTTCCTGGGGCTTCGCCCCAGGCTATGATGTGCCGGGCCTTCAGCCCGGAAAGCGAGAGCCATGGTCGCAAGTTTCTAGGAGGAGCGCAAGGCCATAGCGGTCACCTCGGAGGGCGTCCTAGCGCCTCAAGCGAAAGCAGATCCCTACGGGATGACAATTTACG
>CAXTNA010000139.1:2681-6786 GCA_964245535.1 uncultured Acidobacteriaceae bacterium | reverse complement strand
CCTCCGCTGCGCTACGGGATGACAAATCAAAGGCTACGGGATGACAAATCAAAAGGGCTAGGCGGCTGCAACGGGCTGCTGCAAGAGCGCGAGGAGGTCCTGATCGTAGATGGATTTTTTGCGGTCGGCCAGTTGGGTGAAGCGACCGTAGACCTGATCGAGATCGTCGCCGGAAATTGCGTGGCCGAGCTCGTGCATGCGGTGCTGCAGGGCTTTGCGACCCGAATGTTTGCCGAGCACGATGTTGTTGGAGGTGACACCGACTGAGGCGGGCGTCATGATTTCGTAGGTGAGCGGGTTGGCGAGGACGCCGTGCTGGTGGATGCCGGATTCGTGCGCAAAGGCATTCTTGCCGACGACGGCTTTGTTGCCAGGGATGGTTTGTCCAGTGAGTTCCGCAAGCAGGACGCTGGTTGGGTAGAGTTCGGTGTTTTTCAAGCGGGAGAAAAAGGGAAAAATGTCAGGGCGCACGAGCAGCGCTGCTGCGACCTCTTCAAGCGCGGCATTCCCTGCACGCTCACCGATACCATTGATCGTGACCTCCACCTGTCGCGCACCGGCCTGGAGCCCCGCCAATGTGTTAGCCACCGCGAGGCCAAGGTCGTCGTGGCAGTGCGTGGACAGCACAATTCCTTGCATGCACGGCAGTTCATGCAGAGCTTCGAGGATCGCGGCGTACTCCGAAGGCGTGCTGTATCCGACCGTGTCGGGAATATTGATCGTTTGCGCCCCGGCTTGCACAGCCACCTCCACCATCTTTTTTAGGAAGGAAAGGTCAGTGCGGGTGGCATCCATCGGAGAAAATTCCACATCGCCCACCACGGACCTCGCGAGGCGAACCGATTCACCCGCTAAATCCAATGCCTGCTCGCGCGACATCTTCATCTGGTGCTCAAGATGAATGTCGGAAGAGGATAGAAATGTGTGAATGCGTCCGTGATGCGCGCCTTCGATGGCGCGGGCGGCGGTTTCGATGTCGTCCCGTTTGGCGCGGGCCAGCGCGGCGATACAGGGGGCGTGCGGCGAGGCACCGACCTCGCGTGCGATGGAGCGCACGGAGCTGAAATCGCCCTCGGAGGCGATGGGGAAGCCTGCTTCGATGATGTCGACGCCGAGCTTGGCGAGGCCGTGGGCCATGCGCAGTTTTTCGTGGTGATGCATGGTGCAGCCGGGAGATTGCTCGCCGTCGCGCAGGGTGGTGTCGAAGAAGAGGATTGAGTCTGTTTGGCTCATCATGATGCCTGGCTTACCGCTGAATTTATCTCGGCTTACGATACCGAGATACCCGCTCACGTCCTTCCGAGTATAACGATGCTTTATGGTGGCGGAACCTGATATATGCATTTCTAATGCAGGCATCAGCATTTCGCATCAGGGCGGGAGCGTATGGAACTTGTGCAGCTTGAGACGTTTCTGGCCGTGGCGGAGGAGCGCAGCTTTTCCCGCGCCGCTGCCCGGTTGCACCGCACCCAGCCGGCAGTGAGCCAGATTGTGGCGAAATTGGAGGCGGAATTGGGAGAAACACTGCTGGAGCGCACCTCGCGCGACGGCACGTTGACCGACGCCGGCCAGGTGCTGCAGGAGTACGCACGCAAGATGCTGAATCTACGCACGGAGGCTGCTGCCGCGCTCACCGATCTGCGTTCGTTGCACCAGGGCTGTCTGCACTTGGCAGCCAATGAGTACACCTGCCTGTATCTGCTGCCGCTGCTCGATCTGTTTCGGCGGCGGCATGGCCGGATCAAGGTGGCGGTGCAGCGCTCGCTGGCGAGCCGCATCGCGGATGAGGTCCTGGATCATGCGGTGGAACTGGGCGTGCTGAGCTTTCGGCCGGATGATCCGCAGGTGCGCTCGGCCGTGGTGTACCGCGACGAACTGGTGTGCATCGTGAGCCCGCAGCATGCGTTGGCGGGCGCGGGGAAGGCCTCGATCCGGCGCTTGGGGCAGGAAACCTTTGTGGCGCACAATGTGCCGTCGCCCTTGCGCATGAAGGTGATTGCAGCGTTTGCGCGGCACCGTACGCCGTTGCGCATGGATGTGGAACTGCCGAGCCTGGAGGCGATCAAGCGGTTTGTGGAACGGGGCAACGGCGTGGCGCTGGCGCCGCGGTTGACGGTGGAACGCGAGTTGGCTACGGGCGCCCTGGTGGCGGTGGAGGTGCCGGAGGTGCACATTGAACGCAAGTTGCGGCTGGTTTGGCGGACGCGTGCCGCGCTTTCCCATGCCGCACGAGCTTTTCTCGAGATTGTGGAAGCGCATGCGGCACAACATGGGCCGCCGTTTTTCTTTGAAGCGGAACGGAGCCGTTGAGGTTGGTGGGTCGCTTCGGCTCGCATTTTGCTAAACGTGCTTCGTTCTTCGCTGTCGATTTATTAGCGCGGGTCTAAACAGGCAGGCGTCTGTGTTGTCTCTGTCGTGATCTTGTGTGCAGGTACAATAACGGAGGTCGTCTGTTTTCGGAGCACGCTGCGGTAGCAGGGCACGGCATGGCAGAGCGTATCGCGAAGGGATTTCTGGAAGGCATGAAGAAGATTGTGTTGCTGGGTGCCCTGCTTGCGGGCGCCGCCACCGCGGGTCACGCGCAAGAAAGCCGGCAGGATTTCAGCATCAGTGGATTCGGTGTTTTCGCACCGCAGGTAAACGGCGGGGTTGTTTTTCCCATGACCACGACGAAAACCGTGGGTGTGTTGGGAAGCTACCGGTACCTGCTGACGCCAAGAAGCGGCCTGGAACTGAATTATGGGTTCGCTCAGAATTCGATCAAATACGACGCTTCTTCCGTGTCGCATCCCAACGACCGTGTCCACACGCGGCAGCAGGAACTTTCCGCGGCGTATGTTTATTCGAGAAATTACAAGAACTTCAATCCATTCGCTGAAGGTGGTGTCGGCGGCATGATCTTCACGCCAATTTTGGATAGCGGCACGGTGCAGCAGGGTGTTGTGAAGCAAACGACGAGCTTTGGCGGGTTGTTCGGCGCCGGCGTCGCGTATGAGATCAGTCCGAGCTTCGACATTCGAGCGGAATACCGTGGGATGGTGTTGAAGGCGCCGACGTTTGGTATCTCTTATCTGACGATCAACAAGTATTACGTTATTTCGACGCCGTCGATCGGTATTGCGTATCACTTCTAGGGTGGTCCTCCTTGAGGTGTAACCGCGTAGAACAGTGAACTGCAGGTCTCTCCACTGCGCAGGACGGTAAAGCTGTCCTGCTTCGGTCGAGATGACACAGTGGTTGCGATGACACTGTAGTTGAGCCCTCACAGTAGTTGGTATGACACAGTGGCCGAGAGGACACAGTTATAGCCAAACGAGAACAGCCATACGATGGTGCGCGAAGGCTGTGCACTGCTTGATTCACGGAAGGATACAAATCGAAAAAGGCCTTTCTCTATGAGAAGGCCCTTTTATTTCTCTAAAGAAGCGGTTTATTGGAAGCGGTAGGCGGCGCCGAAGGAGAAGATGCTCGGTGTGAGGCCGTTGGGATGGTAGCCGAGCCAGTGCTGCTGCTCGTAGTCAATGGCGCGCAAGGTGATGTGGTGCTCAAGGCGCACTTCAAGGCCGGCGCCAATGGCGGCCGCGCCGTAGGTGCCGGGTGCATTGAGCAGGCCGGGGTTATTGGTGTTGTTGGAGGAGCTTGCGCCGCCGACAAGGACTTTGCCATAACCCATATAGCGGTTGTGGTGGTATTCGCCGCGGGCTCCCACCATGTAGGTTTTTTCTAAAAAGACGACGGATGAGAAGGCTGTCTGCAGATTGACCTCGGCGGTCACGCCGACATAACGCGCAAAATCGTAATTGGCGAAGATGCCGATACCGGAGGCACGAACCGGACCATAATCCGGATCGATGTTCTGGTAGCTAAGGCCTACCGCTAACGCATTGCCGGTGGCTGTCGCGGAGGCCTGCGCTGCGGCGTGCGATGCAGCGAAGCCAGCGAAAAGAGCCAAAGCCAAGGCGGAAAAGCCGTACTTCATCATGAGGTCTCCTGAAACGGGGGCGCTCCTTTGGTTAGTTCAAAAATCGATTGAATTAACCGCTGGAGCGCCCACGTGGGGCCAGCGCAAGTTTGGGCCGTTTGCCTTTTGGTGAACGGCTGCTAC
>CAXTNA010000139.1:0-2671 GCA_964245535.1 uncultured Acidobacteriaceae bacterium | reverse complement strand
GTGCGGTAGTGGGTGCTGCCGGAGCGGCTCCCGGCGCTGCGGCCGTGTCGGTGGATGCGGGGGTCGCCGGGGTGTTCGTCCCAGCGGGCGCAGTGGAGGCAGCAGCTCCGGTAGCGGCCGGCGCAGGAGCCGGAGCTGCCGGTGGTGCGGGCGGCTGCCAGTAAGCAAGTTTCAGATAAACAGGGGTGATCTCGAAGGGCAGTTTATCACGCGAACTGAGCAGGGGAGCGTAGGCGGAATGCAGTTGGATAACCTTGTCCGTCCAGGGATCGAAGCGGAGAAGTTGTGATAAGGGCATCGCTGCCTGTTGTTGCAGATCCGTGTTGTTCAGCTTGGGGCTCTTTGAAACAAGCGCCTGCATCCAGAAGGTGCCGTCCGTTTTGGTCAGCCCATCGCCGATTTGCGGTTCGGTCAGGGCCTTAAGGCCTTTTTCGCGCGCCTGCAGTTGTTGCAGGTAAAGCCCGAAGTACTTTTGTCCGTCCGAAAGGTCCGCAACAGCCATCAGTTCCATTGCCTTCTTTGCGGCGTCCTCATTTTCCTTGTCGGTGTGGTGCATGGGGATGCGCTGGAAAGCGGACTCCTGCGGGAACATGAGGTGATCGCTGAAGGCGTACTTGGTGTCGATGTGGTGACCGAGCAGGATGTGCGCGATCTGGAAAGCCAGCAGCGCATTCAGATCGCCCTGCTGCTCAGCCTGCTTGCCGTCGGCGGAGGGCACGGCCGTGGTGTCGAGCAGGCTTTTAGAGACCAGGATGGTATCGCCGACCGACAGCGTTTCGAGCGGCGCCGTGAGCAGGGTGCGAACCTTGATGGGCCGATCCGTGGCGATTTTGTTGTAGGCAAGAATGTTGTTGGCGAGCAATTCAAGGGTTTGGTCAAACTCGCTGGGCGCGTCGATCAGCCCGGCCTGGTAGAGACGGTCGATGACGTTATCTTCAGCCTGCTGCACCCACTCACGCTGTGCCTGGAGCGGGCTGACATCAGGGGCGTTTTGGGAGGCATCGGTGGCTCCTTCGACCTCAAGGGTGGCCTGGTCGGCTTCCTTCGGCGGCACCTTCAACGAGTAACCCCAGATGTAGTTCACGGCCTTAAACTTCAGCGTGTGGTTGGGGCTCTTGGAATCGGTTTCCTCGATATAGATCGAGGTCGGCATCCAGAGACCTTCCTGCACGTTGGTGCGCCACGAATCAAAGTGGTAGTACTCGGCGATGTCCTTTTCGGAGCCGGCGAAATCGCCGTTGAAGCGGACGATGTTGCCGCTGTTGCGCTCGATCCAGATGCGGCCTGCAAAACGCCCCGTGGCGTTCTTTTTGATGGGGGCTACATCGAAGACGACGGTGGGAATGGTCCCGAGAAAATCATTGCGAACAAAGGCGAACTGATAGTTCTGGCGGTTGTAGCTGTTGCTGTCGACAAGCAGCATCTGCACGAAGCCAGCCTCATGGTAGGTGAGGTGGAGGCTGCCGGAAAGGCTGCTCAGATAGCCGAGGGAATGTTTGAAGAGACCAAGTTTGCTGCCCTTGGCCTCGGGTTGCTGACCGGCGGAGAAGGTTGTATCGCCGATGACATGGCCAAAGTTGACGCGGCCTAGGAAGTGGACGTCTGACTCGGGCGTGGCGCCCATGACAGTATCCGGACGCATGTTCTGGATGTAGGTTTCGACGATGGGCGTGCGGTCTTTGAGCGTTTTGATGATGACAGCTTCGCGAGCGATCGATTTATCGATCAAAGCGTTTTGCGCAGCATTGGGTTTGCGGTAATCGGCTGTGACTTCTACCTTCTTCTTACCCAGAGGGAAGGCCACAGCTGGCAACGCCGGAGCGGCAAGAAGGGCGAGTGTCACAGCAGCGGTGAGTTTCGTCCGGTTGATCATGAGGGTGAGGCTCCTTGGATACGGCGTGCGGTCAGGCCTTAAGACGGGTGAAGTGGGTTGAATCTGTGAAGAAGGCCGCTCGCCTGGGGCTCTGGTGCGGGGCGGCTTCAGGGGCCGTGCGTTGGCTTAGCTCCATTGGCTTAGCTCATTTGGAATTTGACAGTGACGACGCCTTCCCAGGCCACAGGGCTGCCGGAGGCATCCAAAGCCGGTTTAAAGCGTGTGCCCTGGGCGGCGGCGATGGCTGCCTGGTCTAAACCGTGACCCAGGCCATGTTCCACGCGGAGAACCTCCACGCTGCCCTCCGGGGAGACTCGGATGCGGACGGAAACATTGCCTTCGAGGTGCATCGATTTTGCTTCCTCGGTGTAGACGGGCTCGGGCTTATACACCAGGGTGGGTGTTGATTTGGCGACCGTGGACTGTACGCGGGTCTGCTGTACGGGCATAGCCACTGGGGCGGTATTCATAGCGACACGCTGAATTTGCGTGCTCTTGGAGGAAAGAGGACCGGTGCAACCGACGCAGCCCATGGCGACACCCTGCACGGGACGGGGTGAGGTGGCGGCAAGGTTCTGACCGTTCGGCGAGCCTGAGCCCATGCTGACGTTCACGGCACGCGGGCCGCTGCCGGTGTTGCTGCCGGGCATGCCCGGCATGCCGGCGACACCCATATTGACGCGCGCCACCGCTGGACCGGTCATCGGCTTGAGCGGGTTATCCGGCGAGCCGAGGCGAACCGCGCTGGGGTGCATATCGGCATTGGGTACATGCGCCGCGCTTCCCATAAGATTGACC
>CAXTNA010000138.1:6560-6908 GCA_964245535.1 uncultured Acidobacteriaceae bacterium | reverse complement strand
ACCATGCAGTGGCCACGTTCGGCAGCGGCCTCAACCTGCTGACCGGGGAAACAGGCGCGGGCAAATCGATTCTCGTGGATGCGTTGGCGCTTCTAATGGGCGGCCGCGCGGCCAGCGATGTCGTACGCCATGGCGCGGAGAAAGCTGTCGTCTCCTGCGTCTTTGAATCTACCGCCGGGGCCGAGGCGCTGCTCGAGGCAAACGGCATCGATGTGGAAGGCACTGAAATCCTGCTGCGGCGCGAGGTCAACGCCAACGGCAAAGGCCGCGTCTTCCTGAATAACCAGCCCGCGACGGTTGGCGTGCTCAGGCAGTTGGCCCCGGAGCTTGCGCTGGTTCACGCGCAGG
>CAXTNA010000138.1:0-6550 GCA_964245535.1 uncultured Acidobacteriaceae bacterium | reverse complement strand
CAGCGCGGTTTGCTGGACCGCTTCGCGGGCATCAACACGGCAAGCCCGCTCGGCCGGGAGCTGACCCTCGACCTCCGCGAACGGCTTCGCACCCGCAAAAACCTGAATACCGCACACCTTGGTGAGAACATCCGCATGGCCTATGCTCTCTGGCGCGAGGCACGCGAGGAGCTGGACCGGCTAAGCGGCGAAGAGCAGGAGCGGCTGCGCATGGCCGACCTGTGGATCTTCCAGCGCGGTGAGATACAGGATGCCGCCCTTGCCGGGCCGGACGAGGACACCACGCTGGAAGCTGAAAAGCGAGTGCTGGCCAACGCCGAAAGGTTGTACGCCGCTGCCATGGGCGCGCATGAGTCACTTCACCCCACAGATGCCGCTCTACTTTTGCCTGCGGGTCCCTGAATTTCCTGTGCAGGCGCTTTTACGTCTGCGGCCGTCCTTGTACAAAACGGCGGTAGCCGTGCTGGAAGGCACGCCGCCGCTTGAATCGGTATGTGCCGTCACGCGACAGGCACGGCGCGGAGGCGTGCGCCATGGCATGACACGCACCGAGGCCGAAAGCTTCCCAGGACTCAAGCTTCTTTCTCGTTCCTTCACGGCAGAGGCGAGCGCCGCTGAGGCCTTACTGGCAACAGCAACCCAGTTCACCCCGCGCCTGGAAGAATTGCCCCGCACCTCGGCCTTCACGCTCGCGCTCGACCTGACCGGCAGCGAACGACTGCTAGGAACCCCACAACGAATCGGGCAAAAGCTTTTGCGGACCACCCGGGAACTAGGGCTTCTCGCTCGACTGGCCGTGAGCGCCAACCTGCATACGGCGGCGTGTCTCGTGCGCGCCCCCGGCGACAAGTTGATGGTGGTGCCGCCCGGCACAGAGCGCATCCATTTGCAAAACCTGCCCCTGTCCGCGCTCGAACTTACCGCAGAACTGGCGGACACCTTCCACACCTGGGGCTTGCAAACCGCTGGTGATCTCGCGGCTCTGCCGCTCATCGAAATCATCACACGCCTCGGCCAGGAGGGTCATCGCTTATACCGCCTCACGCGCGGCGAAGAACCGCATCTGTTGGTTCCCACAGAAGCAGCTTTCGCCCTTACAGAGCATCTTGCCTTCGACACTCCGATAGACAATCTGGATTCCCTGCTTTTTGCGCTCGGTCCCATGCTGGATCAGTTGCTCGTACGCGCTCGCCAAAGATCCTTATCGCTTGCCAGCATCACCATCCGTCTCACGTTGGAACGCAGCACCGATGTCGCTGACCGAAACATCAACCTAGAAACAACGACTCCTTTTTCGATCGAGGATGGCTCATACGTTTCAGTTCCCACGAACCGGAATTTCCCATCCCCCGCGGCGCACATTGAAACTCAGTCCGCCGCGCCCCCATCCACCACCACGCATACCCACACGCGCACCATAAAGCCTGCACTTCCACTTCACGACCGCACCGTTTTTCTTAAATTGCTGCAACTCGACCTGCAGGCCCACCCTGCGCCCGCAGCCGTTCTCGCCATCACACTTGATGCCGAACCCGGTCCGCGGCCGGACCTTCAATCCGGCCTGTTCTCTCCGCAATCGCCCGAACTGACAACTCTGGAAGTGACTCTCGCCCGCCTTGCCGCCCTGGTCGGAGAAGACCGCGTCGGCTGCGCCGTTCTCACAGACACACACCATCCGGAAAACTTCCGCATGGAGCGCTTCGATCTTCAAGCAGCCAGTCGCGAGTCACGGCCTCCAGGGCCAAGCATCGGGCTGGCCTTGCGCCGCCTCCGTCCCCCGCGCTTGGTTCACGTCCAGCAATCCGACGGACGGCTGAACACCTTTACCATGCTCGAACCACACACCGGCCGCATCCGCTACACCGTGGAACACGCGTTTGGCCCATGGCGGCGCAGTGGCCATTGGTGGTCCGGGGAAGTCTGGTCCCAGGAAGAATGGGACGTCACCGCCACAGCTCCGGACGGCAGCCGTCTTCTTTGCCTACTCACCCAGGACTTATTGCAATTGCAATGGCACCTGACAGCCTTGTACGACTAAGACAAACCGTTTCCCATCGCTCCTGGATTCCCGATTTGCCGCTGTTTTGCCGCCTATGCCCCTTGACTACATCGAACTTCACGCCGCCAGCGCTTTCAGTTTTTTAGAAGCCGCGTCCACTCCCGAAGACCTCATGCAAGCGGCCTTTAAGGCCGAAATGCCGGCAATGGCGCTGCTCGACCGCAACGGCGTTTACGGAGCTCCGCGTTTTCACCTTCACGCCAAGGAAAACGGCATGAAGGCACACATCGGGGCCGAAATCGCGGTCGCCGACTTCGGCCCGCGCCTCGCGCCACCGGCTTGGCTGCCGCATGCGCATGTTCCGGAGCCCGCGCGGTTGCCGGTCCTGTGCGTTTCTCCAGCCGGCTACGCCAATCTGTGCCAGCTCATTACACGTTTCAAAATGCGGGAATCCGGCAAGGCCGAAGGCATGGCCACCCTCGACGACTTCGCCGAGTTCGCCCCTGGCCTCATCTGTCTAACTGGCGGTGACGAGGGTCCGCTCGCGGCGGCGCTCGCCCGTGGTGGTGAACCGGCCGCTCGCGCCGAACTCGAACGCCTCATCCGCATCTTCGGTCTCGCCAATGTGTATGTCGAGTTGCAGCGCCATGGCGAGCGTGCCGAAGAGTGGCGCAACCAAATCGCCCTTCGTCTTGCCGAATCACTTCGCTTGCCCATCCTGGCCACCAATGGCGTCCGCTACGCTACCCAATATGAGCGTGAACTCTTGGAAGTGCTTACCTCCATTCGCCACGGCACGGAACTCGAACACGCCGGTCGCCTGCTGGCCGTTAATTCACTACGCCATCTGCGCCGCCCGCGCACGATGCGTACCCTCTTCGCCGATCTTCCCGAGGCCCTCGAAAATACTGTTCTGCTTTCCCAACGGCTCACCTTCGAACTTGGCGACCTCGGCTACGAGTTTCCACGCTACACCGATACCGGCGGTGAGCCCGCGCCCGTTTTCCTCCGCCGCCGCGTAGCGGAGGGCATAGAAAAACGCTACAACCCCAAACGCAATCCCAAGCTCCTCGCCCGTGCGCAGCAGCAAGCTGAAAAAGAGCTCGCGCTTATCGAAAAACTTGGCTTTGGGGGTTACTTCCTCATCGTTTGGGACATCGTGCGCTACTGCCAGAAACACGGCATTCTCATTCAGGGCCGGGGCTCCGCTGCCAACTCAGTTGTTTGTTACGCATTGGAAATCACTGCCGTCGACCCTGTCGGCATGGATCTGCTCTTCGAACGTTTTCTTAACGAAAACCGCAACGAATGGCCCGACATTGATCTCGATCTGCCTTCCGGCGAAAAGCGCGAGCAAGCCATCCAGTATGTCTACGGGCGCTACGGCGAACTTGGCGCCGCGATGACCGCCAACGTCATCACCTACCGCGGCAAATCCGCCGCGCGCGAGGTCGGCAAAGCGCTCGGCTTCAAAGACGACACCCTGAACCGCCTTTCTTCGCTCGTCGGGCAATGGGAGTGGCGGCAAAAGGGGGAAACCCTCGGCGACCAGTTCCGCCATGCCGGCTTTGACGTCGCCCACCAACGCATTGCCAAATACCTCGAAGTCTGCGAACGCATTCAGAACCTGCCCCGCCATCTCGGCCAGCACTCCGGTGGCATGGTCATCTGTCAAGGCTTGCTCAATCAGGTGGTCCCCCTCGAACGCGCTTCCATGGTGGGCCGCACCGTCGTGCAGTGGGACAAGGAAGACTGCAACGACATGGGCCTCGTCAAGGTCGACCTCCTCGGCCTCGGCATGATGGCCGTGCTCAAAGATTGCCTGCATTTGGTACCCGCCCACTACGGGGTCACCGAAGACCTCGGCCAACTCCCCCAAGACGATTCCCTCACCTACAAAGCGCTCACCGAAGGCGACACCATCGGCATGTTCCAGGTCGAAAGCCGGGCTCAGATGATCTCCATCGTCCGCAACCGGCCCAAGGAGTTCTACGACCTGGTCGTGCAGGTCGCCATTATCCGTCCAGGCCCCATCGTCGGCAAGATGATGCACCCCTACATGCGCCGCCGGCAGGGTAAGGAAGCCATTACCTATCCCACGCCCGAACTTGAACCCGTCCTCCGCCGCACGCTCGGTGTTCCGCTCTTCCAGGAGCAGCTGCTCCGCATGGCCATGGTGGTCGGCGGCTTTTCCGGTGCGCAAGCTGACGAACTGCGCAAAGCCGTCGGCATGCGGCGCTCCTTCGGCAAAATGAACGCGCTCATGGCCAAGCTGCGTACCGGCATGACGAGCAAAGGCATCACCGCGGAAACCCAGGAAGGCATCGTGAGCAGCATTCAGTCCTTCGCGCTCTACGGCTTTCCGGAGTCGCACGCTGCCAGCTTTGCCCTGCTCGCCTATGCTTCGGCGTACTTCAAGGTGCATTATCTGGCAGCCTTCACCTGTGCCATGCTAAACAATCAACCCATGGGTTTCTACATGCCCGCGGTCATCGTCAAAGACGCACAACGGCACCATCTGCGCATCAAGCCTATCGACGTGCAGGTTTCCCGTTGGGAATGCACCATTGAACAGGAACCGGACGGCAAGCTTTCCCTGCGCCTCGGCCTCAAGTACGCTCGCGGCCTGAAACAGGCCACCGCCCAAGCCCTCATAGACGTTAGAAATGATCATGCTTTCCACGACGTCGAAGACCTCGCCACCCGCGTACCCTCCCTCACCCGCCGCGACCTTACCCAACTCGCCCACATCGGCGCTCTCAACCAGCTCACCGGAGTCGAACACCGCCGAGACGCCCTTTGGCAGGCCGAACAGGCCAGCCGTCCCGTGGGCCCCCTGCTACGGTCTGCGAGTCACCCGCTGCGCGCCCACGAAGCCTCCGCAGCAGATTCCCCTCAAACCTGTCTTTCCTCAACCCTCAAACCTGAACAAAACCCTAAACTTGAACCTGACCTGGACCATGGTCTCGAACAGGATCAGAATCCCACCAAGCCCCTTCGTACAGGCGCCATCAAACCCCATCCCCAAGAGTCTCCGCTCCGCAAAATGCACACCGAAGAACGCCTCGTGGCCGACTTTGCCGGTACCGGCCTCTCCATCGATCACCATCCCATGGCCTATCGCCGCGCCGACCTGCGCGCCGCCGGCGTATGTAGCGCCAAAGAACTGCTCGCCCGACCTGCAAACTGCCGCGCCACGGCGGCCGGCTGCGTCATCGCCCGCCAACGCCCCGGCACCGCGCTCGGCTTCATCTTTTTGTCGCTCGAAGACGAAACCGGCATCGCCAACATCATCATCCACCCGGATCTGTACGAGCGCGATCGCCTGCTCATCACACGCGAAAAGTTCTTGCTCGTCACCGGCAAGCTACAAAACCAAGACGGCGTCGTCCACGTCAAAGCCGAGCACGTCCAGCCCCTCCACGGCACCGACATCGCCGTACGCTCCCATGACTTCCACTAACACTCGTTTAAATCAATGAATGATTGCAGCGCTGAAGAAAATGATCGCATCGCCGAAGAGAATGGCTCCAGCGCCGAAGAGAACGATTGCAGCGCTGAAGGCGCGTCCTATACCAGCCTGGGCCGCAAGGCCCAGGGCACAAAAAGCCGTGCAGGTAAGGGCTGAAGGCCCGACCTATAGAAGCTTGGGCCCGCTACGGAAAACCAGCCCCTATTTCAGCGTCTTCAACGAAGGCTGCTGCCGCACCGTCAACCCGTCCAGCGACCCCTGAAACGCAATCACCCGCTTCAAGGTCTCATAAGGAACCTGAGCCAGCGGCAGCGCGCGCCCGTTAATCACCAGTGTCGGCACGTTCGTCACACCGATATCTGTCCCCAGCTTGATCACCGCATTTACCGCATCCTGCGTCGCCGGCGCACCGGCACAGGTCATCACGGCTGCGGCATCGGCACCAGCCTCGGTAACTGCAGCCCGCAACGTAGCGTCCGTCTTTTCCTTGGTCAAATCAGCTTGCGTGTCATACACCTTGCGCGCATACGTAAAAAACGCCGGGTCACCCTTCGCCTGCCGCACGCAATAGCCCACCGCTGCCGCCTGAAAGGCAGACGGATGCACAGCGGTCAGGGGCATGTCCTCAAATACTACGTGCGCGTCCGGAAAATCCTGTAGCAGCTGATCCACAGTGCCCTGCGCGGTTTTGCAAGCCGGGCATTGCAGATCGGTAAACTCCACCAACTCCAGTTGTTTCCCAGTCGCGCCCCGCGCCGGTCCATCGGCTCGTTGCTGCAGAACCGCCCGGGTCTCCGCAAAAGGCTGCGCGCCAAAACTCACAACCTCGCCCGCAATGGCGTGCTTGCCGTCCGGCGTCACGAACATCGTCGTCTGCGCCACTCGGCTCGGTTGCGTCTTGTCCGACACCAACACATGCACCTGCACCACCCCGGGCGCCACCGTCGGCTCAATCGCTGCCACGCTCCACGTCCGATTCTCGTCATATCCCCACAGCGCGTGCAAAAAACTATTCACCGTCGCCACATCCGGGCTCGCAGCGGTAAAGTTCTTCGGATCCACCGGCGGAAACCCCTGCC
>CAXTNA010000137.1:0-6943 GCA_964245535.1 uncultured Acidobacteriaceae bacterium | reverse complement strand
AAGGTGTTGCGCAGCTATGGAGGGGCTTATACGGGCCGGTACTCGCAGGAGAATTTTGGACACTGGGAGTTTGCGGCGCCGAGTGTCCCCGAGTTGCCGAAGATGGAGCAGTGGTTTGATGTGGGCGTGACACCGGCGGGCAGTGCGAATTTGCAGCACTCGCTTTCGACGGTGATTCTCGGGACGGATGGCAAGGTGTTGGCGTTTTATCCTACGAATACCTGGACGGTCGCGGATGCGCTGACTGTGATTCGTGGAGCGGCAGGGTAGGACGAGAACGCAGATTCCCCGTTCGACTACGCTCAGGGTATTGACAACGAAAACGCAGATTTCCTTCGGGAATGACAACAAAGGGCGCTTACAACAAAGGGCGATGACAACAAAGGGCGCTTACAACAAAGGGCGCTTACAACAAAGGGCGATGACAACAACGAGGAGACGGTATGGTTCGAGCGGCGAGAGTGACCGGCATTGTGTTGATGGCGCTGGGTGTTGTGTATTTTGTGATCACCGGCTCCGCGCATCCAACGGCGTTGATTCCGGCAGGCTTTGGATTGCTGCTCTTTGTTTGTGGGGTGTTGGCCAACAGCACGGACACCAAACGCGTGATGCTGTGGATGCACGTTGCAGTGACGATCGGGTTGGTCGGCTTTTTGTTTCCCGGCTTTCGAGCGGTGAAGGCGTTGGCGGGTTCTGCGGCGCTGACATCGGTGCAACAGACCGCGGCAACGGAGTCGCTCATCATGGCAGTGGTGTGCGCGGTGTTTACGGCATTGTGCGTGCGGAACTTCATCGCAAATCGTGCCGCACGAACGGCGCAAGCAACATAACGCAAGGGACGCGGCGGAACGTGACGCGAGCGTAGACTGAGAACATTATGAGCAGCAGTTTTGGGCCTTCCAGTATGGGCGGCGGCGCGGGTGCGCCCCGGATGCGTGCCGTTGACGGGCCGACACGCGGTGGTGTGCGCGCGGCAGCGGGAGAAGATGCCGTGAAAAAACCCAAGCCGAAGCTGAGCGCAGTTTGGCCGGAAATCAAGGCGCTGGTGCGGCCGCGTCGCGGCTTATTGGCATTGGCGTTTTTGCTGATGCTTGTGAATCGGGCTGCGTCGTTGGTGTTGCCGATCTCGTTCAAGCCGCTGATCGATCTGGTGTTCAATCAGAAGCGCATGGACCTGCTACTGCCGATTGTGGGCGCAGTGCTGGGCGCGACCTTTCTGCAGGGACTGACCTCGTACGCGCTGACGCAGACGCTGAGCAAGGCCGGCCAGCGGCTAATTGCGGAGTTGCGCGTGCAGGTGCAGACGCATGTGGGGCGGTTGCCGGTGAGCTACTACGATGAAAACCGCACGGGGGCACTGGTTTCGCGCATCATGAGCGATGTGGAGGGTGTACGCAACATCATCGGCACGGGTGTGGTGGACTTTGTCGGCGGTGTGCTGACGGCCGTGTTTGCCTTCGCCTATCTGGTGCACTATAGCCTGCGCATGACGCTGGTCACGTTTGTGATCATGCTCGCGTTTGCGGCTGTCGTACAGCGCGCGTTTAAGACGATTCGGCCGATCTTTCGCGAGCGTTCGAAGATTAATGCCGAGGTGACGGGGCGATTGACCGAGTCGCTGGGCGGCGTGCGGGTAGTGAAGGGATATCGCGCGGAGGATAACGAAGCGCGCGTGTTTTCAGAGGGTGTAGACCGGCTGCTGCGCAACGTGATCAGTTCGTTGACGGCGCAGTCGTTGATGACGCTGAGCTCGACGGTGATCCTGGGCGTGGTGGGTGCGGTGGTGATGTTTATGGGCGCGCATCTGCATGTGGCCAACAAGCTCACCACGGGCGGCTATTTCAGCTATGTGATGCTGCTGGCGTTTATGACTGCGCCGATTGTGCAGTTGGTATCGATCGGCACGCAGTTGACCGAGGCGGTCGCAGGGCTTGACCGCACGCGCGAGGTGCTGGCGGAGCTCGAAGAGGATGCCGAGCCGGGTCGCTCAATCGAGATTGGGCCCATTGTGGGCGATGTGCGTTTCGAGGACGTCAGTTTCTCGTATGTTGCCGAAAAGCCGGTGCTGCACAACATCAGCTTTGCGTCCAAACCGGGGACGGTGACGGCGCTGGTGGGCTCGAGCGGGTCGGGCAAGTCGACGATGATCAGCCTGATCTGTGCATTTCACACGGCCACGAGCGGACGTGTGCTGGTGGATGGGACGGACCTCGCGAAGGTGTGGCTGGGGACCTCTCGGCAGCAGCTTGGGGGTGTGTTGCAGGACACGTTTCTGTTCGATGGAACCATTCGGCAGAACGTGCTGTTTTCGCGACCGGATGCGACCGAGGCGCAGTTTGACGAGGCCTGCCGCATTGCGCGGGTGGATGAGTTTGCGGAACGCTTTGCCGATGGATACGAAACGATTGTGGGCGAGCGCGGCGTGAAGCTTTCGGGTGGGCAGCGGCAACGGCTCTCGATTGCACGTGCGATCTTGGCTGATCCGCGGATCTTGATTCTAGATGAGGCTACGAGCTCGCTTGACTCCGAAAGCGAAGCGATGATTCAACAGGGACTCAGCTTTTTGATGCAGGGCCGCACGACGTTTGTGATCGCGCACCGATTGTCGACCATTCGCCGGGCGGAGCAGATTTTAGTGATCGAACAGGGCCGCATTCTGGAACGCGGCACGCATGATGAGCTGTATGCGTTGCAAGGACGCTATCGGGAGCTCTATGACCGGCAGCATGGGTTGGAGCGTAACTTGTTTCTGGCTCCGGGTGAGGGAGATGTTGTGGCGTTGGCGGGAGTTTAGGAGACGCGTATGGCTATTGTGATTGAGGATCAAGAAGCAGAACGTCTGCTTGAGCGGCTTGCCCAACGGACCGGCGAGACTGTTACGGAGGTGGTGCGGGACACCCTGCGTCAGCGCCTGGCGCGGCTGGAGAGTGAAGAGGTTCAGCAACGTATCGCAGCAATCCGCGAAATCCAAGAGCGAATCGCAGCCAGGCCTGTGCTGGATGCACGGGATGCGGATGAGATTATCGGTTACAACGAGCACGGGCACTTCGACTGATGGTTCTGGAGACCTCTGCCGCTGTTGCGATCCTGTTGCGGGAACCTGGATATGAGCCCCTCCAAAACAGATTGCTCGCAACCGGTGACCCCGTGATGTCGGCGGTCAGCTACATGGAAGCTTCCATGGTGCTTGTGATTAAGCGTGGAGTTGGCATGGAAAAGGAACTGGACAGATTTTTGTATGAGGCGGGTGTGGCCATAGTCCCGGTCAGCGTTGCGCAAGCAAAGATTGCTCGGGAGGCGTTTATGGAGTTCGGTAAGGGGCGACATCCCGCGCGCCTGAATTTTGGAGATTGCTTTAGCTACGCTTTGGCAAAGCAGCGACATCAGCCGCTGCTATTCAAGGGAGACGATTTTCCGCTTACGGATGTGCTCAGGGCTGGTTAGGTTCTTAGGGTTCCATGCCTAGCTCTTGCAACAAAAATGCGTAATCGAAGGCTGTTTCTTTCAGGTAGTCATAGCGGCCGGAAGCGCCGCCGTGGCCGGCTTCCATGTTGGTGTGCAGCAGGAGCGGCTTGTCATCGGTTTTCAAGGTGCGAAGTTTAGCCACGTATTTGGCGGGCTCCCAATACATGACTTGCGAATCGTTCAGGCTGGTTTTGACCAGCATCGCGGGGTAGGCTGCCTTTTGTAGATTGTCATAGGGAGAGTAGGAGAGCATGTAGCGGAAGGCTTCGGCCTCGTTGGGATTGCCCCACTCTTCATATTCGGCCACGGTGAGCGGCAGGCTGGCGTCGAGCATGGTGTTGATGACGTCGACGAAAGGCACGTGCGACAGCACGGCACGGAACAGGTCAGGGCGCATGTTCGCGACGGCGCCCATGAGCAAACCGCCAGCCGAGCCGCCCTCGATGGCGACACGGGCCGGGTCTCCATAGCCTTCGCGTAGTAGGAATTCAATGGCCTCGATGAAGTCGGTGAAGGTATTGCGCTTCTGCATCATCTTGCCGGCATCGTGCCATGGGTCGCCGAGCTCGCCGCCGCCGCGGATATGGGCGTAGGCGATGACGAGGCCGCGGTCGAGCAGCGGCAGGCGTGCGGCGGAGAAGCCGAGCGGCAAGGGGTAGCCGTAGGAGCCGTAGCCGTAGACATACAGCGGTGCTTTGGCGTCTTTTGCGAAGCGGTCTTTGAAACGATCTTTGAAACGATCTTGGCGGTAGAGGAGCGAGATGGGGACCTTTGTGCCGTCGCTTGCCGCGAACCACAACCGTTCCGATTTGTAGAGTGTGGCATCGAAGCCGCCGGGTACGTTTTGCTGCTTGAGGAGCGTGGATTCACTGGTAGCGACGTCATAGCGGAAGACCGAAGCGGGGCGGACCAGGGACACGTAGCTGTAGCGATAGGTGGACGCGTTGAAGTCGCGATTGACTTCGCTGCCGGCACTGTAGGCAGGGTCGGGAAAGCGGATTTCGCGCGGTTGGACCGGCTTGCCTTCACTGCTCAAGGCGTACACACGGAGCACGGGCAGACCGCCTTCGCGCGCGTTGGTGATGAGGAAGTTTTGGAACAAATCGAAGTCATTCAGCGGGGCTTCGGGCTGCTCAATCAGCAACTCTTCCCAGTGTTCCCGGCCGGGCGTGCCGACAGGTGTGCGAACGAGCCGGAACTGTTCGGCTTGATGGTTGGTGCGCAGGTAGAAGAAGCCGTCGCGGTGGTCGACGCTATACTCCTCGTCATCGACGCGCTCCGCGATGCGCGTGAAGGAGCCCTCGGGCGTGTGGGCGTCGAGGTACCAGGTTTCACTGGTGGTGTGGCTGCCCATTTCGAGCAGGAGATAGCGCCGATCGCGGGTACGGCTGATGCCCAGGTTGAAGCGCTCATCGGGTTCGTGAAAGACCTCGACGCTAGCTGCATCGCTGCCGACCGAACGCCGAAAGAGGCGATCCTGGCGCTTGGTCTGCTCGTCTTCGGTACTGAAAAACAGCGTGGCGGCATCAGCGGACCAAGCGAGTGAGCCGACGCGTTCGGCAGTATCGGGAAGCAGCGTACCGGTTTCTAAGTCCTTGATCGCGAGGGTGTATTGGCGGAAGCCGGTGTTGTCGGTCGTGTAGGCAAGGCGGCGGCCATCGGGGCTGATCGCGAGCGCGCCGAGAGACATAAAAGCTTGACCTTCCGCGAGCTGATTGACATCGAGAAAGACCTGTTCGGCAGCTTTATCCGCGATGCCCTCACTGTCTACGGGACGGCGGCAATAGCGGGGGTACTGCAGTCCCTTTTCGGTGCGCGTGATGTATTCCCAAGGGCCTTCGCGAAAGGGAACGGAGCTGTCGTCCTCCTGAATGTGCGAAAGGATTTCCTGATAAAGCTCGGCCTGGAGTGCCTCGGTGCCGGCCATCGCGGCGGCGGTGTAGGCGTTCTCGGCTTCGAGATAGCTTTGCACGCGGAGCGAACCCTTTTCGCGAAGCCAGGCGTAGTCATCGTGCAAGGCCGTGCCGTGCAGGGAAAGGGTGCGGGGATCGCGTTCGGCAATTGGCGGCGCAATTGTTGGCTTCATGAATCCTCATGCAACAGGATACGGCCTCCGGAGCGCGGGGATGCAACGCCGCATGAGGATTGACCTTCTTATGTTCTGTACGCGATTTGGCCGGCAAGGCCCAGGGATGTGGAGAAGCTACGATGACGAATAAGATTGTATGTGCGATGGTTCTTGGGTGTACTTCGTTGGTGGGAGCCGCTTCGATGAAGGCGCAAGGAGCGGATCAGGACAAGCAGTTCCTGATGACCGCGGCCCAAAGCGACTACACGGAAATGACTTTTAGCAAACTGGCGTTGCAAAAAAGCAGCAATCCGCAGGTGAAGACCTATGCGCAGAAGATGATCGACGATCATACGAAGCTCGAGCAGGAGATGAAGCCCATTGCGGACCAGATGGGCGTAACGCCGCCGACCTCGCTTGACTCGATGCACCAGCAGAAGTACGACCAGCTTTCCAGTCTTTCCGGCATGGATTTTGACAAGCAGTATATGTCCGACATGGACACCGATCACCATGCAAGCTTGGATAGTTTCAAGACGGAAGAGACCAGCACGACGAATATGCAGTTGAAGCCCGTTGTGAAAAAGGGTGAGAAGGTAGTGGCACAGCACACCGTGATGGCGGACAAGATGGTTAAAAAGATGGGTGGCACGTCGGCAGGCATGTAGTTCCCGTTGCGAACTGGACGAGACGCTCCGCATTTGATTTTGCTTCCCAAGGCCCTCACCTCCAGTGAGGGCCTTGTTGTTGTGAGCGGTCCTCGGCGGATTACAAAAACAAATTACAAAATAGATGAATAGAGTTCCGGGAGCATACGATAGGCTGATGCACGTGTCCGCTCGAGTTGCACGATTCTTAGGAGGCCTGCTCGCGTTGTGCGGGTTTGCCTGCGGCACGGCGTCGTTAGCAGAGAGCGTAAAGGATCTGCCGCAGCCGACGAGTTATGTGTCGGATTTTGCGGGGGTGATTGATGCGGATTCGCGGGCGCAGATGGAGGCGCTGGGCGCTGAGGTCGAGCGGGAAACGCATGCAACGATCGCCATTGTAACGGTGCACTCACTGGGTGGCGAGGCGATCGAAGATTTTGCAACGCAGCTGGAAGACAAATGGAAGGTCGGGCCCAAGGGTACGGATCGCGGCGTGCTGATGATCTTTGCTTTGGACGATCGCAAACGCCGAATTGAAGTTGGCAACGGGTTGGAAGGCGTGCTGAATGACGCCATGGCGGGGGACATCGGCCGCAGCATGGACCCTGCGTTGAAGCAGGGCGAGTATGGCCAGGCGATCCTCACCGGCGAGCAGCAGATTGCCGATGATATTGCCGCCGATGCCGGGGTGACGCTGACGCCCTTGCAGCAGCGAGTGCCTGCCCAGCGACAACCGCGGAGTTCCGGCGGAGGGTCGGGGATC
>CAXTNA010000136.1:900-7118 GCA_964245535.1 uncultured Acidobacteriaceae bacterium | reverse complement strand
GAAGTTGCCCAGGTGCGTGTACCACCAGAACATCTTCTCCGCCGGCTTGCGCACAAAGCTCCACAGACTCATCCCGGCCGTGCGCATGCTCAAACACCCGAACAGCACCGCAACCACGCCCATATGTTGCACCGCGGCCGGTCGCAGCCAGGCCAGCAATGCCAGCGCGGCACCGGTGCCGAAAGCGATGACAGCCGCGATCCAGTCGATCGGCTGCGCGTGCCCACCACGCGCCAGGCTCTTCAGCTTCAGCACGCGATAGCCGGAAAAGGACAGATAAAAGCTGAACACCGCTACCATCGCCAAAAACAGCACCGGACGATATAGTGCCATCGGCAGCGCCGTCGCCGCGACCACACCCATCGACCACAGGTACACCATGCCCCAGCGCTTGTGCGCCTTGCCGCCCTTCGCGGTCGCCAGCGCCACCGGCGCCAGCAGAAACGAACCGAAGCCGGCTGCAATGTGCACTCCCAAAAGACCCCTCATCCACAACGGATCACCGCTCATGTCGCCTCCGCGCCAACGCTTGCCCAAACCCTGCCCGGCGCTTGAAGATCGCACGCTGGCGGATGCTGACCAGGATGCTGACCAAGATAGGCAAGCTCAACTACAACCGAGTATTGGCGGCATGCGGAACACCTCCCAGTGCGCTCCGTCAGCAAATCCCCATGACGTTTGTCATGCGAAGCCCTCGTGCCAGGCCCTCCCGCCGCGCGGCTCGGCGATGCTACACTCATCCCTGTGCCGGGTCCTACGCGACGCGTACCCGCCAACCCCGCCAGGTCCGGAAGGAAGCAACGGCAACGGGCCAGCGCGGGCGCAGTAGGGAAACCCGGTACACCTTCTTTTTACGTCGGACTTTTTACGTCCTTTTTACGTCGGGCTTTTTACGTCGGACCACTTCGACATGGACGTCCAAGCGCCCGGGAATCGTGTATTTTCCGGCAACCTCGTGTTTCACGTAAGTCAACATAGGCACCCTCATTTGGGCCGGGGTGGCGGGCATCGCGGTAAGATGCTGTGAGTTCCCGAGAGTCGTCTCGCCGGCATTGTTCTGCCGATACTGTTTCCCTGAGGTCCCTTTCGCCTTGAGCCCCGCCCCGCAAGCACGAACCCTGCGCCGTGCCAAAATCTCTGCCCTCGGCACCTTTGTCCCGCCACGGCTGCTCACCAATGCCGATCTGGAAACGATGGTCGAAACCAGCGATCAGTGGATCATGGAGCGTACCGGCATCCGGCAACGCCACATCGTCGACAAAGGCATCGCCACCAGCGACCTGGCCACCGAAGCCGCCCGCTGCTGCCTTGAAAAAGCAGGCGTTTCCGCCGCCGAGCTCGATGCCATCCTGGTAGCCACCGTGACGCCCGATATGAATTTTCCCGCCACCGCCTGCCTTGTGCAGGCCAAATTGGGGGCAAATAAAGCCTGGGGCTTCGATCTTTCGGCCGCCTGCTCCGGATTCGTGTACGCATTGCAGGTCGGCGCCAAGCTGGTCGAATCCGGCGCGCATGACAAGGTCCTCATCATCGGGGCCGACGTGATGAGCGCGATCGTCGACTATACCGACCGCGCCACCTGCATCCTTTTCGGCGATGGCGCCGGCGCGGTGCTGCTGGAGCCCTGCGCCGAGGGCGAACAAGGCCTCATCGACTTCGTCCACGAGGTCGACGGCAGCGGTGCCGCGGCCCTCAGCATGCCGGCCGGCGGCAGTCACCTGCCTTCCAGCCACGAAACCGTCCACGCGCGCCAGCACTACATTCACCAGGACGGCCAAACCGTCTACAAATTTGCCGTCCGCAAGATGGCCGAACTGACCGAAGCGGTGCTGGGCCGCAATGGCATCACCGGCGCGGAACTTGGCTGCTTCATCCCGCACCAGGCCAACAAACGCATCATCCTTTCCACCGCCGAACGGCTTGGCATGCCGGAAGATCGAGTGGTCATCAATATCGACCAGTTCGGCAATACCACCGCAGCGACCATTCCCCTGGCCATGCAAACCGCACTCGATACCGGCCGGTTGCGCCGCGGTGAACTTGTCCTGCTTGCCAGTGTCGGGGCGGGCTTCACGGCAGGCGCTACCCTGCTCCGTTGGGAGATCTAGTTCAAAATTTAACTTTGTACATCCGGTCTTTTGCTACGCTCGTATTTCCTATGTTGTGACAGGGCTCGCTACAGCGATCGACACCTGCTTCAGACCCGCTTTCTGCTTCCGTACGAGACACTTAAAGACATCAACACAAATACGCGTAACCCCTTTGTGTAGTTGACACCGAAACGCAAAGGCTGAGAAAACTAAGGCAGAAAGCAGACGACTTCCGCGCTCGAGTCGCCTGAGCCAGGAACCACACCGCATGTCCGCTCTGGTGCATTGCATTTATACAAGCGTCCAGGCTCGCTCCTTGAGCGATGCAGACCTCGCGCGCTTGGTAAAAGAATCTCGGCTGAAAAACGCCAGTCGCGGTCTTACCGGCATTCTGCTCCATGTTGAAAGTACCTTTTTTCAGGTGCTGGAAGGGCCGCCTGAAGTCATTGACGCTTTGTACGACGCGATTCTCTGCGATCCTCGCCACACCCGCATCACCCGCATCATCTATGAGCCGATCGCGCGCCGCTACTTCGCCGATTCTTCCATGACGCTGGCCATGCTTTCCCCCGCGCAGCTGCAGGAAATTCTGCACGATGACGACCCGCGGGTGCGGGAAGACCTCCTGGCCGGCCTCGATGAGGGCCGCGCCAAGCGGCTTCTCCGTGCCTTCACCGACGGCCGCTGGCGCGGTCAGATTGGGCTCACGCCACCGGCAACCACGTCCAACCTGGTGCGTGCATGAATCGCTTCGGGGGCGTCGCGGTGCCTTACCCAAGCCGAATGGCTTGGTTGGCTCGCCTGCCCGAATGGTCGTGCTCGTTTGCGTTTCAGCCGATCGTGCACGCCGGCAAACGTACCGTGATGGCCTATGAAGCCCTCGTGCGCGGCAGAAAAAACGAGAGTGCAGACGCCGTTCTGCGTGAAATCAAGCCCGACAACCTCGCTACCTTTGACGAAGAATGCCGCAAAGCCGCACTTGCCATGGCCAAGCGCCTCGAGATGCGTTGCAACCTAAACCTGAATCTGTTGCCGCAGGGCTTTCGCGCCGACCGCGACTGCCTTGCCTCCACGCTCGACACCGCCATCGAACAGGGTTTTACCCCCGAACGCATCGTGCTCGAGGTCACCGAAGGCGAAGTGCTCGGCAATCAGGACCGCTTCACCGAGCTCATCGGCATCTATCGCGGCCTCGGCATGCAGCTTGCCGTCGATGACTTCGGCTCCGGCTACTCCGGCCTCAACGTGCTGGCCGACTTTCAGCCGGATCAGATTAAGCTCGACAAAAATCTCGTCCGGGGCATCGCCGGCCGTGGTCCCCGGCAGGCGATCGTGCGCGCTATCCTGCAAGTCTGCCGCGATCTTGGCATCGAACTCGTCGCCGAAGGCATCGAGAGCGCGGACGAATACCACTGGCTATACGACGAGGGGGTCGAGCTGTTCCAAGGCTATCTCTTCGCTCATCCCGCCTTCGAAGCGCTACCGGTCGCGCAGTTTCCCCCACTTCGCCCATAGCCCGTCGCACGAGAAACTCACAACTGACAACTGACAACTGACAACTCACAACTCACAACTCACAACTCTTCTCCACATACACCTGTCATCTCGACCGGAGCAGACGGTTGTATCGTCTGCGCAGTGGAAAGACCTGCAGTTCTGCTAGCGTCGGAACGACACCAGCGGGAACGCCGCAAAGTCCGGAGCGCCGCAAGCTGGTAAACTACTCGTTGTGCCATCAGCCGCCATACTCGAGGTCTCGGCTACTGCTGCAGACGCAACCTCATCGCCACGCGAGACGCCCACCTCACCCAAGTCCTCCCGCCCCAAGGTAGGTTTCGTCTCCCTCGGCTGCCCGAAAAACCTCGTCGACAGCGAGGTGATGATGGGCCTGCTCGACCGTGCCGGCGCGGAGCTAACCCCCCATGCCGCGGATGCGGAGATTTTGGTCGTCAACACCTGCTCCTTCATCGACGCGGCCAAGCAGGAGTCCGTCGATGCAATTCTAGAGATGGTGCAGCACAAAACCGCGCACGGCGGCCGTGCCCAGCGCCTTGTGGTAGCCGGCTGTCTTGTAGAACGCTACCGCGACGAAATCCGTAAAAACATCCCCGAAGTCGATGCGGTCGTCGGCACAGGCGAGCTGGAATCGATTCTCGAAGCCGCCGGCCTGCAACGGCCCGCGCCCCCGGTTAACACTTCGCCCTTCACTGTACTCACAGCGGTACAGGTGGCCGCGCTCCAAAACGAGCCCGGCATCTCTGTCGAAGCGGCCCAGATCCGGCGCGCACACTCCGCCGTGCAACAGCACTCCCGCCCCGAGTCGAACGGAGCGCAGCTCGCCCCCGACGCCGCGCAAGTCGCGTCGCCGGGTGCCCCAGGTCTCGCATTTGAGACCTGGGATGATGCGGCCCAAGCGCATCAGGAACCTAAAAACTCCCGCCCCGAAGGCGACGCGCGCGAAGCCGCAGGCCGCTTTTCCCGCGAAGGCTGGGACGGCGCCACCGCCGCCCTGCCCAGCTATCTCTACACGGACACGACTCCCCGGCTGCTGACCACAGCCCGTGCCTCGGCCTACATCAAAATCGCCGAAGGCTGCGATCATCCGTGCTCGTTCTGCATCATCCCGCAGTTACGCGGCAAATTTCGCTCGCGGCCGATCGCTTCGATTGTGGCCGAAGCCCGCCAACTCATCGCCCAAGGCGTGCGCGAGATCACCCTCATCGGCCAGGACACCACCTGCTACGGCGAAGACCTGCCACCCGAACCGGGTGCCCCATCCAATACGGGTACTCCATCCAATACGGGTGCCCCATCTTCGGCTCGGCCTCGCGCCAGCGAAGCCGAGCCTAAGGTGGGTGGCCGTCCCGAGCTCGCCGACCTCCTCGACGCCCTCGCCCCCCTACCCGGGCTCAAATGGCTGCGCTTCCTCTACGCGTACCCGAACAAAATCACCACACGGCTGCTCGAATCCATTGCGCGGCACGACAATGTCGCCAAGTACCTCGACGTCCCCTTGCAGCACGCCAGCGCCCCCGTGTTACGGCGCATGAAGCGCGGCGGCTCGGCCGACCGCTTCCTGCAGATCCTCGCCAAAGCCCGCAAAATCGTCCCCGGCCTCATGCTGCGTACCAGCTTCATCGTCGGTTTTCCCGGCGAAACCGAAAGCGACTTTGAAGAGCTCTGCCGCTTCGTACAAGCAGCACAGTTCGATTGGCTCGGCGTGTTCAGCTACTCTGACGAAGAAGGTGCCAAGGCCTTCGATCTCGGCGAAAAGGTGCCCAAGCGCACCATCGAGGCCCGCCGCCGCAAGCTGATGCGTCTGCAAAACAAGATCAGCCGCAACGCGAAGTCCCAGTGGATCGGCCGCGAACTCGACGTGCTCGTCGAAGGCCCCAGCGAAGAAACTGATCTACTCTGGCAAGGCCGTTCCCTCGACCAGGCACCCGAGATCGATGGCGTCGTCCTGATCAACGACTTCGGCCCCCACGAGGCCTTGGTACCAGGCACCTTCTACCGCGCCGAGATCACCGAATCCCATGATTACGACGTGGTGGCGAGGATTGTAGAGTAATTGAGGCACGAGCCTCCATCATGGGCCGGATTCTTGGCCTGCCACCGGAGCCTGACAAGAATGTCAAAGCAGCAGAAGGCTTTGAACCGTCTTCGGTCCGCACCCAAAGATTTCTCCTGGGACGAACTGGTACAAGTGATGACCTTTTTTGGACTTGATCTCAAAACGTCAAACGGCTCCGCACGACGTTTCGTAAATCCAGTATCGAGAAACACCTTCTACATCCATCAACCGCACCCATCGAATATTCTGAAACCGTACCAAATTCGAGAAGCACTCAAATTCCTTCGGCAAGAGGAGTTCCTGCATGAGTGACACATTACATTACCGGGGTTATGACGGCTCCATTCTTCAAGATCCAGAGGATCAAATCTTCCACGGCAAGATCATCGGCATTCGCGACTTCATTCTGTACGACGGCGAGACCATGGACATTCTCGAACAAAATTTTCGTGAAGCGGTCAAGGAGTACCTGCGATTCACAGAAGAGGATGGCAAGCGACCTGAAGTTCCGTTCGCCGCAATGCATGTCAGCTTCCCCTCCGATCTCCACCGGC
>CAXTNA010000136.1:0-890 GCA_964245535.1 uncultured Acidobacteriaceae bacterium | reverse complement strand
GTTCGCCCGTCTCCCTCGATAACGAGGACGCACCGTTCTGCTCCGATCGTTGCCGTCTTCTCGACCTCGGCAAATGGGCCTCGGGCGACTATAAAATCAGCTCGCCCATTCTTGATCCCGATCTGCTCGAAGAACTCGAGCACTCGCAACAGCAAGCCAAGCCGTTCGGCGTCGATACGAGCAAAGAGTGGAAGAACTAGTGGGGGCTGGACGAGACCGGCTACCCAAGTCCACGCCATCTGCCCAAACTCCTCACAAAACCCGTTGGGCTTGGCTGATCGCCACTTTTTTCGGTGCGGGCTACCTCAAACCAGGTCCCGGCACCTATGGCTCGATCGCGGCGACCGTGCTTTGGCTGTTCACCGGCTGGCTGGTGCACCACAACACACAAACGCTCACCTGGATCACCCTCGCCGGCGTCTCCCTTGCCACCGCCATTGGCATCCCCGCCGCCACGCGCGCCGCGCGTGAAGCGGGCCGCGAAGATCCAGGCTTTGTCGTCATCGACGAGGTCGCCGGCCAATGGCTCGCGCTCCTGTTTATGCCACCTCTGTGGCCCAACGCGCTTCTGGCTGTCATCCTTTTTCGCTTCTTCGACATCCTCAAGCCGCCGCCCGTTCGTCGCTTCGAAGCCCTGCCCGAAGGCACCGGCATCATGGCAGACGATCTTGTCGCCGGCATCTTCGCCTGCGTGCTCGGGCAGCTTTTCCTTTATCTGCTGCAAAAGCTACATTAGCCATCTGCTGCAGAAATGGCTTAGCGCTGTTTTCGTATAGATGACCATGTCATCTATACCGGAGCAGACGGGCCCCGGACGCCTTGTCATCTGGGTGTCAGCAGACAGCTTCATCATCTGCGGAGTGGAGAGACCTGCAGTTCGCTGGCCTCGG
>CAXTNA010000135.1:4462-7175 GCA_964245535.1 uncultured Acidobacteriaceae bacterium | reverse complement strand
ACCCGCATGCCACGAGCGCGGTCATCCGGCGATCCCAAGACGACCAGGCGGCTCGGCCATCCCGGCGCAGCACGAGGGCAAGCGTGCCGACTGCCGACGCCGCGAAAAACCAGCAAACACCGCTCAGTCCGGCACCGCGCCCTACCAAATGTGCGGCGATCGGCGCTACGCTGAATGAGCACGCCAGCGCCCACTGGGAGCGCTCGGCGAAGGGCATTCGCCGGAAGCCGAACAGGTCCGTCGCATACGCGAGCAGGTAGCCCGGCGCGTACAGCACACCCGCAAAGGCCAGTATGGCAACGAGGCTGCCCAGCACATCCTGAAGCATCAAGTTCTGCGGGAAAAAGCTCTCGGTCCACACGGGCTGCAGCGTTTCAGTCTCCGGCTCCTATGCTCGCATACCGTGCGCGGGCTACCTCAAAAAGACGCTCAGCTCCGCCGCCGCCGCCCGCAACGGTTGCAGATACTTCGTTTGCATATCCAGCATCGGCATCCGCGACGCGTTGCCGCTCAGGTTTACAGTAGCCACTACACGGCCGTTGGCCGCCGTCACCGGAACCGCCAGCGAACGCAACCCCACCTCGAACTCCTGATCGCAAAGCGCATAGCCATTGCGGCGCACGTTGCGCAGCACCAGGCGCAGCTTCTCGACCGAGTTCACCGTCCGCGGGGTGAACTGCGTCAGCGTGAGCCGTGCGAAATACTGCTCCAGCTGATCCTGCGGTAGATACGCCAGCAACACCCGGCCCATGCTCGTACAGAACGCCGGCAATCGCGAACCGATATGCAAATCGACCGCCATGACGCGGTTGATCGAGGAACGGGCGATGTACACGATATCGTCGCCATCGAGCGTGGCGACCGAAAAGCTCTCGCGGTGCACCGCCGACATCCGTTCCAGGATGGGTTGTGCCGCATTGGCCAGTGTGCTCGAAGCCGTGTAGGTGTTGGCCAGGGTCAACATCTTCGGCCGCAAGGAATAGCGCTGCGACTCGTCTGCTCCGGCAAAGCCCAGCTTCACCAGTGTATACAAGCAGCGTCGCACGGCGGCCCGCGAGAGCCCGGTGCGCAGGCTCAGTTGCGAGATGGTCATCTGCGGCATCTGCGGCGTAAATGCTTGGATCACCACAAGCCCACGCGCCAGCGAAGCCATAAAGTTCGGATCACCGGAAAACTGATCAAGCGCAACGCCGGGCAACATCTTCTTCGCCAAAGGTGCGGCCATCACAGCGGAAATCGGTGCGGAAACGGAGGAAGGAATCGTAGCGGTCGACAAGCGAGTCTCCTGCGAGCCGCAACGAGGTCTGGATGGCAGCCCGTGCGATTGCCGCTCTAAAACTACGATAAACGAACGGCCCGGACATGACAAGTGGGGGGACATGCGACCTGTCGGCTCTCTTTGCTGTCATGCAACTTCGGCGGCCGGATGTACATTTGACACCCGGCCGCATCGGTAACGGATCACAATCTAAGCAAGGGACGGTTGTGCTGTAAGCCGGCGCAGGGCACGAATCGCGAGAGCGATGGAGGCAGCATCGCCCGTGATCGCAACGGGCAGATCGGCCATGCCGGCGCTCTTGGTCAACCCGCGCCGCAACGCATAGCCGCCATATGTTCCGGCCGCCGAACCCACCACGCCCATCGCGATGCCACCCAGGAGCGGACGGCGAAACGCCGTCGCCATGATCGCGCCGACCAGGCCGCCTAGAGCCAGACGTCCGGTGAGGCCGAGCGGCGCCGTGCGGGCAGGCGTATTTGGAAGCTTGTCGCCGATGTACTCGCCGACGGCTGCTGCGGTGAAAACACTGACCGCCGCCGGGTGCGCGATCCACGAGGCCCACGTGCCGGTGACAGGAAGCTTACCTTGCCGCGCAAACCAGGCGGCGACGGCGAGGGGTGTAAAGGAACGCAAACCCGTGCTAACCCCGAGAAGGGGGACGGCGACATGGGCAAGAACAGCTGACTGTTTCATGAAAACTCCGGAGCGCCGTAGCGCCTGTCTCATTGCATTAGATGCACAGGAGCGGCCTACCCATCGAACACCCGAGCAATCAAAGGTCCTTCGCCACGGTGAAGCAAGACCGCGCAAAGGTGCAAGCGCCTTGATTCCTGTTGTCCTTCCCGTAGCCGGGGTCCCCAGCGAGCGCTGTGGCTCGATGGGGTGGGAAGCCGGGGTCCCCAGCGAGCGTTTTTTGCTCGATGGGGTGAAAAGCCGGGGTCCCCAGCGAGCGTTTTTTGCTCGATGGGGTGAAAAGCCGGGGTTCCCAGCGAGCGTTCTTGGCTCGATGGGGTGGAAAGGGAATCTGCGTTTTCGGCTCGCAGGGGCAGTTCGCTCCTTACTTCACTCCCTTTGCCGCGCGATAGCGCTCAATCAGATAATTCGTCGAGCTATCATGCGTAAGTTCCCCCGCACCCTCGATCTCATCACCGATCCGTTTCGCCAACACCTTGCCCAGTTCCACGCCCCACTGGTCGAAGCTGTCGATCTTCCAGATCACGCCTTGCGTAAACACGGAGTGCTCATACAGCGCCACCAGTTTGCCCAGCATCGCCGGGGTGAGTGCTTCGGCGAGCAGGGTATTCGAGGGCCGGTTGCCCTCAAAAACACGGTGCGGCACCAGGGCATCGGGCGTGCCTTCGGCCTTCACCTGCTCGGCAGTTTTGCCGAAGGCAAGAGCCTCGGTTTGTGCAAAAACATTGGCCATTAAGAGAT
>CAXTNA010000135.1:0-4452 GCA_964245535.1 uncultured Acidobacteriaceae bacterium | reverse complement strand
GGGTTCAGGCTCTTGAAAAATCCAATGAAATCGCACGGGATCAGCCGGGTCCCCTGATGGATCAGCTGATAAAAGCTGTGCTGGCCGTTGGTGCCCGGCTCGCCCCAATAGATCGGGCCTGTTTCCACCTGCACGTGCTCGCCTGAGAGCGTGACGTGCTTGCCGTTCGACTCCATCGTGAGCTGTTGCAGATAAGCCGGAAAGCGCTTCAGGTACTGCTCATATGGCAATACGGCCACCGTTGCGGCCCCGAAAAAATCGGTGTACCAGACCGTCAGCAGTCCCATCAACGCGGGCAGGTTTTGCGCAATCGGCGCAGTGCGAAAGTGCACATCCATGCTGTGAAAGCCATCCAGCATCTCGCGAAAACCATCCGGCCCGATCGCGATCATGGTGCTCAGGCCGATGGCCGAATCCATGGAGTAGCGGCCACCCACCCAGTCCCAAAAGCCGAACATGTTTTCGGTATCGATGCCGAACTTTGCGACCTCTTTTGCGTTGGTCGAAATAGCGACAAAATGCTTGGCGATCGCTTTCGCGTCCCCGCCCAGCCCCTGCAGCGCCCAGTCCCGGGCGGAGCGGGCATTCGTCATCGTTTCAAGCGTCGTGAAGGTCTTGGAGGCGACCAGAAAGATCGTCTCGTCCGGCTGGAGATCGCGCACGGCTTCAACAAAATCGGTGCCGTCGATATTGGAAACAAAACGGAAGGTGAGATTGCGATCGGAATAGTGGCGCAGCGCCTCATAGGCCATCACGGGCCCGAGATCGGAGCCCCCGATGCCGATATTGACCACGTTGCGGATGCGCTTGCCGGTATGGCCCAGCCAGGCTCCGGAACGAACCTTGTCCGCAAAGCCGGCCATTTTGTCGAGCACCTGGTGCACGTCGGGAACCACATCGCAGCCGTCCACAAAAATCTGCTCGGTTTTCGGCGCGCGCAGGGCCACATGCAGCACAGCGCGGTTCTCCGTGATGTTGATTTTTTCGCCGCGAAACATGGCCTCGGTGCGGCCTTTCAGGTCGGCCTGTTCCGCCAGCGCGACCAGTAACTGCAGCGTTTCTTCCGTGATCCGGTTCTTCGAATAATCCAGCAGCAGCCCTTCCGCTTCGAGCGTGAACTGCGGTCCGCGCCCCGGATTGGCCGCAAACAACTCTTTGATCGTGGTGCTTTTTATCTGCTGAGCGTGCGTTTGGAGCGCCTTCCAGGCGGCGGTGTCGGGCAGTGCGGGCATAGTGGAAAGGCTGGGCAGGGTATCGGCTTGCGGCATCGGTGATCTCCGTGGGTCTACCCTGCGAGGGTAAACCAAACGCATGGCTGTTTGATGGTCCACGTGGGGACTCGACCTGCCGGCCAGCCTGATCTAGCGATGAAACTAGCCAAACCAGCCAAACTAGTTCGGATACGCTGCTGTACGCTTTCGCAGCACTTCGAGAACGGCCTGCGGATCGGGCCGGCGGCGGTGATCGGCATAGGCATCGGCAAAGATCACGGTGCCGGCAGCATCCAGGACGAATGTAGCCGGCAAGGGCAACCGCCAACTGTCGTCGCCGTTCAGAAAGGGAATGTTGACGAGCATGGAGCGATACCAACTCCGCGCGGCTTCGGCAACCGTATAGGCCAGCCCGAAGTCAGTCCCGGCCGCCGATTGCGGGTCGGAAAGCAAGGGAAAGGTGAGGTGGTGGCGCTCGGCCGTGAACGCATTCTGGCGAGGTGTCTGCGGGCTGATGGCCACCAGCAGGGCAGGGGAGCCGGCATCCGGTTGGCGAAGCCGTGGCAGCAGCCCCTGCCACGTTTCCAGCTCCGTCATGTCATACGGGCACCAGCGGCCTCGGAAAAACTTGACTATCAGGGGACCGAGCGCCAATAGATCCTCAGAGCGAACGCGCTTGCCACCTCCGGCCGTAAGCGCAAAAGCAGGCGCAGCCGAACCAACCGCCACAAGGGAGTCCAAAAGACCGGAAGCTTGCAGATCAGCGACGTTCTGCTCGGTGCGGGCCAAGTGCTCCGGGCGAAGCAGCGCGCGTGTTTTGGCGGTGATAGTGTCGAGTTGTTCCTGCAGCGGGGCGTAGCTTGGAGGCAGCGGGGTGTGGCTTGGAGGTTGCATGCCATCTTCAGTGTAGCGGGAGTGCAGCAAGGCGTCCTTTCCGCCGCTGCTAAAGGTTTTGGCTTCTGCCGCATTGTGCTGTGCCGCGCAGCAAAAGCGGGATACGCTAAGGCATCTTGGTCAAATTCAAGTGGATTGTGAGCGCATGCAGGGCACCGACGCAGTGGGAACTCGCGCATCAAGCATAGCGGGATCGGCGAGTGTAGCGAAAATAGAAACACCCCGCCCATGGTTTTCAGACTTTTGGCTCACCGTACCATTCATCTTGCTTTATCTCGTCCAGCTCGCGCACCATCAGCTATGGCGGGACGAGTTACAAGCTTTCGGGCTTGCCGCCAGCAGCGCAACTCTTCCCAAACTGCTACATCTTGTGCATTACGAGGGACACCCCTGGCTATGGTACTTCCTGCTGTGGATCGTGTCTCGGATCACCGTGCTTTCTCTCGGGATGAAGGTGCTCGAAGGCTGCATTGGCGTTGCCATCTATCTCCTGATCGGGATAGGTTCGGCTTTCACGCGGTTTCAAAAGGTGCTGCTGTTTCTATCCTACTTCGTTTCTTTCGAATACACGGTCCTAAGCCGGATGTATGGGGTCATGCTGCTGCTCGCCCTGCTCTATGTGCGCCGTAGAGCGCTACATCCCACCCAGGTCATCGGCAACGCCGTGCTCTTAGGCTTGCTGGCAAACTCGGACATGATGGGACTTATCCTCGCTGTAGGCTTCGTCTCGGAGTTCGCCCTGAGTGACACGCGCTCAAAGATGTCGCATGTCAACGATAACGGGGTTTTGCGGCACAGACTTACGATAGCCGCCACGGTCCTTGCCAGCCTCTTCGCAATGTCGATCCTATCTCTCCTGCCGGCAAAAGATATCGGCATGCGGACGACCGGACGCTTTTTCGCCGAGGCTGGATCGCGCAGTCACATCTTGGAAGCCCTTATTGACTACACCGTTCTACCGTACTTCCCCACCTTCACCGGCATCAAAGGCCATTACTGGGGAGCCGTGGCGGGTCCGGGATGGCGCTATTACCAGGTGGGTATCTTTCTGGTGCTCGGCATCTATTGGTTAGTCCTGCGAAGACATAGAAGCTTGCTCGCTCTGGTAGGAACTACATGGCTGCTGGCCGTTGTTTTTGCCGATCTGTTCTATCTCGGCATGACACGCCATTTCGGTGTCACCTTTCTCGCCTTTCTCGCCGCGCTCTGGTTATTACGCAGCGCCGGCGAATCTTTGCCTTGGGTTGTGTATGGGCTGCTCCTACTCTCGGCAGCAGGAGGCATCGAGGCGGGCATTGCCGCATGGCATCGTCCTTTCTCAAACGCCGAAGCCACCGCAGCATGGTTAACAAGCCATCATTACGAGGCGCAACCGCTCGTGGGTACCCCCGACACCAGTGCCGCCGGCGTCGCCATTTTGCTGCATCGACCCATCTACCTGCTGGATTGCAATTGCAGCAATACCTTTGTGCATTTTTCAAAGCAACGCGACACCTTCTCGACGGAACAAATCCCAGCGCGCCTGCTGCTCGCTGCGTCGGGCCTAACATCAGACCATTTCCTCTTCATCAAAGCAGGCCCGATAGCTTCATCCGAATGGGCCGCCGATAAAAGCGAGGGATTCTCCGTCACCCCTTTGGCGCAGTTCACCGGCGCCGAAGCCGGGCACGAAGATTTCTACATCTACCTGTTTCGTTTCGGGAAACGATAAGCTGAGATCAATCCTTAACCTCACGATCTAATGGGCGCGTGGTTCAGGTTCTGGAGGAATCGAATGCCGATTGCGAACTACAGCGTGCTGAAAGGCCATCCCGTCGCGGGAAAGGTCGTCTCGGGCGCAAGCGCGCACTACCAGATCACGGTGGCCGCGGGCAGCACCTTCACGGTGGCGGTAAATATCGAAAGCGTGGACGGCAGCGAAGTGCTGTACGCGATCAAGCAGGGCTTCACCCCGCCCGATCCAGTTGGCCTGCAGGCGCTCGCGAGCGGCATCGCCCGCCTGCCGAGCGCTCCCGGTGGCCTGGCGCTGGACTTCGTGCGCGAAACCGTCGCCGGCGTCCCCATGATTACGCGGGCGGAGATGACGCTGCTGCCGATTGCCTCCAGTACAGGACAGTTCGTCGACAATCACCCACCCCTGTCTCTGGATGCGCGAGATTTTGCAGCCCACGCCCTCCAAAACGCTGTGGTGCAGCTGCTAAACGAGGCCGTCGCCGACCCCGACTCTGTCCTCTACGCCTTTGGCAGCGCCTTCGCCGACCGCGGCGTGGTCGACGGCATCCACGACATCCACATGAATCAGGGCAATCCGCCGGATAATCACGGCAACGCCAACGGCACCTGGCAG
>CAXTNA010000134.1:0-7452 GCA_964245535.1 uncultured Acidobacteriaceae bacterium | reverse complement strand
CCCGACGCCCTCTGCGCCCAACCCGCAAATCTTCCCAGCAAACCGCCCGCACCACGCCGCTCGGTAGCGGCTCTGCTGCGCGCGGGCTTGCCCACGCCCCGTGCCGTTGCACGGCCGCTTGGGGCGGCTCCAACCGGTGCCAATCTGGAGCTCTTTTCATGAGCGCCTCCGAGCCCAATGCTGGGCAAACGTCACCCGCGTCCAGCCCTCGTTTTTCAGAGACTACCTGGGTCGTCGGAGATGGCCTGGTGCCTGGCGATGCCTACGAGGAAGGCTCTTACATCGTCTTCACCGCCCAGTACCATCTTCGCCGCGGCTATTGCTGCAACTCCGCCTGCCGTCACTGCCCTTATCGCGCGGGCTGATATCGCCCGACCGCAACGAGCGTAGCTGTTGTGATACGAGGAAAGCGCCCACCTGCAACCCGGGTGTTACGAGTTACTTACCTGTCGCCATACGCCATGCTGCGGGTGTCATCCTGAGCGCAGCGAAGGACCTCAGTATTCTGCCCGGATTACCTTACCGCCTCGAGCAATACCAAGGTCGGTCGCTACGCTCAGGATGACACGCGTTCGCCCATCATAGGCGGGAATCCAGCACTTAACACTAAGAACTGACAACCAGGAACCCCATAACCAGGAACTGATAACCAAAAAAGCTATAACCAAGAACCGACAACGAACAACTAAGAACTGAAAACTAAACAACCCCGAACTTCTACGGCGTCCCCCTCCCCAGCGAAGGCACGTTCCCCGGCGCCTTGTTTCCGGCATGTAACATCTGCGTGTTCTTCAGCAGAACCTGCACCCGCGCATCGGCCAGCAGCGGACGCAACACGGCATCGTGGTCCATCGCCTCCCGCACACCGAAGCCGCGCTCGCTGGCCTTGGTCAGCCAATCCAACATGACCTCCACATTGCCTTGCACCGCATAAATCCGCGCCATCTCAAAGCAAACCTCGCCATAGCGCACTGACGCCAGCACCTGCGCGTTGTACCCGCTGCCGATCTTTTTATGCAGCACATCCGGGTCGAGCGAAAGCGCGCGGCCCAACTCGCGCCGCGCCTGCTCGCCGTGTCCGGTTTCAAAATACGCCAGCGCGAGATTGGAGTGATAAACGGCCGAAGTTTCGGTCAACCTCACGGCGTGTCGGTAATCCCCGATGGCCGCGTGAAAGCTGTGCAGCGTGAACTCCGCCGCGCCCAGGTCGTTCCACGCCACGGCGTCCTTCTTGTTTAAGCGCACCGCACGCTGGAAGAATAGCCGCGCCAGGGCAGGCTGCTGTAGTTCCAAACAGGTAATCCCCATCTTTTTCAGCAAGGTATGCGGCTCTCCACCACGAGTCAGCGCGGCATTGTAAAACCGCAAAGCATCACCCGGATACCGGCGCGCCCGCAGCACGTCGGCAGCCTCCTCCAGCTTTTCAGGCGGTTCAACCAGCAAGTCGGGTAGATGGGCACTAACGTCGCGCCACTCGGCCGTTGTGTGGTCGTTGCCGGTGCCTATGGCAGCAGAAAGATCCTGTGCTTTCCCTGGACTACCCCATAAAGACACCAGCAAAAGCATAGGGAACACACGCAACGCAGAGCGCATGGCAAACCTCCTGTCGACAGCAGGCCAACATACTGCGCCTCTGTTGCGCCATCGTCAAGAGACCTTTGTGGGATGGCCCGCCTCGCCACGCCATACCTCGGCCGCGTTTCAAACCTTTATAGCTGTTCTCGCTTAACTTTATAGCTATGTCATCTAGACCGAAGCAGACCGGGCCTCGCACGAGCTTGCTCGGAAGGGTGGTAGCAGACAGTTCATCGTCTGCGCAGTGGAGACCTGCAGTTCGCTCGGGCAGGGACTACACCAAGGGTGACGGCGCCAGGGCTGCGTGTAATACCCCTGCGTCGTCCGCGCCTGTAAGTGTGGTTCCGCGACGCGCACCTCGATGCGGTGGTACGCCTCGCCGGCATTTGGCGGAGACGGCTGAAAGGTAAGTTCATACGACGCCTTGGCATCGTTTACGCGGCGTTGCAACGCCCCGCGCACATCGTTGCTGCCCATTAGTGCCAAGCCTCCGCTTTGCACGGCTAGCACCTGCAAAACCAAGATCGCCCAGCACGGCTTCGGAAGGCTTGCGTATCCCTTTCAGGAAGTCCTGGTAGTAGAGCGCACGGCCCACACCTTCGCTGGCTCCCAGCGGGTCAACGCTGTGCAGCGTGATCTGGTGCCGCATCTGCGTCGAAAAAATCGACAGCCTCGCGATAAATGTCGCCCTATGCCACAGTGCAATGCACAGAACGCAACATCTCGCTTTACGGTGATGCCGGGGCGCTTGGAATCCCAACGGCGGTTGCAGGCGTCGCCGGCAACGCTGAAGCCTGCACACGCAACGCCACACGCGGAAAGGCAAACGCACCGCCCGCATCATCGATGACGTTCACCTGGCAGATGTAACTACCCGGCTTTAACGCGCCAAGCGGCACATCGAACTGAAACGCTACGGCATCGCGTCCCGGCACATTCAATACATCTGCCGTCACCAGCGGCGTCTCATATACCTTTACTCCATCCATAAGAAATTCGATCGAGGTGAGCACGTGCACCGGGCCGCCCTCACGCCGCACCAGGCCCGGAGCCGCGGCAGCTTGTGGAGCACCCTTGCTCTTCGCCGGATCATAAAGTTCGTACAGCAGAAAAAGATGCTGATCCTGGCGGAAGACATGTGCCACGTTGGGCACATACTGCTCGCCATCGCGCACCAGCAGATTGGGTGTATTTTTCTCAGTGTTTGCCGTGAGTTGACTGCTCAGCACCAGAGAACTCAGCTTCATCGGCAGCTTCTTCTGATCTGGCACCAGCAGATCCGTTTCAAACGAACCCATGTTGCCGGTTTCGTTTTCACGCACGATAAATTTCAGGTGGTACCGTCCAGGTGCCAGCGTAAATCCTGTCGAATACTGGATGTTGCGCCGCTGCACCTGTTGCGTCTGATCCAGTGCAAGCTTCACCGTGTCGCGCACATTGCCCACGGCAATGCCCTGGGCGTTTTTCACCTGGCCCAGAATGTCCAACGTCGCTTTATCCTGATCTTTATTGCGCGTAAAAGGAATCTGCGCGCCCGGCACGATCAAGCTGACCGGCACATAAAAGCTGTTTGCATTTGCACGCAGATAGAGCGCTTGCAGATATACGGCCACATCGAGCGCCGGCAGATCGCTGCGCATCTGGTCATTCAGGGCTTGTTCGCGGTCTTCCGTTTTTTGGTGCTGAAAATCTGCGGGCGCGTAGTAGCCGGGCCGGTATTCGAGCCTCACGTCATTGCGATTGAGCTTCACGGTCAAGCGGCGGAACGCACCGTCATGCCGCGGATCGCTCGAGTGAAAGCCGAGAATGTAATAAGCCTCTGTGTCGTGTTGCACTTGCTGAAAAACGGGGCCGAAGTCATTCGAATCGAAGAATGCCTTGCCGCCCGTATCGGTCGCCAACGTGCTCAGCAGCTCCTGCGAACTCGCATTCGCGCTGAACTGATTTGCCACTGCCGTTCCGGTATACGCCGCCGTACCGCGCAGGCTGCCCTGGCTCGCATCGCCGACGGGCGGCAGCGCTTGCAAGCCACGCGCATCAACGGCGTAGATTGCCATATTGGCTTTGGCCGCCTCATTCGTCGCTGCCCGCAAACTGGCCTGGTTTTCAATGCCGTTTCGCGACAAGCCACCGGAAAAATACAGCAAACTCTTTCGCTGTGCCACCCGCTCGAGCGAACGCGCCATCTGCCGGATTGCATACAACTCACGGTCTGTATTCAGGTTGTTGTACTCGGTATCGTCCGCCGTGAAGCTCTGCGCGTTGTCGCTCGTTCCGTTGGTCACGCCGCCTGCGCTGCCATTGGTGAAAGAAGTTTGATCGGTGCCGTTGTACTTGCCAAGCCTATGCAGCAGAGCCTGCTTGTCTGCCGTAAAATCCTGGTCCATCGTGAGCGCAGTCGAGAAGCTTACGAGCGCGACCAGATCCGCCGGTTGCATCTGTGTGTTGATGTACTTTTGTGCGGCTTCTACAGCGCGATCCGTGTCGTCATCCTGCAAGGTACTCAGATCGAAAAAGATGACAGTCAGTCGATGATCCCGCAGCAGCTGCGGGTCTGCGGCTAAATTGCGATCCAGCAGATCGGCAACACTTGTCTTACTCGTAACGGTGTTCTTTCCAGCCAACGCTGCTGCTTCATCGACATTCTGGTAATCGAAGCTAGCGATGCGTTGCACCTTGCCGTTCTCGAGCACGGTGAAGTCACTCGCCTTCAACCCTTTGATTACAGTTCCGGTCTTGCGGTCCCGCACCACCACATTTGTGAGCACGATGTTGGCGTTCACCGTCAGCGTGTAGCCGCTCTGGGCACTGGGCGCGGGAATCTGTGTCGAAGGAGTTTGCTGGCTGGTGGGCGCGACAGTAGCAGTCTGCGCGTGGAAAGGAGCAGCAGCCAGCGTCAACATCCCGAGCACAACGCAAGCCATCACTTTCAGCACTTGAAGGTTCATCGTCTCCGTTACACCTGGTCCTTATGCGCCATCTCTAGCCCTTACCCTTGCACCCTGCACCCTACAATTTAAAAGCGGAACCGCCCTACAAAATTGATCTGCCGCATCGCTGCCGCCCCGGACACCTGCCCAAAGGTGGCGAGATCCAAGGTTGTATAAATCCCGTTGTACTGCACCGTGTTGAACACATTGCTCGCCGTCACGCGCGCTTCGAACGATCGCGTTTCCCCGAGCTGCACAGTGCGCGAAAGCGCGGCGGAGACCAGCAGCTGTCCCGGTCCTTCAATGGAATAGCGTGAGGCTGTACCATACCCGCCCGCGGGCTTCACAAAAGCAGATCCATTGAAGTACGACCGCAAGGTACCGGCACCCTGGACCGGTGCGCCCAATACGCGGTCTGGGCGCAGTGTGTACGTGCCGCCTGCCGCAAGCTGTGCCGCGGTGTCCTGATAGCTCGGGGTGAAGTAGGTGCCGGACGCAAAGGTGAAATTTCCTGAAAGCGAAAAACCATCAAGCAGCTTCGATACCGTGCCCCCACGGTTCAGAAAGGCGCGATTCGGCCCAACCGGCAGCTCGTAAATCCAGTTGCCGGTTAGCTGGTGCCGCACATCGAAGCTCGAATTCGCGCGCTCTGCATGCAGGTCTGCGTCGTTCTGGATGGAGGAAACCGTAGCCGCCCCGCCAAAGCTCGAGGCATCGTCGATGGAGTGCGCGTATTGGTATCGCGCTGATAGCTGGATGCCTTTTTGCAGGCGTTTTTGCGCATCGATTGTGAGCGCGTTAAAGGTCGATTCGGCGTCAGATGACTGGTAGGTAAACGCAACCGCATCGGGCGTGGTGACGGTGTCGGCCGTGTGGTTTGGCGCACGAACCACATTCAGCCCGGAACCATGAGAACCGTTGTAGCCGACGTTCAACACAACCCCCAACGGTAAGGTGCGCTGCAGGTTGGCGTTATACACCTGCACCATGCCCAATCGATACTTTGGGTTCACCGCGTAGGTGTTCTGAAACAGCTTGGTCGAGCAACCAAAACCATTGGCAAGTGTAAGATTCGAGGCATTCGTCGCGGTCGCCTGCACGCAGCCTGTTTTGTTTGTGTACGTAGAAAGTACGTTGTTCTGCGTGGCAGCAAAGGGCGCCTGGTAGGACAACGACTGCGCAAACGTGGCAAACTGCCCCGTGTTGAAGTTGATGCCGTAGCCCGCGCGAAGCACAGTTTCCTTCAGGAAATGCGGCCGGTATGCCAGGCCGAAACGCGGCGAATACATGGCTTTATCCGGTTGAATCAACGAGCGGTTGCCACCGGGCGCGCAGGTGAGCAAGCCAGCCGGAGTTTGTACGGAGATGCCGGTTGGCGTCACGCAACCCACGCTCGCTGTCTGTTCCGTCACGCCAGTCAGGTTTACGAGGCGGTTATTCTTTTCCGTGAATGGTGCGAAGTATTCGTAGCGCAAACCGCCGTTCAGGGTGAGTCCGTTGCCCACACGGAAATCATCGTTGGCATACCAGTCGACTACGTTTTCGCGTAAATAGATTTTTGCGAGGCCGGCCTGCAGAGTCGTCTTCTGCGGCAGCCCGAGCAGAAAATCCGCAAAAGCTGAACCACTCGTCGCCTGGCCCGTGGTGTTGGCATTGCCTGGATTTCCAGTGCAGGGAACCTTGGTGACGAGACTTTGGTCGCAAGGGCTTTCCGTGTTGAAGCCAGAGAAAGTGAAAGAACCGAGCGGATTGCCGCCGCCCAGATAGTCCTGATGCACGCGCCGCACATCGGTTCCGAAGCGCAGATTGTGCTTCTTGTGCCGGTAGCTTACCTGATCGGAAAACGAGATCGTTTGCCCGATGTTGTCCTGCGGATTGGTGTTGCTGACAGATAGAAAGTTGCCCAGGGTGAGCGAGGGTAGCCCGTTGTAAAAGCCCGGCGCCGTGCCGATCACGCCCGTGCTCGGCAGCGTGATGCCGGCATCGGTCGTCGGATCGTCTGCCGTATTGGTAAAGAAATTGCGGGTAAGCGCGTGGCTGCGGTTCCAGGTCACCGTGCTTGTGTTGTTCAAGCGGCCATAGCCGATCACATAGCCCTGGCTCAGGTTGTAGCCATCGCTTTGCGTACTGCCGGAAAGCGGTAGGATGATGTTGCGCAGATCCTGTGCACTGTGTGCGTAGCTGAAGCTGGTGTTTAGACTTTGCCGCAGCGTTGCCGGCGCATTTCTGTTGCCGCCGCCGCTACCCCCACCCCGACCGCCGCCGAAACCGCCAAATGGGCCATTGTTGTTTGCGCCCAGGTTGCGTATGAAGCGACTGGAAAGATTGGCCGAGTTCTGCCCCACCGTCGTTACGGTCTGGTAGTTGTAGTTCTCCGTTGTTGCGCCGGGCACATTCGCATGCGGGTAAAAGCGATTGAGAATGTAGAGCGCCTGGGGCGTGATACGCGCCGGATCGATCACGTTTGTTTGGCCGTTGTAAGCAAACTGCGTGCCGCGCGTGGGATCGTAAATCGGCGTGACCTGCGTTTGACCGTTCACGGTTTGCGCAAGTCCGCTGAAGTCCCCCGCACGCTGTGCGTCCGTCGGCACGGTGCCGGTTAGAACCTCCGGCGTGGTGTTGCGGGCAAAGTTAAAGTTCAAAAAGCCGAACTGCTTTGTGCTCGGCTTGATGAATCCGGGTATAAACGGCGAACCGGCCAGCGTGACGCCGAAGGTGTTTTTTGCATAAGGCGGCTTGCTTTGCGGTGTCAGCGTCGGCGACCACGGCGCCGAATCGAGCGCAGCGTATTCCCCTTGGTAATTGAAGCCGCCGTGCAGCTGCGTCGGGTTCAGGTTGCGGAACGCCCCAGACCCGCCGCCAGACCCACTGCCCGCACCGCCGCCGAAGCCACCGCCCCGTCCTCCGCGACCCCCGCCTGAGCCGCCCATCATGCTGCCGAGCAGGC
>CAXTNA010000133.1:0-7470 GCA_964245535.1 uncultured Acidobacteriaceae bacterium | reverse complement strand
TCGTTGGGGTGGGAAGCCGGGGTCCCCAGCGAGCGTTCCTTGCTCGTTGGGGTGGAAGCGAAGGACCTCCGTATTGTTGCTGCGACTACACCCAAAGGGAAACAGGTCTAGAACATAGAGAATTAGCCCTGGCCTACAGGTGAACGAAAACATGTCTTCCCCCCGAAGCTACTCGGACGCAGCTATACTCTGCCGTCTCGACGAAGCAGCCGGCATCCTTGTTTGCGCAAAAAAACATCTGCAGACCTACGGCATCGGCGTGACATGTACAGGAAAATAGCTTCCGCCTCCCCTATCGCCTCTCCTCCGTTCGCGGATATCGCGCCGTTACCACTGTCGAGATCCCGCCCCGAGGCCGAAAGTCGCCCTTTACCTCAGCCCATACCGGGTCCGTCGCCTTCACGATGTCATTCAACACCTGATTGGCAATGTTCTCCTGAAAAATCCCCAAATTGCGATAGCAAAACAGGTATTCCTTCAATGATTTCAGTTCTAAACAACGCTCCCGCGGCATGTACCGGATCGTCAACACGCCGAAATCGGGCAGGCTCGTCTTCGGACAAACGCTTGTAAACTCCGGATCATCGATCAAAATCTCATACGCCGCAAACTGATTCCGCCACGTCTCAATCTCCGGAAACTGGGCATCCAGTCCCGACTTCGCGTGGTCATCGGTGTAGCCGGTCGTATAAGTCTTCTCCTCAACCATCATCTTCCTCCTGTATCTCTTAATGACCAACAAAAGCCCGGCACGGAGCCGGGCTTTTACCTTTTGCCGCATCTGAAGCTGTCTTATTTCGCTATATTGTGTTATCTCGACCCAAGCGAGATAGCTTTATCATCTCGCGTAGTAGAGAGACCTGCAGTTACACTAGCGTCGGAACAGGACCCCAAGTGATTGTCAGGTGCTCAGCAGGTCTAATTCCGCCGTCCCAGCGTGGGGCGGTCATCGCCTGTGCCTGTGGTTCCGGTGGGTGTATTCGGATCGTTATTGGAGCCCGCCGTTCGTCGCAGCGTGGGCTTGTTGCCATTCTTCTTGTCGCCCAAACCACGCTTGTTCTGAATGCGTGCCAGCCGCGCCTTCACCTGATCGAACTCTGATGTCGTCACCATATACTCCGGCCGTGCAGGCAAAATCGTGGCGATCTCATTCTCGACATTGTCGATCCGGTCCGGCGTCCCCGGGTGATCGCTGAACGCCCGAGAGATCGCGCCTGGCTTATGCTTCTGCAGCGCATCGAGCTTTTCAAAAATGCTCACCATGCCCTGCGGATCGTAACCGGCCTTGTACATGTACTGCACGCCAAGGTAATCCGCTTCCGACTCGAATTGTCGCGAGAACGACAGAAACGTCAACGGTACCGCAAGCTGCGTGGCTTCATAAATCCCATAGCCGGTCCATGTGCCCTGCGTAAAAATCATCAGGGGTACAGACCCGATCTGCATGTAATTCATCCGCGTCATCTCACGCGCGGCATGGTGTGCGGCCACGTGCGAGATCTCATGCGCCATCACACCCGCAAGTTCATCCTCAGAATCACAGGCAAGAATCAACCCCGAGTTCACGTAAAAGAAACCACCCGGCAATGCCATGGCGTTGATTTCATCCGTGTCCAGCACCTTGATCGTAAACGGCACCTTCGCATCGGAATTCCGTACGATGTTCTGACCGACGCGGTTCACGTACTCCACAATGACCGGGTCCGTAATCAGGTGCGACGACTTTTCGATCTCCATCGAGTACTGCTTACCGTTTGAAATCTCCCAATTCGTCGAATACCAGTTCCCCATGCCGCGCCCGCCAATGTTCCGCGTGCCCACAGCATCCACATCTTCTTCGCTGCCCTTCTTGATGTGCGGATCAAGATCCTCACCCGGGGAAGGAATAGCATCCGCCTTTGTCGTGGTCGCCTTGTCGGAAGGCAAAGGCTTGCGCTCAGATGGAGTCGCGGGCACAGGCGTCGAGGAAGGCGTTTGCGGCGTACCCGCCACCGGGCCGGAACCAACCGGCACAGGGTCGCTGGAGGTAGGCGGCGTTGAAACCGGCGCGGACGACGCAGGTGTCGGCGAAACCGGTGTGGAGGGCTGTTGAGCGATGGCAAACCCCGCCGGGACAAGCAGCGAAGCGGCAACAAGCAGATGGCGCATGGGAAAGGACCTCCGGCGAGTCGGCTCCTGCCCTCAGGGCGCGGCTCTCCGTATTAGCTTAGACGTAGTTCCGACCGATTCGATGCGGCGCCTTCGCTAAATCTTCACCCACGGTTCGCAAATTCCCAAAACGGGAGTCACGGCGTCGCGCATACGCCAATTGCGATCCGCGCGTCTAGTACATGTTGTAGCTCTTGCCGTCGCTTCCTAGCCCCTGCGCCCCAGAGTGCACATCGTCCACGCCCCCTTGTGTCTCCGAAATGCTGGTCAGCGTGTCGCTCTGGCTGGTCATCCATGTATCGGCGCGGTTGGTCATCGGATCGATCGGCACAGACTTCAGATACCCCGCCTGCACCAAATCCTCCAACCCCTGCGGCGCCTGTTCCCGGTCCACGGTATAGCTGTCAATGGCCGAACGCATCGTGTGTAAATCTTCACGCAGCACCGCCTCCCGCGCCTTCTGTACAGATTTCAAATAACTCGGAATCGCGATCGCGGTCAGCAGGCCGATGATCGTCATCACGATGATCAATTCGATCAGCGTAAAGCCGCTCGCGTGGCCGATTCGCTCCGCGCCGCGCTCACCCCCCGTGTTTTGCTCGACAACCCCCATCGTCCCCCGCTGCGCTACCCCTCGCACTACCCCGTTGCGTTACCCCGTTGCATCACCAGGTGTTGTACTTTGTCCCGTCCAGCGCCGTTCCCGTGCTCTTGGAATACACATCGAAGACGTTTTGCCCGCCAAAACTATCCGCATCCGGCTCGTCCTGGTTCGACCGCAGCCCCCACTCCTTCGACTTGGTCATCGGATCCTCAGGAATCGCGCGCAAAAATCGCACATGCTTATCCTGAATATCGACTCCGGTCACCAGCGTTTCCAGGTCCGGCGGGTACCCGTTCGAGTCCGCCTTCACCTGAATCCCCCCCAGGTCCGCCGCGTCCTTGTAGGCATCAATCGCCCGCCGCATCTCCCACAAATCCGATCGCAGTTCGCGCTCCCGTGTGCGCTTTACCTGAAACCGCACCAGCGGGACCGCAGCCGTCGCCAGCAAGCTAAGAATCGTAACCACGATGATCAGCTCGACCAACGTAACGCCTGCTTCCTTTGACGGTCGCCCGCCCGGCCGCCACGCCTGGCACTGAAGCAGCCGTCTAGCCGCGCCCCGGCTTGTCTTGTCCCAACTCACGTCCGCCCGACGTTTCCACGCAGCAATCCACATCTCCGCTTTCCGTCTACTTCACATGCACGACGCCCTGCGTGCCGATCGCCGGCAGGCTCGTCCCTTTGCTGTCCTTGGCCCCGATCTTCACCAGAGACAGGGGTGAATCCCCCGTCGCCAGCGCCTTGAAGGTCAGCGTACACACCACGCCAGACCCGCTCACGCCGGCAGTCTGCGGCGGTCGCGTCGCCGCCACCGTCACCGTGCCATTGCCCTCATCGCGATGCACCAGCGCTACCGGTTGGCCATCGCGTGAAAGCAGCTCGCCCGAGTCGACGTTGACCAGCGCCAACACCCGCGGATCGAAACGCAGCTGCAGCGGCACTTCGTACAGATCATGCGCATTGGCCGCCGTGACCGAAATCTGAAAAGTCGATCCCACTGCCGGCGTCGATGACGATGGCGTCACGCCCAACGCCACAGGAGGTACGTTGCCGGGTGTACCCGGTGCACCCGCCGCAGTGCCTGCCACCGTAGTGCCTGCTACGGGCACGCCCGGCTGCACCGAAGGATCGCGCGGCCGCGCGGCCCCGGCGATTTCCCCTATCATTGAGTTCGCTGCCAAGGCCGCCGTTGTGCTCTGCGGCGTTTGCTGTGGCATTGCCGTCACGGGCGGGCCACCACGGATCGCCATCTCCGCCGAACTGCGCCGGATCAGCTCAACCGAGTTGCTCGTACCCGTATACACCGGCCGCGTATTTTCCGCCGTCACTAGCGATTCGCGCACAATATGCGGAATCAATAAAAACACGATTTCATCGGACTGCTGCTCTTTGCTCTGACTTGAGAAAAAGTATTTTAAAAATGGAATCTCTCCCAGCCCCGGTGTGCCGCCGACATTCTTTGTGTCCTGTCGCTGTAAGAGTCCCGCCAGAATGGAGGGCTCGCCATCCTTCAACTGGATCACCTGCTCGGCAACCCGCTGCGAAATGATCGGCTCTGTCACGCCGGAGATCATCACGCTTCCATTCTGGCTCGAAATCTCGATCTTCAACTTGAGCGAAACTTCGCGGTCGAAGTGAACCGTGGGCGTAATGTCGAGATTTACGCCTACATCCAGATACGTGAACTGCGTTTGCACACCCAACGAAGCAGTAGCCGAAAGCGTAGAACTGTACGATCCCGTTGCCACCGGAATCTTGGAGCCGATCTTCAATGTCGCCCGCTGCCCATCGGAGGCGCGCACGCGCGGGTTCTGCAGAATCCGCGTATCGATGTCGCTCAACAACGCATTCACGGTTCCGCCGTTCACTGTCACGGCAAAGTTGGTTGCGTTCAGGTTCCCTAAAGAATTCAACGTAAGGTTCTGGCTCGTCGTCGACCCCGACGTCGTGCCGTTGCTGGTGCTGGTCCCCGAGGTGGAGCTGGTACTGGTGCTTGTGGTCGTCGTTGGCGTCAGCCCGAAGCTGGTCGGCAATGTGATCCCGAGGTTACGAATTTTGTCACGGCTCACCTCAAGCACCGCCACATCCACAATCACCTCGGCGCGTGTGCGATCCAGATCGTTAATCAACTTCTCTGCCAAAATCAGCTGATCCGGCGTCGCCCGCAACACAATAGCGTTCTGGCTCGCAACTAGATACATCTTGGCCGTCGCCGGATCAAGCAGGTTGCGCAGCGCTACCAGCACCTCATTCGCGTCGTTCTGCTGCGACACGTTGGTGAGATAAAACGTCTGCACCGCCTGGTCATCCAGGTCCGTACGCTTGTTGCGCGTATTTTGCGCCACGAAAATCGTGTTCGTGGTCACCGGCTTGTAAAACGTTCCGCTGAGCGTCTCCACAATGCGCAACGCGTCCGAAATGGGAATGCTGGTCAAGTCCACGGGAATGCTTTTCGACGTGTATTCCGGATCGAAAATCACATTCAACCCGGCAATCTTTCCGATCGCCTGATAGACCGACTTCGAGTCGCCCACCATATGCAGTGTGATGGGATCGCTCGTCACCGGCTGCAACTCTACCGGAGCCGCCAACGAGGCAATCTCCTGCTGCACCGCCCGCTGCCGCGGCGAAGGTTCGTCCACACCTGGGATTAAAGTTTGCCCAGGCGCCACACTGTTCTGAATGGCACTCGCCACCCCGGGGGTCACCGGCGCCGCAGGCGGACGCTCCGTGATCTGCAACTCCTGCGCGGCCGCCTCATTCCCCGGGTCGATCTGCAGCGCGCGCGCAAACTCATTGATCGCCCCTGTCACGTCGCCCGATTGCCGCAGCACCCGCCCACGGTCCACGTGCAGATTCGCCGCCGTGTAGCGCATCCGCTCATACCGCTCGCGAAAACGAATATCCGCGGGCCGCTTCAAGTGAGCCTGGCGATACGCCTCAAAGGCATTGTCGTAATCTTCCCGCGACTCCGCATCCTGCCCGCGCTTGTTCCATGTGTTCGCCGATTGCGCATTCGCCGAAACGCCCATCGCACAGAACAGCAAGCCGCAGAAGAGACAGAAAAGCAGAAAGGCTGAAAAGCGATGGCGGTGCTCCAAAATCCATTCTTGTTTCAAAACCCTACCCATCCGCCTACTCTGCCCTAGGCTCACGCCCCGCGCCCGGGAGCCCTCTTCTGTGTTCCGGTTTTCCAAGCCCTTTTTCCTGCCATCACGCGCTCGCAAAGGCAGCAGCGTTCCGTGCCTTGCACGTTCCGCACAGCCGGGATCGCACCTGCAAAGGCACGCGGCAACCTCCGACGGCACATCGCGACGCAGTGGTTTGAGCTTCCCAGATACTACCATCGCGTCGCTTGCACTCCCATCCTCTTTCGGCGTTTCGTATGCCCCAATCAGGGCTCCTCTTAAAGCGTCTTCCCGCCGATCAGCAGCCGTTTATCCCTGTGCCAACCGAAAACGTACAACGTGCAACTTGGAACCAACAACCCGCGTGCTCCCCCGTGCGCAAAACACACAGGAGAACATGCTGCTTGGACGGAGCCCCGCGCTCATCGTTTCAACGCGCCGTAGCACTTTCTGGGGATGCCCACCACCGTCCCTCCTCTCCATCCACCTCTGCTAGCATCAGTATCGGCAGGAAAGCCAAAACCTTTAGCTTTCTCAAGCGCGCCTCCTTAAATATCTTCGCCGCCGCCTCATCCTCATGCCCCGTTCCCTGTCCAACCCGACTATCCCCACCGACTCTCGACCGAGCCCAGTGAAGGCCAAGGACCGCGACCCCATCGCCATGGGCTCGCGTGACGCCGCCTATAACCGCTCCGCAGGCTTCAACTACTTCCTCGAAGACCGCTTCGAGGCCGGCGTCGCCCTGCGCGGCACCGAGGTCAAAAGCATCCGCGAAGGCAAGGCCAACCTCAAAGACGCTTACGGCCTGCTCAAAGACGGTGAATGTTTCCTGCTGAACGCGCACATCGGCCCGTTCTCTCACGGCAACGCCATGAACCACGACGCCCTGCGCACCCGCAAGCTCCTGCTGCACAAGCGCGAAATTGTAAAGCTCACCGCTTCCAGCAAACAAAAGGGCTACACGCTCATCCCCGTCCGCCTCTACTTCCGGCACGGCAAAGTTAAATGCGAACTCGCTCTCGCCAAAGGCAAGCAGGACTGGGACAAACGCGCCACCGAACGCAAAAGGGAAACCGACAAAGAAACCCGCGCCGCCATCGCCCGCTCCCAACGGCGATAAACCGCGATCAATCTTCTCTGTTCCAATGCGCACAATGTTCTTGCGATAATGACCCTATGGACCGCGACCAAGTCCTCGCCATCCTCCGCGCCCACGAGCCGGAACTCCGCGCCGCCGGCGTCGAGCACCTGCGCCTCTTCGGCTCCGTCGCACGCGGCGATGAAACCTCTGAATCCGATGTGGACGTAGCTGCCGTCATGAGTACCACCAAAAAGTGGAGCCTTCTCACTTTGGGAGGCATTCAGATGGATCTAACTGACTGGCTGGGAGTCAAAGTCGACATTTCCATTTTGGATTGGTTCCGACCCTCGATCCGTGAGCGGGTGATGAACGAGGGCGTGGATGCCTTTTAGAGATTACCCGCAGTACCTGCGCGACATAGTTCATAGCGTCAGCAACATACAAGCATTTGTCGCGGGAATGTCGCTTCAGCAAGTGCTGGCAGATCGCAAGACAGAAGCGGCTGTTGA
>CAXTNA010000132.1:0-7512 GCA_964245535.1 uncultured Acidobacteriaceae bacterium | reverse complement strand
TCTTAGAAGTTCGTCGGCTTTATATACTCAGTCGATCAACTCGCCTTCGCATGCTCCATTGAAAATAGATGCTCTTCCAGCCGTTGCCGCAGCGCCGCATCCACCCGCTCCTGCTAGTCCTCACCCGTCGCCGTAAATCGCTGCAGCACACCGCTTGAAAGCGCCATGGTTACTGGCTTCTTCACTGGATCTGGTCGAATCGTAACATTGCCCGCCATCAATTCCCGTAAAACGCGTTTCTCGCTTTCGGGAAGCTGACCGAATGGTACTGCTTTAGCGAACCACTCTTCAGTCAGCTCGGTAACTTCATCATCGTCGATCAGATCATCTACGTAGTTCGAATCCATGCCGCCTCGCTTCCCGCACATTGGCCTTCCTAAAGCTTATAACTCGGATAGCGCCATCGTCCATTGGCTTGTAGCAAAGCACGTGAAGACGATTATCGAGATAACCCAAGGCCTCCCGACGTGCTTCTCCATGGCGAACTGTAGGCACGACTATGGCAGTTGCAAAGTCGAAAGACTCAGCCCGCTCAAACGGCAACCCACGTTCCCGTGCATTCCGCTCACTCTTCTGCGGGTCGAAGCTGATCTCCACGTCCGTCAGCTTATCTACGCTTCGAATCCATGGACATCCCACGTACTATGCATCCAACACCGTAATTTTATCTACGGACAAGACCTTATGCGCGTTCGCTTCGCCCTCACCACGCTCGTTGCCGCTATCCTCAGCTGTCCATCGGCTACCCAAGCCCAAGCCCAAGACGACACCTACCTGCCCGCCACCTGCCACAACGCCTACACGCAGCAGCAGGAGATCGAGCTCGGAAACAAGGTCGTGCGCGAGGTGTACCGCACGCAACCGGTGCTGCTCGATACCGACCCCGTCGCCCGCTACGTCCGTCAGCTTGGCGCGAAGCTGGTCGCTGCCGCGCCGCTCACGCCCGGCCTCGAACAGCAGTGGCCCTTCAACTTCCACGTTGTCGCCTCGGCCGAGATCAACGCCTTTGCGTTGCCCGGCGGCACCATGTTCATCAATCTGGGCGCTATCCAGGCCGCGCAAAATGAAGCGCAGCTCGCCGGGGTCATGGGCCACGAGATGTCGCACGTCATTCTGCGGCACTCCACGTGCAACCTGCAGAAGCAGCACCGTCGCGGCATGCTCTACAGCCTCGGCGCAATCGGCTCGGCCGTGGCGCTTGGCGGTGCGGGCGGCGACCTCGCCGCACGAGGCTTCGGATACGCGGAAAACTTAAGCTTCCTGAAAATGTCCCGCGGTGACGAAAAGCAGGCCGATCTGCTCGGCGTCCATATCCTCTCCAACGCCGGCTACGATCCCCGCGGCTTGCCGCAGTTCTTCGAAATCATCATCGCCAAAACCGGCACCGGGGGGCACCAGTTTCTTTCCGATCACCCCAACCCCGGCAACCGCACCGAGTACCTGAACCGCGAAATCAGCACCCTTCCGCCCCAGCCGCACCCCATCCTTACGACTGCTGCCTTCACCGCCGCGCACACGCAGGCCGCTGCGGCCCACGCCCTCACAAGCGCCGAAATGCAAACAGGGAACTGGCGCACCACCGGACTCTACGCCGCATCCCCCGGCACTCCGTAAGCTGGGGGAACAGGGCTGCACAAAGAGCGCGTATCCTAAAAGAAGCTCTGAATTACCGCACGAAAACGGGCTTGGAATAGGATCTCGCCTATGGGACGCAACCTGTACATTCTCGGCGGCACGCTTGGCGGTTTGGCCCTGCTTTCCATTCTGCTCAGCTTCACCGCCGTTGCCACCGGCGGCAACGGCTCGCCGAACGATTCTTCCCTGTGGCGCACCACCGGCGTCGCGCTGTTGGTGGTTGCCCTGATTGTCACTTTGGCCGGCGTGTTGTCCTCCCTCTTCGAGCAGGCCGAACGCCGCGCCGCGCAGCAGCGCCAAACCAATCGCCGCAAGGGCCGTCCGCAACCCTGAGGAAGGAGCGAGGCAAGCACCCGGCACTACTGTCCTGCAGCGAAGACGTCCCTTTCCGGGCCGCCAGTTCGTTATCATGGACATTGGCGCGTCGTTGAGCGCCTGGGAGCCTCCGCGCACTATGTTTGAGATCACCGTGCAGGCCGGGTTTTCTTCCGGTCATTTTCTCCGCGATTATCAGGGCAAGTGCGAAAACCCGCACGGCCATAATTATCGCGTGCTGGTCACGCTGATCGGCGCGGAACTCGAACCCAACGGCCTGCTGCTCGACTTTAAACTCCTGAAAGGCGTCCTCAAACCCACGGTCGAGTACCTCGATCACCACATGATCAACGAACGCGAGCCCTTCACCACCGTGAACCCATCAGCCGAAAACCTCGCGAAATACTTCTTTGATCAAACCGCCCAACAGTTGCACGAAATGACCGATGGCCGCGTCCGCGTAAAAGATTGCACCATTTACGAAACCGACACGAGCTTTGCAAAGTACTACGAATAATGGTTTGGTTGTCCGTTCTTTTGTTGTCATTCCCGCAGGCAGTCTGCCTTCGCCGTTGCTTTTCTGTCATTCCGTAAGAACCTGCTCTCGCAAAATCCATGTTCACCCTCCTCCCCCAACCCGTCGACGACTTCCACATCGCGCCCGAGCCGCAGGCTCTCCTACCCACGCGCGCGCTGCGCCTCATCGAGCTTTATCGCTCCGTACAGGGCGAAAGCTCCTTTGCCGGCGTGCCGTGCATCTTCGTGCGCCTGGCCGGCTGCAATCTCCGTTGCTCCTGGTGCGACAGCGAATACACCTTTACCGGCGGCCGGCCCTTTACTAACGAGCAGATCCTCGCCGAGATCGAAGCCTTACAGCCCTGCAGGCTTATCGAGTTCACCGGCGGCGAACCACTGCTGCAAGCTCGCGAGCTGCTGCCGCTCATGGGGCGCCTGCTCGACCTCGGCTATCAGCTCATGATCGAAACCAGCGGTGAGCGCCCCCTGGCAGATGTACCCCGCGCCGTCCACAAGATTGTCGATGTCAAATGCCCCGGCTCGGGCATGGTTCATACCTTTCGCCTCGAAAACCTGGACGCGCTCACGCCCAATGATGAGGTGAAATTTGTTCTGCTTGACCGCGCCGACTATGAGTTCGCCCGCGACTTCATCCGCACGCACGACCTCGCCCGCCGCTGCGGCCAGATCCTGCTTTCCCCGGCCTTCCACAAAACCGCCGGCGACCAGCGCACCGCCGACAACATGGCTTTCGACCCCCGCCTGCTCGTCGACTGGATGCTCGCCGACGGCCTCCCCGCCCGGCTCAGCCTGCAGATTCACAAATTCATCTGGGAGCCGCGGAAAAAGGGTGTGTAGCGCTACGATCGACTTCTATGTCTGTCTGTCACCCACAGTTCGTCTTGTCCTCCCGTAACTTCTTACTTGTCCCCCCGTAGCTGCTTACTTGTCCTCCCGTAACTGCTTACTTGTCATCCCGTAGCGCAGCGGAGGGATCTGCTTTCTTCCGGCGTGGTTACGACCTTTGAGGAAACCGGATCCCTTCGCTGTCCTACGGGATGGCAAAGGGTGCTGCGTACCAGAGCACACGATCGTACGAACCATCCGCTACCAGTACATCGCCCTTCAACTCACCTGCGTGCCGGTCTCACTCGAATACGTCCGCTGCCGCCACCCTACCGGTCTTCCAAACACCTTGCGGGCCAGCGCATACCATTGCACGCCCAGTAGCAACAACACCCCGACCGGGTGCAATAACGCCGAGCGCAACGGTTGATTGAAACGCCGCACCGCCAGCAGCCGCGGTAAGTAACTCGCCGAAAACCCCAGCGCCAGCAGGGCAATTGCCAGGGAGCTCTCCCTTGGCTGCGTCAGGTTGACGTCCATTCCTCGAGATCCGCCAAAGAGCACAACCCAGCAGAGCACCAAAAGAAGCACTACGGACAGAACAGCAGGCACAACCTGCCCCAGCAGCAGAATCAGGGACAAGGGTACAATCTTGCCCGCCGTCGCAATGCCTTCGGTCGCATTCTTGGCCAGCCCCGACCACACCTTTGCCGCCGAATCGTACATCCGCACCTGCGCCAGTCCGGTGATGTCGGCAATGTCGGTCCGATAGCCCGCACGCCGCAGCACGCGCGGCAGCAGCAGGCCGTCATGCATCGTCTCACGGATGGCTCCATGGCCCCCGCTGGCCCGGTACGCTTTCCGGTCCACCAGCATAAACTGACCACATCCGGCGGCAAACGAGGGCTTCGTGCTTTTGCGCATGCCCCCCATGGGCAAAAAGCCCAGCAGGACAAAATGAATCAGTGGCAACAAAAGCTGCTCCAGCCAGGTCACGGTAATCAACCGCGGAAAGCCCGAAACTAGAGCCGCGCCGGTCCGTTCACGAAATGCCGCCATGCGTGCCAGCAACTCCGGCTGAACCCGCACGTCAGCGTCCAAAAACGCCATCAGTGGAAGCGAGGCCTCCCCGGCCAGCACGTCGCAGGCATGCTGTTTCCCATTCCAGCCCGGCGGCAGCCCCCGCCCCCGCACCAGGCGCACACGGGCATCCTCCGCAGCGATCGCACGCACAATCTCGCCGGTGCGATCCTCCGAATCATCGTCCAGCACTAAGACTTCGAGCGCCACCCCGCGGCTTTCGAGCACGCAACGCAACGCCTCGCCGATGTTGGCCTCTTCATTGCGCGCCGGAATGAGCACCGAGATGGCGTAATGCCCGTCGGTGCTCGCAGCTGCCGGCACTCGGTAACGCCACAGATTTAAACAAAATAGCAATGCCGGCCACACCGCGCACACGGCAGCGATCCCCAGGACAACGCCCGTCAACATCCGCCTTCTTCTCCCATGTACCGGTGATCTGCCGTGCACACCGTTATACATCGCCTCCCGGCGTGTCCCGCGGCGTGTGGTCCAGCATCGGCCGCTGGCCGCCCAGCATGCCGCGCACACGACGGATCACCCCATACGCGCCACCCGTGCCGCGTGCCCCGGTAAACAGCGTTTCAAACGTCGCGACATCACGCCCGACCGCTGCCTGCTGCAGGGCATACATGGCCGCCCCCAGCGCATCTTCCAACTCTCGCGTGGCCTTCGCTGTGGGCGCGCCCGGGCTCGTATGTACCGGGGAGCCGAAGTGCAACAGCGCCTCAGGCAGCCGTTCATCCCAAAAGGTGTACTCGACCGCCAGCGGTACCAACGGTACGTGCGGCATGCGGGCGGCCAACGCTGCGAGCCCCGGCCTAAAGGCAAGCGGAAACTCGCGCGGATCGGCAAAGCGGCCCTGCGGCGTCAGCCAAAGCACGCCGCCTTCCTGCAAAATTGCCTCCGCCGTGCGCAAAAACTGCGCAGCGCCGCGTGGTGAAGCCATTTCCACCGGAAAAATACCCAGCTTGCGCAAAATGGGGTATTTCTCCAGCGCGGTCGCATCAATCGGCGCGTAGTGTTTGCGCTCCGGTAGCAGCAATTGTCCCAGCAGCACAATCAGCATCGGGTCCCACCACGACGAATGATTGCCGTAGACCACCAGCGGGCCCCGCAGATCGCGCAGCCGCTCCGCATGCTGGGCCATGACTGCGCGAAAGTGCCTGCGGAAGTAGCGCCGCACCACGCGCCGGAAAAACCGCAGCGTCAAATCGGAGATGGGTGGAGAAAAGGCAACAGCCGGCATGGACGCTATGCTACGCCGCTTGTGCAAACACTCGGAAGACCCATTTTGAATATGGACTTAACGTGGGCGTTTGCCGGCGTCACTCTGGGTGAAAATACTGTGAAGAGTTCTTCGACGCCCTGCGATCAAAACGTCGAAGAACTCTTCAGCTATTCTTGTTTGCCTATAGCTGTGTCATCTCGACCGAAGCAGACAGTCTATCGTCTGCGCAGTGGAGAGACCTGCAGTTTTGCTCGCGCCGGAACTACACCTCAGGGAAACGGCTCTGGATGATTCAAGCCATGAATCAACAACTCGCTTCAACAGGCGATCAGGCATACGCCGGCTCCCGCGCGTCAGCCTTCTTTGCGTCGGCTTTCTTCGCATCAGCATCCAGCGAATCCGCTGCAATCCATCCCGACATCATCACCATCGGCATACCCGGCCCCGGATGCGCCGCGCCGCCGGCGAGATACAGTCCCTCCAACTCCCGCGAGCGATTCGCCGGCTTGAACGCGCCCTGGAAACGTCCATGCGAGCTGATGCCATAAATCGCGCCATTCAGCACGCGGTAGCGGTCGTGAATATCCTGCGGTGTCAACGCCCGCTCAAACACGATGCGCTCCTCAATGTCCGGGCAGCCCCCTGTACGCTTCAGCTTGTCCAAAATGACCTGGCGGTAGTGCGGAAACATCTTCGTCCAGTCCTGACCGGGGCGCAGGTACGGGGTGTGTACCAGAATGTACATCGCCTCGCCGCCCGCAGGCGCGCTGTCCGGATCGCTCGCCGCCGTGCAGGCCAGATAGCAGGTTGGGTCCGGTGCCGGAATGCCAAGGTCATAGATCGCATGAAACTCCTCATGCGGATCGCGCGAAAACACAAAGTCATGGTGCGCCAAATGGTCATAGCGCTTGCTCAGCCCCAGGTACAGCACCACCCCTGAACATGCCGGCTCATACTTGCGCGCATGGTCGAACTTGCTGGCCGCCTTTGTACCCTTTAGCAACTCACGATGCGTCCGAACGGAATCCTCATTGCTCAGCACAGCGTCGAACGGGAACGTCTCACCGGTTGTCGTCTCGATGCCGCTGGCGCGCGTGTGGCCGTTGGTACCCGCCGTCGTAATGCGGGCCACGTCGCAGTTCGTGTGAAACTCGACCCCAAGTTCGGTCGCCAGCTTCACCATGGCTTCCGGCACCGCCCGCGTGCCGCCCTTCGGGTACCAGATGCCTTCCTGCATCTGCATATGGCCAATGGCGGTCAAAATGGCCGGTGACGCATCCGGCGAAGAGCCCACATATTGCACCATATGGTCCAGCATTTGCGCTGTTTCGGGCTCGGGGATGAACTCGCGGATCGTACCCGCCACCGACTTGCCCAGCCGCATGCGCAGCACATCCTTTAGCACCTTTACATCGAACGCGCCCTTCACCTCGAAGGTGTCCTTCATCGTGCCGACGCTCTTCCAGAAGAAAAATTTGTCCGAAATCTCATGCAGATCTTCGGAAAGCTCCATCAGCCGTTGGTAGCCCTTGCCCATCCCCGGCCAGCGCGCTTCCAGGTTCGCTGCCATCTTGCTTTCATCGTCCAGCAGGTCGATCACTGCGCCATTGTCGAAAAAGCAGCGCCACTGCGGGTCCAGTCGAACCATGGAAACGTAGTCGTCCAGGTTGCGCCCCGCCTCCGCAAAAATCTTGCGCAGCATTGACGGCTGAATCAGGATCGTCGGCCCCATGTCGAAGCGAAAACCTTCTTCCTTCAACTGCGCTGCCTTGCCGCCCAGCCACGCATTTTTTTCAAACACAGAAACTTTATGCCCCCGCGCCGCCAACGTACACGCCGCTGCCAACCCCGCCAACCCCGACCCAATCACACCAACCCGCATCCCACAC
>CAXTNA010000131.1:0-7537 GCA_964245535.1 uncultured Acidobacteriaceae bacterium | reverse complement strand
CGTCATGCTGCGCGATGCGGCGACGCACGGCGTGGTGACCAGTGTGGAGTCGCGCACGATCTTGTCGCTCTTTCTACGCCACGACGGCCGCTACCCTGAAGCGCTTGCGGTGGAACAGGCCCTGGCCGCGCAATATCCGCACGATTACCTTTTCCGCCTCGAAGTTGCCAATCTGCTGAAAGATGAGGGCCATGGGCTGGAGGCGATTGCGGCCTATCAGCAGGTGCTTGCCGACGCGGGAACGCCGGGATATTTCGTGGATTCGCGCCTGCAGTTAGCCTGGTTTGGCTTGGCGGACACACAACGCGGCTACGGCGACATCACCGGGGCTGCATTCGGCTACATGCAGGCGGCGCAACAGCCCAAGTGTAGCGATTGGCTGCGCAAGCGGGCGCTCCTTGACGCCGGCGAGATGAACGATCTGCTGCACCGCCGCGCGGAGGCGCTGCGCCTGTACCAGGGAGCCGCGGCGCCGGGCGGCGATCAATCACAGGCAGACGCGGCTCGACGCTACCTGGCAGCACCCTTCAGAGGAAAATAAGCGGGGCGAGTTTAAGTGGAAAAAACAGGAAAGTATGAAACCGATGCCAAAGCGTGGAACCAATGCCCGTGGTCCGGCGTATCTTGTTGCCGAGAGCCGTGCGAGGCCAAACGCACGCCGGGAGGCATTATGGGTGCATGTGCGGTATGTGGGCGGACAATGGACGGAAATGCGCAATTTTGCAGCGGCTGCGGCCGGCTGCTGGCGCCAGGAACAACACATCGCGTGGTGACCTCCCCGGAGCGGCTGGTGCGGCCTCGTGAGGACCGGATGATTGCCGGCGTGTGCGCCGCGTTTGCGCTGCGCTACGGGTGGGACCTTGCCCTGGTGCGGCTCGTGCTGGTGCTGGCGTTGATCTTCGGGTGCGGGCTGCCGTTGCTGGTGTACCTTGCCGCATGGATTGCTATCCCGAACGCACAACACGCTTTGCCTGCGCAGGCCGGTGCGGGGCCGGGTAGCATGGCAATGTGAGCTCGTTTCCATTTCCGCGTCCGCTTCAATATCGCAACCGGCAGTTGCAGCTTTCTGGAGTGAACCTCCAAGCGCTTGCCGAAGAATTTAAAACACCTTTGTACGTGTACTCCGCGGATGATCTGCGGCACCGCGTTGCCATGTTTGCCGAAGGGTTTGCCGAGATCGTGCATACGGTTTGTTTCGCCGTGAAAGCAAATTCCTCTCTGGCGCTGCTGCGGATTTTGGGTGAGCTTGGCTGCGGTTTCGATATTGTGTCGGGCGGTGAACTGGAGCGGGTGCGCCGGGCAACTCCGGAAGCGCTCCGGCGTGTGGTGTTTTCCGGAGTCGGCAAGCAGGCTTGGGAGCTCGATGCGGCACTCGCGGCTGACATTCTGCTTTTCAATGTGGAAAGCAAGGCGGAACTGGAGTTGCTAGCCACCCGCGCTACGCGTGCAGGCAAGCAGGCGCGCATCGCCTTGCGGGTCAATCCGAATGTAGCGGTCGAGACGCATCCTTACATTTCGACCGGCTTGCGGGAACACAAGTTCGGCATTCCGATGGAACAAGCGCGGGTTCTGTACGCGCAGGCGAAGGCAACAGGCGTTTTAGAGCCCACAGGCGTGAGCGTGCACATCGGTTCGCAGATTCGTGACGTGGCTCCCTTTGCGGAAGCGCTCGGCCGCGTCGCCGAACTCATTCGGCACCTGCGTTCCGACGGTCACGATATCCTCTACCTCGATGCGGGAGGCGGCTTTGGTGTCGAGTACGGGCAGGCTGCATTCAATCCACAGGCACGGGTGCAGGCGTATGCTTCAGCACTGCAGGAGCGACTCGGCGCCCTGGACGTCCATTTGCTCCTGGAGCCTGGACGGTTTCTTATCGCACAGGCGGGCGTGCTGCTTACCGAGGTGCTGTACACAAAAGCAAACGGTGCCAAACGGTTCGTAATCGTGGATGCGGCAATGAACGATCTGATTCGTCCGGCGCTTTACGGCGCGCATCACGAGGTGCTGCCCGTGACGGAAAGCAGCGATGCATCCGAAGTCGTCGATTTGGTGGGTCCGGTATGTGAGAGTGGTGATTTCTTTGCGCGGGACCGTTCCTTGCCCGTTGTGGAGAATGGGGAGTTGCTCGCCATTCTCGATGCCGGGGCCTACGGCATGAGCCTGAGCTCGAACTACAACACGCGGGTTCGTCCCGCTGAGGTGCTGGTGGAGCGCGGTGCGGCGCGGCTGGTTCGGCGGCGCGAAACGCTTGACGATCTGCTCGCGCTGGAAATGGTGTAGGCGCCGCCGCACTGCTCCGGCAGCATGGTGAATGGGCGGAACTGCATGCTAGAATCACCAGCGACGAGGGTGCGTCCGACCGGTCTTGCCGGGGCTGGACGCAGATCCCTCTAACGCAACAGCACGACGCAATCGTTCGAGGTAACTGCATGTCCGGCCACTCAAAATGGGCGACAATCAAGCACAAAAAGGGCGCTCTGGATGCCAAGCGAGGCAAGATCTTCACTCGCCTGATCAAGGAAATCATGGTAGCGGCAAAGGCGGGCGGGGGCGACCCCGACGGCAATCCGCGGCTGCGCGGGGCGATTGCGGCAGCCAAGGCTGAGAACATGCCGAACGACAACATCGCTCGCGCCATAAAGCGCGGTACAGGCGAAATCGAAGGCGCGCAGTATGAAGAGATCACCTTTGAGGGTTACGGTCCCGGGGGCGTCGCGGTCATCGTCGATGTGCTTACCGACAACCGAAATCGTGCTGTAAGTGAGGTTCGGTTTGCTTTTTCGAAGAACGGCGGCAACCTCGGCGAGTCCGGCTCCGTTGGCTATATGTTCGCCAAAAAGGGACTGATTGTGGTCGAAAAATCCGCAGCCGATGAAGACAAGCTAACGGAGATCGTGCTCGATGCGGGCGCTGAGGACCTCAGCGACGACGGCGATTATTGGGAGATCACCACGGCCCCCAAAGACCATGAAACCGTGGCGGCAGCGGTGAAAAAAGCCGGCATCACACCGGATAACTCCACCGTAACGATGCTACCGAGCACGTATCAGAAACTGGAGGGCACGCAGGCGAACGCAATGATGCGCTTGCTGGATACTCTCGAAGACCTCGACGATACGCAGAATGTGTACTCGAATTTTGAGATGGACGAGGAAGCGGTTTCGGCCTGAAGCGCGCACAAGGGTAAGAATGTGAAGGCCGCCAGATTGCTGGCGGCCTTCGGCTGTGAGGGTGAATGAAGGTTGGTGTTTGGCTTACGATCGCGGTGCTTTCGACAGCGGCAGCGGGTAAAGGGCAGAGCTCTCCGGATAGTCTGCAGGGCAAGGTCATCGATCAAAGCGGTGCGGTGATCCCAAATGTGTCCATTATGGTCGTCGATGGAGCAGGTCGCCGGTTCAACTTGACGACAGATCAGGCTGGGCAGTTCGGGTTTGTGGATGCACCGGGAACGTATCGCGTCATGGCAAATGCAGCAGGATTCAAAACGGCTCAGCAACCTATGACCTTTGCGCCGAACGCCACAGTGATCATCAGCCTTACAGTCGAAGGAACAGATGGCGGTCTGTCTGTGGAGAGTGCTCCGCCAGTACCGTTGCAAGCGCAAGCGGTCGCTGCGCAATTGGCCGAATCCCCGGTTCGGCAACAAGCTTCCAAAACATCATGGGAGTACGGCGCGCTCTTCCAAGGTGGGGTCGGTGTAACGGAAAACCGGGGCGGCTACCAGTTCTTCCTGGCCGGCGCACACGTCGGCAGGGTGCTCACCCCCGAGATCGGCACCGGTCTCCTACGCGGCAATTTTGAGTATGCGGCCGAGCTGTTTCCCTACGTGCAGGCAAATACGCCACGTTTTCAGAAGGTTTCCTGTCCGGCAGACCCAGGTACGAGTCAGTTCTACCTTTGCAGCCAGCCGTACACCGTAGGCGGTGCTTTCCATGGGGTGAGTGCGACGCCGATCATTCTGCGCTGGAACTTTACACACGGCGAGCGCTGGATGCCCTGGGTGCAGGGTGCGGGTGGCCTGTTATGGACAAATCATAAATTTCCGCCTGTGGGCAACACGAATCCGCAGGACCTGACCAACAATGGGATTCATGGCGATACCAGTGTTTGGAATTTCACGCCCCAGTTCGGGGTAGGGGCACATTACTTCCTTAAGCCCCGCCGGTCGATCGACTTCAGCGCCAATGCCGTGCACATTTCGAGCGCCAGCCTAGGGGATCGCAATCCCGGTGTAAACGCGAGCGTGCAGTTCAGTGCAGGTTTTACGTGGTGGAAGTGAGTCTCGAGACCGGCCCGTAGAAAAGGAACGAAGGCTGAAAGGTACACCCCAGAACCGTATGTTTGCCCCAGACGCCATTGTTGAGTGCGTACCGAACTTTTCGGAAGGAATTGATCGGGAGAAGGTGGTGGCGATCGTGCGTGCGATGGAGGGACCGGGTGTTTCACTGCTGGATTGGTCGGCAGATCGGGACCATAATCGCAGCGTGGTGACCATTGCCGGCACGCCCGAGGGAGTGCTGGAGTCCGCTGTGCGCGGTGCAGGCAAGGCGGCGGAGTTGATCGACCTCACCCGGCAGCGGGGCGAGCACCCGCGTATCGGGGCGGCCGATGTGATTCCGTTTGTACCGGTGCGGGGCATCTCGCTGGCGCAATGTGCGGTGCTGGCGCGGCAGGCCGGCGTGCTCATTGCGCAGCGCTTCGGCGTCCCCGTGTACCTGTATGAGGCGGCGGCATCTCGCCCAGACCGCGTAAATCTCGAAGATGTGCGCCGTGGCCAGTTCGAGGGATTGCTGCGCGATGCGGTGCGTGATGCAACGCGGCGACCCGATATCGGCGGCCCGGAGCTGCACCCGCTCGCGGGCGCCAGCGCGGTGGGGGCTCGGCCGTTTCTGATCGCGTTCAACATGTACCTGGCCGGGAACGGGGCGGGACCGGATATCAGTTTGGCTCGAACGGTGGCGCGCGAGGTGCGGGCATCCAGCGGCGGTTTATTTGGCGTAAAAGCGATGGGCGTGCTGGCGAACGGGCGTGCCCAGGTCAGCATGAATCTCACGGATTTCCAACACACACCGGTTTCCAGGCTGCACGCCACGGTTTTTGAGATCGCAAAACGCCATGGTGGTGCGGTTTCGGAATGTGAGTTGGTGGGGCTTATTCCGGAAGCTGCCTATGAGCCGAATGCGGAATGGACACGTCAAACTGTTGAGTTCGATCCGGAGTTAAAGGTTTTGGAGCGTCGTTTGCAGCGGCCGCTCCCATGGCCGTAGTACCCCAACCGTGATACCCCGAAAGGGTGGCTTACGACGGGGGAAAGATCGAGCACAATGGATATGCGTCCAGCGGCGCAGGGTTTGGGGAGTGCAACTTGAAATTGATGAAGAACTGGCGGCATGCGTGGACGATCGCCGGGCTGATAACGATGGGGTACGGCAGCTTGGGGGCGGTCGGGTCAAGCGCCCATGCAGCCCAATTGAGCGGGGATGCACGGTCCTCGATTCCGCGCGATGTGCAGCAGATTATTGTGGTGGATTACCGCGCGATGCAGAACTCGCCGGCAGCCATGCAGCTGAAGGATCGCGTCCTGCCGCCTGAGTTGAAGCGATTGGAGACCGCGCTGAAGAACTCCGGTTTGAAGGTCGATCAAGATGCCGACACGCTCGCCTTTGCGGCGTTCCGGGTCAAAGAAGGCGGTTCGCGTGTGATCGGGGTGGCGCAGGGGCAGTTTCAAACGCAGTCCGTGATGAGCTACTTCACCAAAAACAAGATCAAACCTGTGGCGCTGCGCAATAACAGCATTTATCCGATGGGTGCGGCCGGGATGAGTGTGGCGTTTCTGAACCAGACGACGATGGTCTTTGGAGATCGTGACGCAGTTCGTGCAGCGCTTGATGCTCGCGATGGTCTCAGCGCAAACTTTCTGCAGAACAGCGACATGATGAATGAAATGGCCACTGTAGACAATCGGCCGGTGTGGAGTCTGCTTGACCAGAAGGGTACCCAAACCATGATGCGGAGCGTGCTCGGCGAGGCGGCACAGATTGCCGATTACGATACGGTAAAAAACCGAATGAAATCAGCCAGGTACACGATGGACTTCGGCAATGGGATCAAGTTCGATATGGCAGTGGTGATGTCGGACTCGGTCACGGCGGCGACTGCGGCTACCCTGATGAAGGGTGTGATGATCATGCGCAAAAGCGGCGGTTCGCCGATTGAGAAATCAGCGCTGGACGATACGAGTATCGACTCGAACAGCGGCACATTGACCGTGGCGTACACATCGTCGGACAGCCAGTTTGCCAACCTGCTCAGCTCGCCCTTGTTTCAGCAGGTCGTAAAATAGCGATGATGCGCGCAGGTCTTGAGTGTGTGTAAACACTCGGGCAGGGCGATACGCCGCTTGGTGCCGGGCTTTCCTAAGCCTGAAGTTTCGTGTCGCGTCCTTCACGAGCGGCGGGCGCGATTGCCGCACATCGCTTCATCACTGCCGCGCACAAGCGAACCGATAACTCCTCGGGAAACTCGTAGGTCTCATGCGAACGATAGATGGAGATGGTTTGCTGGGTCGTGCTGACCACGACTTCGCAATGATGGCAGCTGCCGAGGTGGGTGCGAACCTCCGCTAAAAGTTCAGGGTCGATCTGGCCATCGAAGTAGTCGGTAAGTTTGGCAAGAAATTCCGTGCAGTTCACTGCGATGCCTCGTTTTTCTGCCGGAAGTGACGGCTCAAACGCTCTCGCAGTTGCAAACGAGCGCGCAGGAGCCTTGACTTGACGGCCGGTACGCTCAATCCGAGCGCCTCGGCTGTCTCCTCCGTTGACAAGTTTTCGATGTCGCGCAAGGTGAAAACGGTGCGAAAACCTGGTGGCAAACCGGCGATCGTCTTGCGCAGGATGTCGCCAAGTTCGGACTGCGAGAAGATTTGTTCCGGATTGGGACGCCATTCGGCAAAATCGCGGGGGATTGCCCCCTCTTCGGTTTCGACGTCTTGATCCATGGATACGGTACGGGAGGTTTTTCGGCGACGCAAACGCATCAGGCTTTCGTTTACCGCGATGCGCACGAGCCAGGTCGAGAACTTGGAGTTGCCCTGGAACTGTTCGAGCTTTTGAAACGCTTTGAAGAAGACATCCTGGGTGATGTCTTCTGCGTCTTCCCGGTTTTGCGTGATATGAAGCGCCGTTCGGTAAATTTGCCGATCGTATTGCCGCACGAGTTGTTCAAAGGCGGCGGTGTCACCCGCTTTGGAACGCTCAACGAGCGCCAGATCGGGATGCGGCTCGAGGAGCGCGGGGGCAACCACGCCGGGAGCTGGTACTGCGGTTTCAACGAGAGAGGTGCTCTGGGCCGCCATAGTCTTTCTTAGTGTACTGCGTAGGTGAGCGCGACGGGTACAAGGCATGTGGCGCGGTCAAAGGGATCAAGGGAGAAGGGGAGCGGGGGGGGGGGTTAAAGCTGGGTAGGTGTCGTGCATCCGGTGGTGGTTCTGGTTCCGTGCCCCGTTCGGGTACTTCGTCAAATGGAGTGATTCGCAGTA
>CAXTNA010000130.1:0-7789 GCA_964245535.1 uncultured Acidobacteriaceae bacterium | reverse complement strand
CGACAAAGCCCCGCGACCCCTCTCCGGCCGCTGGCTCTCCATCGAGGACGCCACCTCGCACAACCTGCAGCACGTCACGGCGCACTTTCCGGTCGGCGTCATGACGGTCGTCACCGGCGTTTCCGGCTCCGGCAAATCGACACTCGTCAACGACATCCTTTATCGCGCGCTCGCGAAAGAACTGTACGGCTCTCGCGAAGAACCTGGCGCGCACAAGGCTATTCACGGCGCCGACCAGTTCGACAAGGTCATCCAGATCGACCAATCCCCCATCGGGCGCACGCCCCGCTCCAACCCGGCAACCTACACCGGCGTCTTCACCGCAATCCGCGATCTTTTCGCCATGCTGCCCGAAAGCCGGGAACGAGGCTACAAAGCCGGCCGCTTCAGCTTCAACGTCACCGGGGGGCGCTGCGAGGCCTGCCAGGGCGAAGGACAGCGCCGCATCGAAATGAATTTTCTACCCGACGTTTACGTGCTCTGCGAGGTTTGCAACGGTCGGCGCTACAACCAGGAAACCCTCGCGGTAAAGTTCAACGGCTATTCCATCGCCGACATCCTCGAGCTGCCGATCGAAGAGGCCGTGCCCATCCTCAAAGACATTCCAGCTGTTCACCAGCGGCTGTCCACACTGGTCGATGTCGGCCTGGGCTACATCCAGCTCGGGCAATCCGCGACCACGCTTTCCGGCGGCGAAGCGCAGCGGATGAAGCTGGCCAAGGAGCTCTCCAAACGCCAAACTGGCCGCACACTGTATCTGCTCGACGAGCCCACCACGGGCCTTCATTTCGACGATGTGCGACGGTTGCTTGAGGTGCTGCACCGGCTCACCGATCTCGGTAACACTGTCATGATCATCGAACACAATATGGATATGATCCGCAACGCCGACTACCTCGTCGACATGGGGCCGGAGGGTGGCGAGGGTGGCGGCCGTGTGGTCGCGCAGGGCCCCCCGGAACTGGTCGCCAACGCTCCCGGCTCGTACACCGGCGAGTTCCTGGCGCGCTATTACGATGCCGCTGCACTGCCGCAACTCGCCGCCGCGCTACCTCCGGTCGATCTGCCGGACTTGGCAAAGAAGCAGCCCAAACCCAAGTGGATTGCGCCGGAAAAGAAAACCGGCGTGCCTGTTGCTTCGAAAGAGAAACCAGCGGAAGAGCGTTCGGCCAGAAAAACCGCGACCAAGAAAGCGAAACAAAAGGCGGAGGCCGCGGCATGAGCGATCTACCCTCTTCCGAGCCCGCTGTCGATACCCTCGATAAGGTGCTCGACATCCAGCACGACCCCTTTCCTGCCCAGGAAGAGGGTCCGTCAAAGCGCATTCCGCACCTCGGCCATGCTCTGCTCTTTTTTGCGCTCGCCGCCACCATCTTCCTGATCTGCCTCCTCATTCTCGCGACCGCTATGCACGGCCGCGTGCAGCCCGGCAGCAACACAGACGCGCTCGCATCGGTCGGCCTGGAAGCACTTAGCTATGTGCTCACGCTGGTCGCGGCCTACTACCTGTTTCCGCTTCTATGGAAGCGCTCCTTTCTGCGCGGCATCGACTGGAACGGCTTGGCCGCGCGGCGTTGCTGGCCGCGGTTGATGCTCGCCGGCCTCCTGCTGAGCGTGCTCGCGCAAGGGGCGGAACATTTCATCACCGAGCCCAAGGACCCGGCCATCGAGCACCTGATGCGCACACCGGCCGGCGCCTGGAGCGCCATGATTCTAGGCTCGCTACTCGCACCGGTCCTGGAAGAGATCGCCTTCCGCGGCTTTTTGCTGCCTGCGCTCGCTACGGCCTACGATTGGCTCAGCCTCGACCGCACACCAGCCGGTCTGCGCCGTTGGTCGTCCACGTCGGACCACACCAGAGCCGCGCTGGTGTTTGGCGCGCTGGTTTCGAGCGTTCCTTTTGCGCTGCTGCACGCGCCGCAACTGCAATACACCTGGGGTCCGGTGGCCATCATCCTTGGCGTCGGCCTGATTCTTGCCTATGTGCGCATTCGTACCCATTCCGTCGCCTGTTCCACGCTCGTTCACCTCACCTACAACCTGACGATCTTCCTGGCGGCTCTGGTGGCCACAGGTGGTTTTCGACACCTGGATCGCCTTTAGGGTGGAAGGTACGGAACGCACGTAAACTTTTTCCGCAAAGGTCCGTCGCCCTGTGGCCTACAATCAGGTTGCGAGGTATCCGATGGCTGACGCGCGCAAATGTCCCAAATGCCAATCCGAAAACGTCTTTCGGTCGCGACGGCGCTCATTGGAGTATCTGCTTCCGTTCTTTCGCCCATACCGTTGTTACAGTTGCGAACGCCGCTTTCTCATGCACGCCGTCATCGACCCAAAGACGCCTCCCGTGCAGCTGGATAAGCAAGGCCTACGCTAGCGTCCAATTCCTCAAGCTAATTGTGGTTTCCTCCGTGGGACGTGCGCCTTTAAGCGACATTTTGTCTCGACGATTCCAGTGCGGTACGCTGATCTCATGCGCTACGAGGTGCGGGCACAGGAAACCGAACAAACTCCACCTCCCAAGGTCCCTTTGAGCCGTGGCAAGACTCCCTTCTTTCTTGACGGAAACCTGCTCGCAATTCAGGTTCCCTTGGAGAGAAAGGGGTTCAATGTCCTTGTTCCCCGGTCGGGAAAACGGGACGAAGACCTCATGGCCGAGGACCTGCCAGGTCGCATCTTTATTACCAATAATCCACGCGATTTCCTTTATTCCGCCTCCCAGCTAGATTTTTCGATCATAGATACGACCCATGTAAGCAAAGACCCTCAATCATTGGCCGAAATGATTGCGCGGTCCTGGGTTGACTACTCGCTCAAAGGCGAGCATCCGGCCTTCTACCTCGTGCTGCAACCAAACGGCCGTCATGAACTAACCACCACGCTGTAGAGGTGGCCAACGTAGAATCATCAGAACATGATTCCCACACTGCAATGGACGCCTGAAGGCGTCAGCTTTCTCGATCAAACCAAGCTCCCTTCTGAAGAAACCTACGTCCTCGCCCGCGACTACCGCGAGGTTGCCGCCGCCATCCGCGACATGATCGTGCGCGGCGCGCCGGCCATCGGTGTCTCCGGCGCAATGGGTGTAGCTCTCGGTATTGAACGCAGCCAAGCGACCAGTCTCACCGACCTTTCCGCGGAGGTAGAAACCATCTGCGCCACACTGGCCGCGACTCGCCCCACCGCTGTCAACCTCTTTTGGGGTATCGGCCAAATTCGCGAAAACTTTAATCAACTTGCGAAAAAAAATGCGCCCATCCCTGAGATCAAGCACGCTGCCGTCGCACTCGCCCAAAAGCTCTATGACGAAGACATCGCGGCCTGCAAACGCATGGGCGCCTTCGGGGCCGAGCTGCTGCCGATGGAAGGCACCGTGCTCACCCACTGCAATGCCGGTGCGCTCGCCACCTGTGGCTACGGAACGGCGCTCGGCGTCATCCGGGGCGCCATCGAGCGTGGGCACAAACTCGACGTTTTCGCCGACGAGACGCGCCCCTTCCTGCAGGGTGCGCGCCTGACTGCCTGGGAACTGATGAAGGACGGCATTCAGACCACCGTATTATGCGACAACATGAGCGCACACCTGATGAGTCTTGGCCGCATCCAGGCCGTGGTCGTCGGCGCGGACCGCATCGCCGCCAACGGTGATACCGCTAATAAAATCGGCACGTACGGCGTCGCGATCCTTGCCAAGGAACACGGCATTCCGTTCTATGTCGCCGCGCCCTGGTCGACCATCGACCCTGCCACCGCCACGGGGAAAGGCATCCCGATCGAACAGCGCGACGCCCGCGAAGTCACCCACGCCAATGGCAAGCAGATGACCCCAAACGGTGTGGGCATTGAGAATCCTGCCTTCGACGTCACGCCTGCCCGCTACATCGCGGCGATTATCACCGAGCGCGGTGTGCTTCGTGCGCCGTTCGGCGAAGCCATCGCTGCGATGGCCCAAACCACAGCACGGAGCGGGACCACCGAAGCGCTTGCCACCGTCTCCGCCTAGATCTGCAGTGGGCACGGCACAGCGACTCGGTAACATCCCGGCGATTTGCTTCATGTTGTCAAAGAGCGAGCAGCCCTTCCTTGCTTTCAGCAAGCCGCGTCTGCTCGAAGCGCGACCGCGCCGGTAAACTTTCCTTACGGTGCGTGCCGTTATCCGCCTGTCCGCTTGAATCGGGGTGCCCTGTCGTGAGCTTGGAAACGCTGGCGATCACCTTCTTCAACCCGCGTTTTCGCTCGCTGCTCCGCGGCAATGTTCTGGTGCTGGGCAGCCTTGCGGTCGCCCTGCCCCTTTCGCACTTCCCGCACCTGCGCACAACCCCCTGGCTGCTGTTGCCGCTCTTCGGCATTGCCGTGGGCACGGCGGATACCCTGCGCTGCATGCGCAAACGCTGGGATTTTTACCACGGCGGCGTTATTCTATGCGCCTATATGGACCTGATGGCCCTGGTGTTGGTAGCCTTCCTGCTGCTCTACCCCGCTTTAGCCTGATCGCCGGCGACCTCTTTCCGTCTCTCGCTTGACACCGTCCATCCCCGAGCCGGTATGCTCTGCCTTTGCGCGCGAGGGCATTCACTTAGTCCTCCGTTCCCAAATCACCCCTTGGTATCCGGAGAAGCTCATGGCCTCGGCTGCCGTTGCCGCCCGTCCCCGCTCCACGCCCGCCGGCGGCAACATGCGCTGGTTCGTCTGCTTTTTGCTCTTCCTTGCTACCACCATCAACTACATGGACCGCTCGGTGCTGTCGCTCATCGAGCCTCAGTTGCACATTCTTCCCTTCATGGGCTGGAACCCGGCTCTCGACGCCGCCCACCAGGCGGTCTTCAACAACAACTACAAGCACATCGTGCAGTGCTTTCAACTCGCCTACGGCCTCGGCCTGCTCACGGCCGGGCGGCTCATCGATAAGCTCGGCACCAGGATCGGCTATGCGCTGGCTATCACCGTGTGGGCGCTTTCCTCCATGGGACACGCACTGGTGACCTCCGTCGCGGGCTTCTGCGTCGCCCGTTTTCTGCTCGGCTTGGGTGAGGCCGGCAACTTTCCCGCAGCCATCAAGGCCGTTACCGAGTGGTTTCCCACCGAAGAACGCGGCCTGGCGACGGGGCTCTTCAACTCCGGTTCCAATGTCAGCTATTTCGTTGCACCCGCCCTGGTCGTGTGGGCCACCGCCCGCTTTGGCTGGCAGGCCGGCTTTCTCGCGACCGGTTCCATGGGCGTCCTTTGGCTCACCCTGTGGCTCGCCTTTCCCTACGACCGCTTGCGCCGCCAACAGCGTCCCGGCAACGCCACCGTCACGCAAGCAAACCTGAACCCGATCCTTGCGCCGGGCCTCACCGGCTGGGCTTTGTATCGGCAATTACTCACCACCCGCGGCCTATATGCCTTTTCCATCGCCAAGTTCATGACGGACCCGGTTTGGTACTTTTATCTCTTCTATCTGCCCAAATTCCTGCATGAAACCTACGGTCTGGACCTAAAACATGCCTATTGGCAGATCGTCTGCGTGTATGTTGTGTCGAGTTTCGGGTCGATCCTGGGCGGCGGCCTTTCCGGTTGGCTGATGGAAAGCGGTCGCACCGTAAACGCCGGGCGGAAATCCGCACTGTTGCTGATGGCGCTCGCCGTCACTCCCATCGTTTCGGTACCGCTGCTGGGCCGCAGCTTTCCGCACAACGCCTGGCCCGCGGTGCTGGTCATTTCGCTCGCCGCAGCCGCACACCAGGGCTGGTCAGCCAACCTGTTTTCGACACCCCCGGACATGTTCCCCTCCCGCGCCGTTTCGACGGTGGTCGGCATGGGCGGGGCGATGGGCTCATTGGGCGGAGTGCTCTTTACCGGTATCGTCGGCTCGTATTTCTCGCTGCATCCGCTGCTGATCTTTGGCTACGCAGCGTGCACCTACCTGCTTGCGTTGAGCGTCTTTCAGCTACTGGTGCCACGCCTTGGCCCAGCTTCAGAACCGGAACTGCCGCCGAGCGTAGCGTAGCTTTTGGTTGTCATTCCCGCAGGGAATCCTCGTTTAGGCCTGTGGCGGCGAAAACGCACTGAGAACGCAGATCCCCTTCGGGGATGACAACCAAAGTACAGAAGCACAACGGCAAAACCAAGTAAACTGAACCCAACCCCGATGTCTGAGAATCAGCCCAAGTATTACCTCACCACCCCCATTTACTACGTGAACGCGCGGCCGCACATCGGCCATGCGTACACGACCATCGTTGCGGACGTGCTCGCCCGCCGTCACCGCTTGCTGGGCGAGGACACCTTTTTTCTCACCGGCACCGACGAGCACGGCCAAAAGATCGAGCGCTCCGCCGCCGCCGCCGGCGTGCCGCCGCAGGAGTTCACCGACCAGGTCTCCGCCGAGTTTCGCACCCTGTGGGACCGCATGGGCCTCACCTACGACCGCTTCATCCGCACCACCGACCTCGCCCACAAGCGCGGCGCGCAAAAGCTCTTCGCCGACCTGTACGAACGCGGGGCCATCTATCTCAGCTCCTACACTGGCCAATACTCAATTGGCGAAGAAATGTTCGTCGAAGGTCCCCCGGGCACGCTCGGTCCCGACGGTCGCCCCACCGAAACCGTCACGGAAGAAAACTTCTTCTTTCGGCTGTCGGACTACCAGCGTCCGCTGCTCGATCTCATCGAGCTCGACATCCTCAAAATCACCCCCGAAACCAGCAAGAACGAGGTCCTTAGCTTTTTGCGTGGGGACGTTGCCGGGGCAGAGCGCGCCGCCCGCCCGCACCCCAGCGAGCATGAAAACGAGCCGCCCGTCTCGGATCAAGCCATCACCGTCGCCTACTCCGACATGGGACACGCCTATGTCCCCGGCGCCGTCCGCGATCTCAGCGTCTCCCGCTCGAGCTTTACCTGGGGCATCCCCGTGCCCGAAGCCGTCCAAAAGGCCGCCGGGGTCACCGGCAACCACATCATCTACGTCTGGCTCGACGCTCTCGCCAACTACATGACCGCGATCGGCTACGGCGACCCGAGCCCAGAGGCGCAGGCTGAGTTTGCCCGCCTTTGGCCCGCCGATCTCCACCTGGTCGGCAAGGAAATCACCCGCTTCCACTGCGTCTACTGGCCTGCGTTCCTACTCGCCGCCGGCCTTCCGCTGCCCAAACAGATCACCGCCAATGGCTGGCTCCTCTTTGACAATGCCAAAATGTCGAAGTCCCGCGGCAACATCGTCCGCACCGAAACCATCCTCGACGCCTTCGGCGACCCCGTCTATGGCAAGCAGTTCCCTGACTCCACTAAACAGGAACGAGACCTCTTCGCCGCCGACGTCCTCCGCTATTTCCTGCTCCGCGAAATCCCTTTCGGCGCCGATGGCTCATTCTCATTTGAAGCTTTAACACATCGCTACACGGCTGAACTTACGAATGGATTTGGCAACTTGGTTAGCAGAGTATTTGGCCTCATAGAGCAAAACTTCGATGGAGTAGTTCCTGAGATAACTGGACCGTACCGCTGCGTAGGCACTCATAGTGCAGCAGAAGAACTGAATCCAGAGCTGATTCTGTCCGGTCTAGACACAGCATTCTTGGTCAATCTCTTTTCCGGAGAACAAAGTTTGTCTTTGGGCCGCTACTTCTACAACTCAGCTTTCCACCTCTACACCTCTGATGTAGCACTAAGGGTGAGGATGGCGGACGGTTACATCTCCTTTCATAAACCATGGCTTCTTGCTAAACGAAGCGATGTCGATTCAAGACAGAAGTTAAGCGAGATCCTCTATACCGCCGCCGAATCCATCCGCATCATCACCGCCCTGCTC
>CAXTNA010000129.1:0-7808 GCA_964245535.1 uncultured Acidobacteriaceae bacterium | reverse complement strand
GTTAGTTCTGGGTTGTTAGTTCTGGGTTGTTAGTTCTGGGTTGTTAGTTCTGGGTTGTTAGTTCTGGGTGCCGGCGCCGCCGGGAACAGCCGACTCGGCGGGCACAAGGTCCGTATTGACCGAGGGAAGGCGTTGCTCACGGGGAACTGTATGCGATCCAAATGGGATATCAAGCCCTGGGCGCATCGGGTGTGGATGATGAGTCGCGAGTACCTGTAGCTAGGTTCACTTTCATTGTCATCCTGAGCACAGCCGGGTCCCCAGCGAGCATTCTTTGCTCGCTGGGGTGGAAGCGAAGAACCTCGGTATTCCTCGAATCTCCTACACAATTTGGGCAAAATACAGAGGTCCTTCGCTGCGCTCAGGATGACACGAGGTAGCTGTCATTTTTATCATTGATCTGACCACTTCATCCTGTAGTGCCGAGCCGGCTCCTGTGCATCGCAGGCAGCCGTGTGGCACGAGCCGAGCCGCGCAGCAGATTGGGCCATAGATGTACGGCAGCCACCAGCAGGGTTCGTGACGGCGCGTGCACGAGCGCCAGCGATAGCGCCGTCGCCCGCCTGACCTGCCAGCGGAGTTCGCGATGCAAGTTATGTTGGAAGGTCTCGGCAGACTCGCCTCTGAGCAGGCTTTCGGCTGCGCGTACGCCGCTGTACAGCGCGATCGACATACCGTCGCCGGTGAATGAGGGGATCACGGCAGCCTGGTCGCCGACAGCCCACAGCCCGTTGCCGATTGCGTGGCGGCGTAGAAACCCATAAGGAATCGCCGACACGGCCAGCGGCTTTGGCAATAAAGGCTCCGCACCGCGCAGCCGTTGTTCCGCCTGGGGACAGGTTTCGCGCAACATGGTGAGAAAGCCGGGCCAGCCGCCGAGTTTGGCCAGGGAGCGCCGGTTAACGAGGGCAGACAGGTTCGCCACACCATCCTCGACGCACTGCAGACCGGTGTAGCCGCCGGGGTGCAGCAGCAACTCCACCGCACCGTCGAGTGCCTCCCCAAGGGCCGCACGCTGGGCGGGCGCGAGTCGCCAATACATCTTCAGCGCCACGAGATCGCCTTGCATGCCGCGCGGTCGGCTGTGGCCGCGCAGGTCGTGCTTGCCGCTGGCGAGCATTACGTTTTCCGCGTCGCACACCGTGCCATCGCTCAAACGGAGATTCCAGCTTCCGTTTGTGCTTTCAAGAGTCTCAACGGCGACGCCGCGGTGTACCTCTGCACCGGCGGCAGTGGCGGCCTGCAGCATGGCCTCGTCCAAGCGCAAACGGGTGAGCGACATGGCAGGGAAGGGCAGAGCGTTTTCGGTCACGCGGGTGGCGGAGCACAGACGCACCCGGCGAACGGGCACGGCGCCCAGGTGGCGCGCGCTTACCCCGAGGCCGTCGAGCAGATCGAGCGCTTCCCCGCTTAGAAACTCGCCGCAAACCTTGTGCTTCGGTTCGGGGTCCCGCTCGAAGAGGGTAACGGGATGGCCGGCGCGCGCCAGCTTGATGGCCGCGGCTGCGCCGGCAAGCCCTCCGCCGATAACGGCAATACGCCTCTGCACGGTCATCGCAGCCTCGCCACGCACAGCCGCCCTGGAACAGGTGTCGTAAGCCGAATTGTTTCACGTGGAACATTGGCTTCTTCAAGAAGCCGATACCAATCGTCCATACGAAAAGCGCGCTGAAAGGAAACCGGCCCATCGTGCCGGACGAACGGGTGCCAACGCATCGCTCCGGCGAGCACCGTAAACCAACGCGCGGCGCGTTGGCTGCGCAAAAGATCGTTGATAAACCATCCGCGCGGTGCGTGCGCCTCCAACCAACGCAGAAACGCCACGATCTCCTCGTCGCGCATGTGATGCGTCATCAGAGCGCTGATTACGACGTCAGCCTCTTGCGCGGCCGGTTCGGTCGCAGCACTCCCTGTGTACCATCGAATGTCCTGAAAACCCGGTTGCTGCGCTGAAAATTCCGAAGCCGCACGTGTCGCATGTGGGTTCAGATCGACGCCTGCTAGCTGCACGGCCACCTTGCGCCGCGCAGCCCAACGCGCAACACGCCGCAGGGCGTCGCCGCCTCCCGAACCGATGTCCACGATGCGCAAAGGCCTTTTTAGGGTTTTATCCGCCGCCATTACCTGCTCAAGAAATCGCAACGTCGGCCCATACGCTCCGGTCCAGCGATTCACTGCAGCCAAATCGCGCACGCAGGCGCGAAACTGCTCGTACGAGCAAGGCGCATCCATCCACTCCGGCAGATCGGCGGGATCGATGCGCTTGCTGAAATCCATTGCCGCTGCATTCGTTACCGCCACTGTCGTCGTCTCTTCCCGTCTTCCCGCAAGAACCCGCTTTCCTCTGCAGGCCTCCAACCAGCCTATCGTCATGCCGCATGGAATCGCATTGTCTCCGCCGTGAGCCCCGGGCCGAAGCTCATCGCGCAGCCTTTTTCCCCGGAGTGTGCTTCCGCCATCAGTCGTTCGAGCACAAACATCACGGTTGCCGAGCTCATATTGCCGAAGCGTTCCAGCACCTCGCGGGAGCACGCCAGTGCCGCCGGAGGTAGGCCGAGCCCCCGTTCGACCGCGTCGAGCACGCTTTTACCGCCCGGATGCACACCCCACAGCGCGATCTCGGCCCGGTGCACCGCGCCCAGCACCTCCGTCCCGCCGTGTTCCAGGGCCTTGCCGATGGCGCCCGGCACCTGGCCGCTCAGCAGCATGTCAAACCCGACACCGCCGATCTTCCAGGTAATCAGATCGCGCGTCATGGGGATCAGGACCGCCCGGAAGCTGTCCAGCGCGAAGCCGGCCGGCGCGGCCGAGATCAGGCTCGCCGCACAGCCGTCCGCAAAGACCAGAAAGCTCAACACCTGCTCCAATGCCACAGTCTCCTGCAAGTGCAGCGTGCACAACTCAAGGTTCACCATCAGCACGGTCGCGCCAGGCTCGGAGCGGACGATGTGCCGCGCGGTTTTCAGGCCGTTGATGGCGGCATAACAGCCCATAAAACCGATCATCGTGCGTTCGACATCGGGGCGCAGGCCGAGGTGTTCGACAGCTTCGAAGTCCAGCCCCGGCGCATATAGCCCGGTGCAGGTCGTCACGATGACGTGGGAGACGGCCCTGCGCTCGGCGTCGCTCAGCCGGAGCCGGTCCAATGCGCGCCGCATCAGCACCGGTGCAAATCGCTCATACACGCCCATGCGCTCGGCGGTGTGCGGAAAGGCGCCGTTGCGATAAAACTCATGCGCGTTGATGTGGAACTCGGTCGAAGCTTCATTGGGCGTCAGCACGGAATACCGGTGCTCGATGCCGGAGCGCGTCGCCATGCGGTTAAAGAGCGCCCGTGTTCGCTTATCCCCACCCGCTGCGAGCAGGTTATCGGCGAACGCGACGAAGGCCCCATGAACGTCGTGGTCGGGAACCGCGGTGGCGATGCGGTTTAAGTATGCCGTCGTCACGCAAAGCCTCCTCCGTAAGGTACTCCTTTGGATGCACAACGGCTGAGGTCCTACAAACGATCCAGCCTACCGTCTGTTCGCAGGTTACAAGGGTGTGCGGTCGAACCGGGCAACTTTCTCGCCGAACAGAGATTTGGCGGCGTCCGTAAACCTGTCTTTGGTCTCGCTCAGGAAAACCAGATTGTTGCCGTAATCCGCCTGCACGTCCTCATCGGCGCTGGCATCGATGATGGCTTCCCACTTTCTTTCCAACTCTTTGAGAGCTTCGATGATGAACCGCGCGTCCCATTCGGAAAGAGGAATCTGTAAGTGATTGGCCATGTCTATCTTTTAGAAATTTAGAGAACACAAATCGACTGTAGGTGAGCTTCGTATTGTTCGACTGACCTGTTGTATTGCTCCAATCATATTTGTCCATTTCGGGGAACCTGTTCATCATATCGTGCGTACAGCCGTACAGAAACAAGGAGACGCCCCCTATGAGGAGTAGCGGTTTGTGTACAGGATTGACATTGGCCGTGGCACTTTTTGCTGCGGGCGCGACGGCACGCGCGGCGGAGTGCCGCTTTGATCGCACGCTGGCCGTCAGTTCCAACAGCTCCAATGGATCGCTGGACGCGAGCACGGGCTCGGGCGATCTGCGCGTTGTGCCCGGCGATGGTGCGCATGTGCACATCAGCGGACATGCGAAGTCCAGCAACTGGCTTGGGGGCGATCAGGCTGAGGTGCAACGCATTTGCAATGCACCACCAATCGAGCAGAACGGCAATGCGGTACGCGTGGGACGTCAGCATGGGGAGTGGCTTCAGCACGTGAGTGTCGATTACGTGATTGAAGTGCCGCGGACCTTCAATGTGACCGCCAACAGCGGCTCCGGCGGCATGGAGCTGCGTGAACTGAGCGGCACAGTGGTGGGAACTACCGGCTCCGGCGATATCCGGGCCAGTCATCTGCGGGCAGGAGCCAGACTGGAAACGGGATCAGGCAATCTACAGGCGGAGGATGTGAGCGGCAACACCGAGCTGGGTACCGGCTCAGGCGATATCCACGCCCGCTTTGCCCAGCTGGGCTCACAGTCGGGTGAAGTGCGCGCGACCACCGGGTCTGGGCAGATTCGGCTGGAAAATGTGCAGGGCGGGCTCTTCGCGCACACCGGTTCCGGCGATGTGGAGGCCAGCGGCCGGCCGGCCGCGTCATGGCAGATCGATACGGCCTCGGGCGGCGTGAAGCTGCATGTACCCCAGGGTACCGGCTTTACGCTCGACGCCAACACGGCCTCGGGCGACATCCAGAGTTCGTTGCCGCTGACCGTCGGGGGCAGCCTCGGCAAACATCATCTGCATGGGACGGTGGCTTCCGGCGGGCCCGAGGTGCGCGTGGGTACGGCTTCGGGGGATATTCAGATCGATTAGTGCAATTTTCGAGCTGTACAGCCAATTGCTGTCATCCTGACCCTGAGCGAGGCCGAAGGGGAAGGACCTCTGTATGCCTTGGAATGCAGGCAATCCGGGCAGAATACCGAGGTCCTTCGCTGCGCTCAGGATGACGATTTGACATTGTGTTGGTAGGAAATCTGTGATGGACGCTGTGCCCTCTTCGTTGTTACAGTACCTTCCGCACCAAGCGTCGCACCAACTCCGTAGTCGCGCCATACACCAGATGTGCGGTGAAGGGATTTGCAAAGGAAGAGGCCGGGTAATCCGACACCGGTTTCGATAGTTTCAGCAAGGGCACGGCAACAAGGTCACCTCCGGCAAAAAGAGCCGTGGCGTAGCTCGTGCCGAAGCCGGAGCGCACCAGCGGCGAGTACTCCGCCAGGGCGCCATACAGCGCACCCGCTAAGGCGGCATAGGTGTAATGAACGATCGGGCCGTCTTTGGCTTTTTCTTCTTTTGTGAGGTGCCGGCCGTGCCGCAGGATGGTGGAAAGATCGTCCGCGGTCTTCATGGTGGCGTCTTCGCCGCCACTGAGCTTGCTTAGGTTGGCAAGCTGGTTCTTTTCTTCGGGTGTTTCGATCCGTTCGGCAAGCGCCGTGCCCGGGCCGGCGCTCCACAAATTCATGGTCCAGGCAGCGACCAAGCCCCCTGCCAACCCCGCCAAAGCGCCTCGTACCGGATGTTTCTGTGCCGTCGATTTGTTCATGTTTCCACCCTATTCCTGCGTCTCTGCATTGGGATGCGCTTGTGCTGTACGGCGTCACACACGGCTTTACGGGTCGAGTATCAAATGCGCATGGGCATGAGGATGTAGCGGTAGCGCACATCCTCGTTGCCGTCCTCGGGGCGCATCTGGCCGGCGGATTGGGCGTCTTTGAACTCCATGCGAACCTCACCGGAGCCGCCGATCGCTTTGAGGAAATCAACGAGGTAGCTGGAGTTGAAGCCGACCACGAGCGGATCGTAGTTGTAGGGTGTTTCGATGACGTCTTCAGACTCGCCGGCGTCGGTGGACTGCGCGCTGAGCTTGACCTCGTTCTGTTCCAGGCGGATGCGGATGGCGCCAGACCGTTCATCGGCGAACTGGGCTACGCGCTGGATGGAACTCATGAGGTCTTCTGAGCGCAGGATGACGAATTTGTTGTTGTCGCGCGGCAGCACGGCCTCGTAGTTTGGGAACTGACCGGTGAGCTTGCGGCTGGTGAGCACGCGGCCGCCGATCTTGAAAAACAGCGTTTGATCGTCATCAGCAAACTCGATCTGCTCGGCTTCGGTGGCGCCAAGGAGGCTGTTGAGCTCGGCGAGTGCCTTGCGTGGAATCAGCGTCTTCTTTTCGCCGGAGATGCCTTCCAGATTTTCGCCGAGCTTTTCGATGTGCGCGAGGCGGTGGCCATCGGTCGCGACCATGGCCATGGATTCGGCCTTGAGCACCAGCAACGCGCCGTTCAGCGTGTAGCGGGACTCCTCGTTCGAGATGGCGAAGATGACTTTGGCGATCATGTTGCGCAGCGCGCCGGCGGCGATCTTGTAGCCGAGCCCGGCGGGAAAGGCGGGCACCTGCGGGAAGTTCGCGCGGGCCATGCCGACCATCTTGGTATTGGAACGGCCGGCGCGGATTTGCACCCAATGGTTGTCCATGAGCTTGATGGAGATGTCGCCTTCGGGTAGCAGGCGGATGTAGTCGTAGAGCTTGCGGGCGGGGATGGTGCAGGCGCCGGGCTTTTTCACCTTGGCGGCGCAGCTGGTGCGCAGGGATTGATCGAGATCGGTGGCGGTGATGGTCAGCCGGCCGGTGCCCTCGCTGCCTTCCGTCGGCTCGGTGGCTTCGAAGAGGAAGTTCGACAGGATCGGGATCGTCGTTTTGCGCTCCACGACGGACTGCGCGGCCGTGAGTTCGCGCAGCAACTCGGCGCGCGACACCGTGATTTCCAGGTTGCCAACGGGTGCTGCGGTTTCAGACATCACGGGTGCGGTGGACACGGTTTGCTTCTCCCTTGCAATGCGCGGCGTGGGGCCGGCTTGCCTGCCCTGCAGGGCTACTCAACACACCGCGGAAACGCCGTGGGCTGAACCTGCGTGGATTGGCTCGATTGTAGGGTGTTTGGGGCTGGGCGTGCCAATAAAGCGCATCGTGGAAATCCGGCTACCGGATGTGCGTGACGGGCAATGCCCCGTTTGGGTCTTGACTGGGTTTGGAGTTTGGCTTTCGGCGAGTGGGGCTTTTTTAGAGAGACATGAAAAGAGAAAGATTCTCGTAGTCTTAGTCGTTCTCCGTGGAAGTGTGGAGAAAGGAGGTATCCCGTGCAGGTCTTATGACTTACAGAAGTACACGGTTTCCAAAACCGGCCAGGGTCGTGATGGAAGACAGGGAGATCGTGGTGAGTCCCTTTCATTGCGGACCTGCTTTTCCGCAATGCACACAGCAGCCCTTGCCCCCGCGGCCCGAGAACCGCACCGCTATGTGTAGTTTTTGGGGTAAACACGCCAGTTCCGGGCTTTGGCGCAGGGCGGTTTCCCCACAGCGGTTTCATTCCGGGAGGAAAAACGCGGTTATAACCCGGGATCTCCGCAATTTGCACGGGAATGTTGCTTCCGGTGCAAAGCCTGGGGCGGAATAAGGTTGGGGAGTGCGGGTTTAGAGGTTTCGCGCATTTGGCACGGTGGTGCTGTGCAACTTTTGGGTGACGATAATCGGCTCGGTGAAGGCAGGAACGGCACTCGCCCTCATCCTGAGCGCAGCCGGGGTCCCCAGCGAACATTTTTTGCTCGCTGGGGTGGAAGCGAAGGATCTCGGTATTCTGCCTGGACCATATAGGAGCTTCGAAGGAATACAGAGGTCCTTCGCTGCGCTCAGGATGACACTTTTTGGCCAGTTGGTGCATCAGATAACGGCCAGCCCAACCCTAGCCAAACGTGCCGCGGA
>CAXTNA010000128.1:0-7819 GCA_964245535.1 uncultured Acidobacteriaceae bacterium | reverse complement strand
TATAGGTATAGCGCTCGCTTTCCGGGCTGAAGGCCCGGGACATTTTAGCCCGGGGCAGAGCACCAGGTTGCAGGCGAAAATCTGATAGAGGGCTGAAAGCCCGACACAAAGATCGGGCTATACCAATAGGGAAAAAGCTCTACCTTGCACATTGACTGCGTGCTTTTCATACACTAAGGAGGTAGTGCAATTCCTACGTCGTTAAAGGCTGTCCGGCATAGCAAAGCATCCCGGCTAGATCCCCAAAGTCCAAACCTAACCCGTTTCCTTCGAAGACTTTGCAAGCAAAGTAGGGGGAGGGGTACCCCACCGGCACTCCTCCAACTCACCAATGCAGCGTAACCACCATCGGCTGATACACACCCACGGCTCCCGCGCCAAAACGCAACACAAGATCATCGCCCTCCACCTGCGCGCCTTCCGCCGTGATCGCACGCAGCGCCGGATCGTTGCGCCGCAGACGCAGATGCTGCTCGGTGCCGCTTGGCGCCTCGACGGCCAGCATCAAGCCATGCGCCGTCGCCTTCGCCGAGATCACCTTGAGCGCCGAGGTCCTCGCGCCTTCCAGCGCCGGCACATGTGGCACGCTCACCTCCACCGGCGGCAATGCCAACGACACACGATGGTGCACCGCCGCCCCCTCCGCACACAGCACATCGTCCACCACTTGCCGCAGACAGAGCACCTCAGGCTGCGCGCTGCTCACATCAACCTCCAGCCGTTGCCGCACCCGCGTCATCGAAACACGAAACAACGCCGCCCCCACGCGCACGTTGTCCGCCGCAGCTTCATTCCAATCCGCCGGCAGCTGCGGCGCGACCCGCAATGCATGGTGCACCGCATCCGGCTCGAGCCCGAAGAGCCCCCGCACCGCCGGCGTCAGCAGCATTGCCGACGACCAAAGCTGATGTGACGAGCTGCGCCCGAGCGGCTCCAGAAACTCGCCCGAAAGCACCTCCGTGATCGCGCCCGGGTCCTGCAGCCACGTGAGCTGCGCATCGTTGTACAGGTTGGCATAGCCCTGCAGGCTGCGCCCGGTGCGATACTGCGCCATCGCCGCCCACCCCGTGTACAGCGGCCACACGGAGCCATGGTGATAGCTGATTGGATCATAAATTTGATCGCCCGTCGTCTCGGGTGCTACCGAGCGCGTCCCCCAATCCGTCGCAAACCGATGGCTCGCCCAACCGTCGAACATGGCGTCCGCCTCCGGTAGCGTGAGCCGGCCATCCCACCACGCGACCGCCGGAAAAATCGACGGCACAGCCTCATTCGTTCCATCGGCATTGCGACTGAACGCATACGTGCCATCACCAAGCCGGTACCCGGCAAGCTTGGTCCGGATCGCCGCCGCCGTCGCCATCGCCGACCGGCTCAACGCCTCGTCCTGCATCAGATGTGCAAGACGCGCCAGGCTTTCCGCCGATTGCTGGTCGAGCGCCGCCAGGTAGATCTCCTGGTGCGGCATGCGCGGCAACCACTCCTCCACCCACCCTGTGCCCTGCGTATTGTCATAAATTTCATCCGTGGTGTGCGCGCGGGTGAAGGCATACGCGCGCTTCACGTTATCCCAATGCTGTCGCAGATAAGAGAGATCGCCGCTGCTGCGAACATAGTCTTCCATCTGCATGACAAACAACGGCGTCGAATCCGCGGCAGCATAGAGATACGGCAGGTGCTCCCAATCGACCTCGGCGGCGGTCTGGGAATACTCATGCATCATCTTGCCGTCGGCACGCTGGTGGGCGAGCAGAAAATCCATGGCGCTGCGGCTGAGTGCAAAATCGCCATAGCTGTTCACGGCATAAAGCGTCCAAAGCGTGTCCCGGCCAAAAAACCACCCGAAACCAGGCCGCGCGGAATCACCCGAAGTAAACCAACCGCCTGCCAGCCCGGAGCCTTGCGCGGTCGCTACCTGCGACTGCTCAATCGCGATCTCGGCCCAGCGCAGTGCCCGGTCCAGGCTTGGTTCCGGCGTCGACACCGTCAGATGCGTGTCGAAAAAATGCTGATAGAACGACGCTGTTTCACGATACAGCTCCGAAATACGCGGCGCTTGCGCGAGCAGACGATCAAGCAGCGCCAGCCGCGCCGCTTCGCCCGACGACTTGCCATCAGACACCGCCGCCAGCAGCGGATAAAACACGCCGTCATCCCTCCCGGGCTCGTAGGTAAAGTGAATTTCGAGCGGCTCGGTTTTGGGCCTTTCCTGATACGGACGCAACGCGCCGGGCGTCGCGTTCGGCATGGCAATTACCCCGAAATACCGGGGGTCATCGGTTTCCAGCACAAAAGCGCCGCCATTGCCCCGCGCTACCCAACCACCGTTCGGCCGGCCGTAGTTTGGCGCCGGCCATTGGCGCTCCATGCTGGGCGCGAAACGCAGCGTGAGTTCGGCCGCGCGTATCGCATGAACCTCAAACAGCACCATCGCTGAAGCCACGCCGGGCTCCCCGGTGCGCGGGATAAACATGTGCTGGCGCACTGTGATCGCCGCATGCGCATAGGTGATCGTCGTGTGGTCGGGCCGCACTTCGATCGAGGATGCGCAGTCATTTAGCTCAATCGGCGCATCATAGCCTCGCAGCCGCGCAGTCAGCCGGGCGTTGTGCAGCACCTTCACCGGCAACAGCCAAAGCTCAAAGGTGCCGTCCTGTTGACCAAGGATCGCGCCGCGCTGCCCCACCACTGAAAACGGCTGATTGGGCCGGGCAGCGCGCTCGATTTTGAGCGGATTGGCATTCAGTGGAAACGCCGGCACCGCCGTAAAGGGCAATGGCTGCTGCGAAACGAGCGTGACCGCGCAGGCAACGAAGACTAGAAGAGCGAAAAGGGTGCGAACCGCGCAGAAAAGCAATGGAAAACTCCGGAAACGGTACAAGCTCGACTAGGGCTTCAGAACGATCGCGATTGACTTTCCTTAAGTGTCACCTCGACCGAAGCAGACGGTTTCGTTGTCGCGAAGTGGAGAAACCTGCAGTGTCGCGACCACGAAAGCCTACCCCGCAGGGAGAAACGACAAAGGCTGGCTGATCGACCATCATGGCAGACAGAAAGCTGTGGAGGGCCGCCAGAGTGGCCAGCCCTGCCACGAAAGCTCCCGCGATCGAGATTAGAACGTCACCCGCGCCGCAAACTGCAACCGCCGCATCGTGCTGTTCGATTCCAGGCTCGTAATCAACCCAGCGCCCGGCGTCGACGCGGTACTGCAATCGATGCAGCGCCCATTACTGGAGTTCGGAATGTCCAGTTCCGGGTGGTTGAACACATTGAATACCTGGAACTGAAACTGCCCCTGCACCCGCTCGGTGATCGGGATGTTTTTCAGCACCGACACATCCGCATAGTAGTCCCGAGGCCCGGTAAGCGAGTTGCGGCCCACATCGCCGAAGGTCCCAAATGCCGGCCGGCTGAACGGTCCCGAGGCCGCGCCGGCTACCGCCAACGGTGCTACCGGCGTGAACAGCGAGCGCGCATGCGTCACTGTATTCAAGCCGCTCGTCGCCAGCGGAAACGCACTGGCCGTGCCGTTGGGACGGCAGTCGCTGGTGATGCCAGGCCCGGCGAAGTTGGTATCCAGATCCTGATCCGCGCCGCACTCCTGGTAGGTCGGCGTAAACGGCCGCCCACTCTCCCACGTCGTTTGGCCCGCCAGCGTGTAGCCGCCAACTGCATAATCGAGCACCCGATTCGCGTGCCCAAGAAACATCTTGCCTTTGCCGAAGGGCAGGTTATACACGCTGCTGAATACAAAAATATGCGTGCGATTGGTATCGTTCCGTCCCCAACTGGTCCGCTTGTATTCGGTAAAGGCCGGGTCATTGGCGTAGTTTTCCGCCCGCGACCAGCTGTAGTTGGCCTGAAACGAAAGCCCATTGGCAAGCCGCTTATCCAGCTTCGTCTGTAGCGCGTTGTAGATCGCATGACCGGCCGGCGCGGCGGAGTTCATGCCGTTTGAGCAGCAAACCGTCGGCGCGCCCTGGTAGGTTCCCAGGAAATGGTTGTAATACGGTCGGCGGATTGTGTTGCCCGCCGCCAGTTCCGCCTGCGTCAGCGGCAAGCGGGGCTCGTTCAGATCGAAGCCGAAGGTTTCTCCCGGATAAACCCGCTCGCCCACATTGCCGACATACGCAATCTCGGCTGTGGCGTTCGCGCCCACCTGCTGCTGCACCGCGATGTTGTACTGGTCGACGCGCGGCAGCGTGATCGTCTCCGGCCGGAAGGTCTGCCCATACGCATCCTGGAACGGAATGATGCCGTTGGCAGGAATTGTCGGTTGCGCCGGACGCAATGGCGGCGCTGCAAAGGTCGCCGCGAACGCCCCCGGGGTATAGTTGCCGATGCGGTTGGTATCTTCATTGGCCTGCACGGGCAAGTTATGTGAAAGCACGCTGCCGAACAGGCTGCCGAAGTAGCCAACCGTGTCATACGTCTGTCCCAGCCCCAGCCGCACCACTGTGGTCGGCGTTGCCTGGTAGGTCAGCCCCAAACGTCCCGCGACGTTCTTATAGTCCATCGCCTGATTGCCATTGGTGCCGATGCCGTTCGCACCCGCAACCCGAATACCGCCAGAAGCCAACGACGCGAAGCCGCCATGCCCAAGCCCATTCACCGTTTCCGGGAAGATCACATCCCAGCGCACGCCGTAGTTCAACGTCAGCTTGGGCGTGATGCGCCATGTGTCCTGCACATAAAACGCACCGCGCTTCTGGTAGCTGTACTGGTCGTTAATATACACATCGAAGCGTTGGAAACGTGCAGCCGTGCCGACCAGCAGCGACGCCAGATCATTGCCGGTGCTGATCACGCCCGCGGCCGTCGAAAGACCCGTGCTCGAATTGTCGAAGGTAAATAAACCGGTGCGGTTGTTATCGCTGGCATTGCGCACATTCTTTGCATAGCGCAGGTCCGCGCCAAAGCGAATGGCATGGTTGCCGCTGACCTTGGTCCAATTGTTGGTCAGCTGAAACACCTGCTCGCTTTGCGTCAGCGGGCAGTTGCAGCTCTGGTTGCCAAGCGGGCTCAGCGAGTTCTGATTCAGGTTGAACGTCGGCAAACCCGCCGTATCGGGCGTTGTGTTCAGGTTCGGCATGCCGAGCGCGGCGGCCGTGGTCAGCCCCGCGTACTTGTTTTCCGAGACGTGATAGCTGAGGAAACCCACCCGCAGATCGGTCAGCAGCGTCGACTTCACCGCGTAATCGAACCCAGCCGTTGCGCTTTGATTTTGTGTCACGGTGTTGCCGGTCGTGCCGCCCAGACCGAAGCCGTTACCGCCCGCCGCCCCGAAAACCGGGATACCCACAAGCCGAAAGAGCGCATAGTCATACCGCCCAAAGGCGTGGATTTTGTCCTTGATCTGCTGATCGAAGCGAACATCGGCCTGGTCGCTGTTCAGCACACCATTCCCGCCGGCGACATAATTATTGTTGATGCCCTGCCCGGTGGTGTTCGGTGCCGGCAACAGCCTCAGCAAATTGAGCGCTTGCGGACTCAGCGCGGCAACCGGTATCTGCCCGGCCGCCCCGTAGGGCGTTTTCGTCACGGGGTTATACAAAACCTGGCTCGTGTATTCACTCAGATCGCAATTCCCGGTCGTTGCCGTCAGGCAGGTGTTCCGCACAGTCGCCGTCGGCACATTCTGCGTTAAGCTGCTGCCAAGCCGGTTCCGCAGCCCCTGGTAGTCGACGAAGAAGAAGGATCGGTCCTTACGGATGGGTCCGCTCACCGATCCGCCAAACTGCCCATACACCTCGCCCGGGATCGTGCGTCCGCTAACCGGGTCCGGTTGAAACTGCGTGAAAGGGTTGCGCGCGTAAAACGCATCCGAGTGGCGGAAGAAAAACGCATCCCCATGCAGCGCATTGCCGCCCGACCTGGTCGTCACGCTAACGATGCCGCCGGCAGCGCCGCCCAACTCCGCGTCATAGTTCTGCGTGGTCACCTTGGTTTCGCTGATCGAATCGAGCGTCGGATTAATAACGATGATGCCCAGCACCGGATCGCGATTGTCCGTGCCGTCCAGAATGAACCCCTGTTCACCGTAGTTCGATCCGTTCGTGTTCAGGGCCAGACCGCCCTGCGGGTTCTCCGGGCCGGCGATGTTGAAGCTCGAGTGCTGCACGCCCGGCGTCAACAGCAGAAAACTTGTGAAGTTGCGCGTAAAGTTCGGGAGATCGGTGATCGTCCGCTCATCCAAGATCTCAGACACATCGGCGCGATCCGTCCTCAACGCCGGCGCTTCCGAGGTCACAGATACCGTCTGCGTGGAGCCTGCGGCCACCAGTCCGGCGTCCACCTTTTGCGCCGCATCGGCATGGATCTCCAGCGCCGCGGTGCTGAAGGGAGCGAAGGTGGACGCCTCCACCTGGACCGTGTAACTGTCCGGAATCAGATGATCGACCGTCCAATTCCCTGTGCTGTTGGTGGTCGCTGTCTGCACGGTGCCTTTCTGCACATCGGTGACAGTGACCTTTGCACCGGCCACCGCCGCACCGGAGGAATCGGTGACTGTGCCGTAAACCGAGCCATACACAGCCTGCGCCAACAGGGGTCCCGTGCTGGTGGCAAGGATGCCTATACCGAACAAAAGGTGGGGAAAACGTCGAAGCAAGTGCTGGGACATCATGAATAGCTCTCCTACACAATCACGAAAGTTGAAAAGGACAACGTAAAGCTGAAACGACGACCTGGAATCAACAACGAACAACCAACAATTTTCATTCGCAGCTGCACCCTCCTCTTTCCTACACACAGTTGTCACCGTGTTTCACAGGGAGGTATCATCATTTGACGGTGAATTTGACCCTTGCCTAGAAGCGCGAAGTGATTCAAAACAGACCACTTATCGAAACATCCGAAAAGTTGGCGCAACGCGCTCTCGCCGATCGTGTCGCCACGGGATCGCAGCTCACGGCCTCCCCAAAACTGCGTCAGCTTTTCCTGTACGTCGTCGATTGCGCTATTCGTGAGCATCCCGAAGAGGCCACCGAGCAGCAAATTGGGGTAAAAATCTTTGGCCGGCGCCCGGGGTACAGCTCCGGAGATGACAGTATCGTGCGCTCGCAGGCACGCCTGCTTCGCCTAAAACTGAAGGCCTACTTCGAAACAGACGGCGCAGATGAGGCCCTCGTCATCGACATCCCGAAAGGCCACTATCTCCCCGTCTTTCATGAGCGGCTCTCCGGAAGCCATGGATCGCTCGGGGTCCTACGCCTGCCGGATCTATCGTTGCCCGAACAGCCGACACCGCTTGCCCTGCCGATCGAACCTCCCTTACCGCTCGCCCCCACCCATCATCCCGAGCAGCCTGAGCACTCCGGCCATCCTGCGCACGCCCAAACGGAAGCTCCAATTGCCCGAAGGGTACCCCGGCCACGGGTGGCGCTTCTAGTCGTCCTGCTGCTTGCATTCGGCGCGGCGCTTGGCTTGTTGGGACGTCAGCTTTGGATCGCCTCACAAACGCCGGTCGAGAACCCCCTCTGGGCGCCCTTCCTGCACCATACCCGGCCCACGTTGGTCATTTTCAGCAATCCACTCTTCCACGGCTCCCCCAGCAGCGGCTTGCACCTCGTCGATCCTTCCACACCTGCGCCCAACAGCGTTCACAATGGCGCACAGGACACCGACGGAGACGACGAAACCTATACCGGCACCGGGGAAGCCGCAGCGGTCCATGACCTGACCCGCTTCTTCGACGCACGCGAGGCCACCTTCATCTTGAAACGAAGCCGCCTCGTTACCTGGGACGAAGCGCGTTCCGGCAATCTCATCTTCATCGGCGCGCCAAGCCAAAACACCGCGCTGCACGACCTTCCCACCC
>CAXTNA010000127.1:0-7858 GCA_964245535.1 uncultured Acidobacteriaceae bacterium | reverse complement strand
ACCGGCGGCACCATCTTCAAAAGCACCCGCTGCTTTCGCGTACATGCAGATGCCACGGAAGCCCCCATCGGCAGCCCGCTCATCGCAACTCCGCGCGCAAACGATCGGCCAGACGTACGCAAAGCGCCATCAACGTCAAGGTCGGCAGCTGCGCGCTGCCGTCCGGAAACACGGCCGCGCTCGCCACGGAAAGGTTCGCCAAGCCATGCACGTGCAGCTCCGGATCGACAACACTCCCTCGCGGATCGACCCCCATGCACGCACCTCCCATCGCATGCCGCGCATCGTCAACGCCTGCCAGCAGCTCCCGGTCGCTCGCCTCGCCCTCGGTGAACAGCGCCGGCAACCACCGCACGCCATCAACCATCCCAGATCCCTCCATCCGCTGGCGCACATGAGTAGCAAAACGTCGCAAGCTACGGAGCTCCGTCGCACTGATGCGCCAATCCACGGCCGCCTTGGGCACACCCCAGCGGTCCACCTCATCCCGCAACAGTACCCGCGAGGTAGAAGGAGCATCCTGCGCCACATTCACTTGCAGGAACACACCAGCCTGCGGCGACACGTACCGCCGCCGCTGCGCATACGCCTGCCAGAGCAGCCGCAGGCCATGTACAGCCACACTCGGCAACACGCGGACACTCACTTGCGTAGTAGCCCCCGCCGTCCCACGCTGCCGCGCCCGCAACATATGCCGCAACGCCCCCATGCCCACCGTCTCTGGTTCTGCAACCGTAAGATGTGCCATCGCTGGACGGATTTCCAGCTCTTTCCGCAGCGCCGGCGAGGCCTCCAGCTTCAGGCTCTGCATGCTGTACCGCGCAAGCCAGAGGTGCTGCACGAAGGGCCGCATCTCGGCCAGCACGCGCTTCCGCGCCGCTCCCCGAAACTCCGCCGCAGCCACCGTCAGGTGATCGGGGAAATGCAGCCCCACCTGCCCATACCCATTCCCAACGCCCTCCGGTGCTCCCCCACGCGAGGCCAGCAGCAAACGGCAGGTCTCCACCGTGCCGGCCGCCAGCACAAATTGTTCAGCCTCAACCAGCAGCGTGACGCCATCCGGCCTACGCACACGCACCCCAACGATGCGGTTACCCTCAAATGCCGGCACCAACTCCACAACAGGCGCATGCAGCCCGATGGTCACATGCGCCGCTGCAGACAGTCTCTTGCCCAGTGTCCGCACGAAGTTCCGTTCGGAAAACGGCAAAAAGCTTGAGAACCGCGCATGGAGCCCTGCATCTTCCTGCAACGCAAAGGGTAGCGGAACCGCAGCGCGCGCCGCGGCGCGTATATGGAGCTGACTCAGGACGCGTTCAGCCGCTGCCGCGAGTTCCGCAGCCGGTATCGGCCAGACAGCATCTTCCGGCATCGCCAAAAGCTGTCCACCCCACGTATGCGAACAGCCGCCCAGCCCACACACCCGGCCGCGGCCCGTGCCCGCATGCGCTCTGCCCACAAGCTCCGCCCCAAACGGATCGCTCTCATCCTCCGGAGCATCACCAACGGATCTACCTGTGCCGCCAGCTTCCAACAGCGTGACCTCCACCGCCATCGCAGCCAATTGCTTGGCCAGAAACAGACCGGCGATGCCGCCACCGATGATGCATACCCGCGACCGCAGTCGGCGCGCAATGCTATCCGTATCCCCACTCGGTTGTGCGAGGTCGATCACCATCGAAGCGTGCCGGCTAGCTGTACCGCAACCAGCGCATGATCTCGGGCAGGTTCGGCTTTTTGCCGTACATCAAAATGCCCACACGATAAATCCGTGAAGAAATCCAAAGAATGATGGCGACCGTTAGCGACATCAGCACCACCGAGGTCAGAATCTCCCAAGCCGGCACGTGCGTCAGCGAAATGCGCATATTCATTAGCAGCGGACTACAAAATGGAATCAGCGAAACAAAACGCGCAAGTGGTGAATCCGGAGCACGCACCGTCGGCAACAGCATCAGCATGCAAAACGCCAACGGCATCACCAGAAACATGTTCAGCTGCTGCAGCTCCTGCTCGGAGTTCGTCATCGCGCCAAGCGCTGCGGCGATGCTCGAATAAATCAGGAAGCCAAACACGAAGTACAGCGCAAACGAGCCAATCTGCATGGCAGAAAGCGCCACATGCGTGTTGCCGCCCACCAGGCTTCCCACAATGGCGCTGTTAGCCAGCAACGCCGCTGCGACCAGCCAGACGCTGATCTGCGTCAACCCGACCGCGCCCACGCCAAGAATCTTGCCCGCCAGCAATTCATCAGGCTTGATCGTAGCCAATAGCACCTCAAAAACGCGCGAAGTCTTTTCCTCGATGATCGAACGCGCCGTATTCATGCCATAAAGCATGATCACCATGTACATCAGAAAAAAGAACAGATAGGCGATGCCGAACGCGATGGTTGTATTGCCGCTGCTGCTGGTGTCCAACGCCACAGGCGAGGTGATGCTGTCGATCTGCTGCCCGCTCAGCCCGTGGCTCAGCAAGCCTTCACGCGTTAGCACTGCGTTCACGCCGCGCTCTACCGCGTCTTTGGTCGAGATGTCGCCCGCCGACCGCGCGTGGTATTCAAATGCCGCGCGGTCGCCCGCATGGGCCGGCGGATCCACCCATAGATAACCCGCCAGATCCGATGACCGGCTCCCAAGAGCCGCGGTCAAACGGGTCCGCGCGTCTGCAGAAGGCCGCTCCAGGTCAACGCGCATCTTGCTTGCCTTGCCGGTTTCCAGCTGCTGCTTCACATCTTGAGCAAACGTCGGATCGGCACTGACCACCGCAATATGAGACGAAGTCTTTGAATACGACAAAAAGAATCCCGTGCCGCCGATCAATCCACCCATCAGCAACGGAATCAACAACGTCGCTACGATGAAGCTCTTGGTCCGAATGCGCTCCAGGTACTCGCGCTTCGCAATCAACCACGTGTTATGCATGCACAAATCCTCCAGCCGCATACTCCGGCGTGCCCTTGACCGCTTCGATGAAGATATCTTCCAGTGTGGGCTCAATTACCTCGAAGCGTGTAAAATAGGCGCCTCTCCGTAAAAAAAAAAAAAAAAAGGATTGCGCATACTCGGGTGAGTGCAAGGTGACCTCCGCAATGCCCGCGTAGTTTTTCGCCTCCAGCACGCCGGGATGCTGCAAAAACTGATCGCTGCCGGCAAAGACAATCTGCACTCGATTGCGCGGATAGCGGCTCTTCACCTCACGCACGGTGCCCGAAAGCACCAGCCTGCCCTGGTAAATGATCGCGATCGCATCGCACAGCTTTTCAACCTGATCCATGCGATGCGTAGAGAACAGGATCGCCTTGCCTTCCCGCCGCAGGTCGAGCAGCGTGTCTTGCAGCAGCGTCGCATTTACCGGATCAAGCCCGCTGAACGGCTCATCCATAATGATCAACTCCGGCTCATGCAGTAGAGCCGCAATGAACTGGATCTTCTGCTGCATGCCTTTGGAAAGCTCCTCGGTCCTTTTGCCGATGGCCTCTGTAATCTGCAACCGCTCGCACCAGGAGATCGCGCGACTACGCGCCGTCACTTCATTCAGGCCATGCAACTGACCCAGGAATACAAGCTGATCTAGCACCTTCATCTTCTTATAAAGGCCGCGCTCTTCCGGCAAATAGCCCACGCGGTGCAGAGATTCGCGCTCAAAGGGCTTCCCCAAAAGTTCGACGGTGCCCGAATCCGGCACAGTCATGCCGATCATCATGCGAATGGAACTAGTCTTGCCCGAGCCGTTTGGGCCCAAAAGGCCGAACATCGTTCCCGGTTCGATCGACAGCGAAAGCCCTTCTACTGCGACCTTTGTGTCATAAACCTTTCGAATATTTCGAATTTCGATGATGGCCATGTGCTCAATCCAGTGTAGCGCTTTAGGGACTCGGGAACATCATGGATTCTTCGCTCAAGTTTCGCCAGGAACTGCCGATAAGGTCATCGACAGCAGTTAGGAGCCACGGGCGTGGCAAGAGCACGCGCTCCCACAGGGCGCGGACTGCCAAGGTGTAATGGAGGACAGCTTCAATGCAAACAGCGGCACAAGTGATCGGAAGTCAGGAAGATCAACGGTTGGCGGCTCTTCGCCAGCTTGACATTCTCGACACACCGCAGGAACCGGAATTTGACGAACTGGTGCGTATCGCTGCCGCAATCTGCGGGGCTCCCATCAGCGTAGTTTCCTTTGTGGCTGAAGATCGGCAATGGGTCAAGGCCGCCGTTGGTGTGGAAGTCACGGAAACACCGCGCAATATTGCCTTTTGTGATCACACGATACGCCAGACCGGCATGCTGCTTGTCGAGGACACCACCCAAGATCCTCGCTTTGCAGAAAACCCTTGGGTCACCGGCGATGGCGGTCTACGCTTTTACGCAGGCATTCCCGTTTCCAGTCCTGACGGCCAACCAGTGGGCACCCTTTGCGTCCTCGACCGTGTGCCGCGAAGCTTAACCGCCGAGCAGAGCGCCGCCCTGCGCGTTCTGGCCAACCAGATCAACACGCGCCTTGAACTGCGCCTGGAGCGCCGTGCGCTGGAACAGGCGCTCATCGAAGCAGAAGCAGCGAAAGCGAGATTGCGGGCGAGTGAACAGCGCTTTCAAGCCTTCATGGACAGTGGTCCCTTTCTGAGCTATTTGAAAGATGCCGAGGGCCGCATGTTGTATTACAACCAGCCCATGGCAAAACAGTTCAATGTTTCGCGTGACTTCTTATTGAACAAAACCGATGCCGAGTTCTGGCCGGCATCGATCGCCGAAAGCTTTCAAAGGCATGATGCGGAGGTGCTTCGCTCAGGCCAACTGCATGTGATCGAGGAAAAAACGCGCGATTTGCAGGGCAGAACATCCATGTGGCGCTCTTACAAGTTTCCTTGCCCGGATGCCGATGGCCGATTTTTGCTCGGAGGCGTTTCGATCGAGGTCACCGAAGAACTGCGCCGGGAAGCCGCGCTGAAGCAGTCACAGGCTGAGTTGCAGGCCGCAAACAAGCGCTTAAGTGAACTCGCCTCGGTCGATGCGTTGACTGGCTTGGCAAATCGTCGCGTCCTCGATGAGCGGCTGCGCGCCGAGTTTCGCTGCGCGCGTCGCAAAGGCCAAGGACTAAGCCTGCTGCTGATCGATATCGACAATTTCAAAGTGCAAAACGATCGTTACGGTCACCAGCACGGGGATGCGCTGCTACGGCGACTGGCGGGATTGCTGCGGCGCAACGTCCGCCCATCGGACATTGCCGCCCGGTACGGCGGTGAGGAGTTTGCCGTGCTCCTGCTCGACACGGGCGAGGGAGACGCCGCGCTTGTTGCCGCCCGTCTCATCCGCGCTGTGCGTAAAGAGGCGTGGCAAAAAAATCCCATCACGGTCAGCATCGGCCTGCACACCATGGGGGCAGCCACACCTGATGCCGACCGGCTTGTCACCTTGGCCGACGAAGCACTGTATGCCGCGAAACATGCCGGCAAAGATCGCGTTGTTACCTACACGGAGGTGTATGAGCGAGCCTTGGCAGCAGCGCAGGCAGCGAGACACGCCGCCTGAGATGCCCATCGTTTTTCCATCGAGATCCGCGGTAAGTGCATCGTTAACGCCGATCCATGCGTAGGAGCACCGGCCCTCGCGGCCGCAGCGTCACCGAGGGCTTTACCTGCAGCGTTCCGCGCGCCCCCGCAGGCAAACGGAGCTGCCATTGCTGCACGATCACCGCCAACGCGAACACGCCTTCCATCCACGCGAGCCCTTCGCCGATGCACTGCCGACTGCCCGCACCGAACGGAAAATATGCCAGCTTCGGCCGACCCGCCTTCGCCTCTTTCGTGAAGCGGCTTGGGTCAAAGCGCAGCGGATCCGGCCAGAAGCGCGGGTCGCGATGTACGGCAAATTGCGGGGCAATGAGAAACGTACCTTTCCGTACCGGCACACCCTGAAACTCGTAGTCTTCAGCAGCCATGCGGCTCACAACCCACACCGGCGGGTACAATCGCAACCCCTCGGCAAATACCTGCTCGGCGAACGGCAGTTGCGAATAATCTTCTGCCGTAGGCAGTCGGCCGCCAAGCACGCGTTGCGCCTCTGCGGCCAGCTGTTCCTGAATACCCTCATCCGCTGCGATCTGCCACAACACGAAGCTGAGGGCGTTAGCCGTCGTTTCATGCCCGGCCAACAGCACGGTCAGGCACTCGTCGCGAATTTGCACATCACTCATCCGCGCACCTTGTTCCCCTGGCACGGTGACACCTTCTTCGCCTGCATCTTCCGACGCCAGCAACATGCTCAACAGATCGCCGCGGTCGCCCGGGTTTGCACGACGCTCCGCGATCACGCGATAGATCAACCGATCGAGTTCCTCGCGCCCCCGGCGAATCCGCAGCATCATCGGGATTGGCAACCGCTGCAGGAGCTCCGGAACAAAAGCCAACGGCAGAAAGTTCTGAAAAGCATCGACCGCTGTAGCGATCGGCCCGACCTGATCGTCCAGATCGAGATCGAACAATGTTTTACCGACAATCCGCAAAGCCAACAGCAGCATCGATGCATGGATGTCGACGACCATGCCGTCTTGCCAGCTTTCGGCGCTGCGCGCCGTGGACTGCGCGATGACCTCACCATAGGCCTGGATGCGCGCCCGATGAAACGCCGGTTGCGCCAACCGGCGCTGCCGCATGTGCAACGGCTCTTCGCTGGTCAGCAATCCTTCGCCAAGGATCGCCTTCGACCGCTGCATCACCAGGGCGCGATGATTGAGGCGCTCATGCCGCACCAGCAGATCGCTGATCAAATCCGGATGGTTGCACTGCACCACCTCACGCCCCAGCGCCCGAAACCACACCAGATCGCCATAGCGCTGTGCATTGTGCAGAAGATACTCCGCCGCGTTCTCGCGAAACAGTTCGCCCGAGCGCAGCCGCGGCACAAAGTTCGGGCCCGCCGGACGCCCCGGCGCACGCCATCGAATATCCGGTGCCGCAAAGGCTGTCGAAGCATTCATCATGATCCCCAGGCTAGCCGTTGCGAAGCCTGCATCCCTGCTACGGCAGCAAAGAATGCACACCGCTTCATGCGGGCAACAGCTTCAGCTCACCTTTTCACTCAACTCCATCCATCGCTCCAGCAAGGCATCATGCGCGGCGTGCGCGCTTTCGAGCTCCGCCAAAGCCTTGATCAACGCGTCAGCATCGGAAGCCACATCGCCCACGTGCTCCTCGGCGCGATTCACCACGGCCTCGGCTGCCGCCACGCGCACATCCAAGCCATCCCACTCACGCTGCTCCAGGTACGAGAGCTTCTTTTTGCCCCCGGCCCCATTCGCGGCACTCGCTCCATTGCCTCCTGTAGCGACTGGCGACTTCGCTATCGCACTCGGCGATCCTTCACTCCGCCACGCCTCCCATTGCGCATACTCGGCAAACAGCTGCGCATCGCCGCGCCCATTCAGCCCCAGCACCACGTTCGACACGCGATCCAGCAGATAACGGTCATGCGTTACCAACACCAGCGCTCCCTTGAACTCCAGCAGCGCCTCTTCCAGCACCTCCAGCGTCGGAATATCGAGATCGTTGGTCGGCTCGTCCATCATCAGCACATCGGCTGGTTGCAGCATCAGCCGCGCAATCAGCACCCGGGCCCGCTCGCCGCCGCTCAGCCGCTCCACCGGCTGGTTCAGCTGCTCGCTCGTAAACATAAACTTCGCCGCATAGCTCGCCACATGCACCACATTGCCCTGGTAGACGACCCCATCGGAGTCCGGCGCCAGCGCCCGCCGCAGCGTCAGCGAGGTGTCCAACTCGCGCATCTGGCTCAGGTAGACCACACGCAGGCTCGGCGCCCGTTTCACCTCGCCCTTGCTGACCGGGATCTCGCCCGTCATCGCCCGC
>CAXTNA010000126.1:0-7944 GCA_964245535.1 uncultured Acidobacteriaceae bacterium | reverse complement strand
ACATTACCCATGTCGTGAAACAGAACAAACGAAACGCTATCGCCGACATAGGGCAGAGTTGTGGGCGGCAGCCGCAGTTCAAAGGTGTTGACCACCACGCCGGAACCGCCAACCGGGTACCCCGTGGTCAGGTCGCGCGGGCCGGCATCGTTAATCCCGAAGCCACGATGCGAGGTCGCGCCGCCGGCATACATGCGCTCCGGCAGCGGAATCGGATTACAGGTGGCATTGGTGGTGGCTAGCGTGCCGAGGCAGTTGGCGATGCCTACCGCGCCGGCGGTGCCGTTATTGGCGTTGCCGAAGATGTTTTCAAAACCCACACGCAGATTACGCGCAAAGGTATATTTATGGCGCTTGCCCCAGCTGTAATACGTCGCCTGCGACATGTCGAGCCGATTGAAGTTCGTCTGCGAACCGAATTTGGAGCTTGCGAAGAACTCGGATACCGAGGCGTACTGACCGCGTGTACTGTTCAGCGGACTCGGGTCGCGGGTGGCGTGGAACCAGGTGACGCCCGGGCCGCCGACGCGCACGGGCTGCGACAGTTGCGGGATCAGGAAAGGGGAAATCTCCAAGCTGGCCGCATTGACGCTAATTCGGCGGTACTGGAAGTCGTAGATGAAGGTGTCGGCGAGCTTGACCCGTTGCGAAACGCGGAAGTCACCCTGCAGGGTTTTCGCCTGAAAGGTGGTGATGTTCTGCACGTTGGAATAACCGCCGGAAATCGTTGCCGTTAGGGCGGGGTTGCCGAGAAAATAGGGATTGTTAAAGCTGAGCTCTGCAAGTTGCTCCAGCAAGCCGTAAGCGCTATGCAGCGTCAGCGATTGCTGGGTGCCGCGGAAGTTGATACGCGATATGTCAAGCGAGACGCGAGGGCTGGCGCCGGCCTGGCCGTTTTGTGCAGCGGTCTGGCCGCGCGTCTGCCCGGGAATGACGCCGGGTTGGTTCAGTTGCGTCTCAAAACCGAAGCCGTAAGTCACATCCCAGCGCTTGGCCTCGGTGATCTGCACAAGCACATTTTTCTCAAGCGCCGCGCCTTGCGGGTTTTGGACGGCAGTGTCGACCTCGTTAAACAGTGCCAGATTGTATAAATTACGCTGCGTTTGCAGCAGTGCCGCCTGGTCGAGCGGAGCACCTGCGTGCACATCGATGCGCTGATCGACCACGGAGCGCCTTGTATGGTCGAGCCCTGAAAGCAACACGCGATCAATGTTTACCGGCTGGCCTTCCACCACATTTAGCGTGACGTCGGTGCGCGTGGGGTCATCGGATTCTATCTTCTGCTCGACCTCAACCTGCGCGTGGTCGAAGCCATGCGACAGGTACCAGCTCAGGATGGCATCGCGGTCGTTGGACAGGGTGATCAGGCCGAACGGCTGGTCGGATTCGGAGCTGACGAGCGAGTGGATGGTCGCTTCGCGCGCGGCATCCACGCCGGCCACCGCGACCTCGCCGAACTTTTCCTGCGGCCCCTCGTCGATGTGGTAGGCCACCTCGATTTCAGCGACCTCGTTCCCTTTCTTATTGGTTTTTCGCACGTCGTTCACCGACGAGGTGACTTTCGCTTTCAAAAAACCGCTGGCACGATAGAGCGCCTGAATGGAGCTGCTATCGGCATCGACCAACTGCTTGCTATAGGTGCCGTTACGCACGTACAGGCTGGTTTTCTTCACGCGCAGCCGTTCTTCCAGCGTTTCGGTGTCGAAGTAGTGGTTGCCCGCAATCGTCACCGCGGTGACTTTGTGTCGCACGCCGGGGGTGACATCGTACTGCACGGTGACATCGTTGGTGCCCGCACCAAGCAGCTTTACCGTGTCCTGCACTTCGAAGTAGCCCTGTTGCTGCGCAAAATCGCGGATATTGAAGGCACCTTCGTTGAGGAGATCATTGTCGACGGCGCCTTCCTCGTATACCGGCACGAGCAGCTTTTTGCGCGCCTTCGACACCTTGATGCCATTGATGACGACCTTGACGACTGGCCCCTGTTCGGCCAGAAAGTCATAATCTAATTGCTTCTGCGGCGGCTGGTAGGTCTGCTTCTGGAGGCTGATGGTGCCCTCCAAGCGATTATTCTTCAGATAAAACGACCGTACCCCGGAAAGGGCGTTGCTGGCGGTTTCGCGGGTGACCTTGGGCTCGCAACCCTTCTGGAACAAAAGCACAAGCCGCGAACAATTGAGGCCGCCTTTTTTGCGGAAATCCGGTGCGGAGATGCCGGGGTCTTTGCCCGTGACCGCGACCGTACCGATGCGGGCCTGCGGACCGATTTGCACGGTGATGGCGACGTTGACCTGTTCGCCTTCCCGATCCGTTTGCGTGGCGATGTTGACAACCGGCTGATAATACCCGTTTTCTGCCAGCGATTGCTTGATCCCGTCGAGCGCGTTAGGGATTTCCGTTTCGGTGAACGGAGTGCCCGGGTCCATTCTGGTGGCAAATTCGAGCAGCGAGGTCAGCCGCTCGGACGAGACACCAAAGATGTCGACCCGGCCGACATAGTACCGCGGCACCCCAACAAAGATCAGCTGCAGCCCCTGCGGAGAGCGCACCGCGCTGAGGCTGAGGTCACGGTAGCGCCCGCTGCTGAACAGGCGATGCAGATCGGCACGTACCTTTTCCGGATCGAGCGGTTGGCCTGTCTTCTGGGTCAATTGTCCAAGGATCGGATCCGACTCGCTGAAACGTACCCCATCGAAGCGAATGGCCGCGACATTGGCGCCGGTTTCGCGCCACACCGAGGTCGCCAGCGGCGGCAATGGATTGCTGATGACCGGCGGTTGCTGGGGAACGCCCGGCGTGGCCGGATTGACCTGCTGGCTTGCCTGCGGGACCGCTTGCGCCGCGTTCGGATTCGTGGACGGCGAAGGATTGGCCGATTGCCCGACCGATTGGTTATTCAACGTCCCAGGGCTTTGAGCCGCCGTACCCTGCGGAGCGAGGGCGGACAGCAAAAGAAACGGAGCGACAAACGGCAGGTTTCGCCGGGGCGTTTGCGAATGGCCCAGCAAGGCGAACGCCCAGGGACGTGACCCTTCCTGTTTTGTCTTTTTTGTCCCTACCCTCTGAACCGACACTGCCTGTCCTTCCATCTCCGCAACCCACTTGCCAGGCATACGCAGCCACATGGACAAAGGGTTAAATCCCAAGACGTCGTTGCATCCCAAGACGCACAGGATAGAACATTGCAGGACCCCGGTGCAGTGTTCAGGGTTGGCCGTCTTGAGTCGCGGCGCATCCCACACGCGCGCGCCCCCGTTCCGATGTGCGTCGCTTTTTGTGTCTCGATACCCATACCGATGTGTGCGACACCAGTGTCCCTGATCCTCCCTCCTATACTAACGAAATGGCACAAGGGACGGTTTTCAACGGGGCTGAGGAATCTTTGAAGCGTTCCAAAATGGAACCGTACGAGAACGGACGGCCCAAAACGGAACAAGCTGGACCGCAGCCGGACATGGCGGAACAGGCGAAATCCGCCGTACCGCTCATGCCTGCAACTGCCGAGAGCGTTGTCTCTGCCGCGAACATTGATCCCAAGGAACGCTATTCCAGGCAGGTACTCTTCCCCGGCATAGGCGCGACCGGCCAGGAGCGCCTCGGCTCGGCGCACGCTGCCATTGTGGGCGTGGGCGCGACCGGCGCCGCGACCGCTGGACTGTTGACCCGCGCCGGCATCGGCAGGCTGACCCTCATCGACCGCGATTTTGTGGAACCCTCCAACCTGCAGCGGCAGGTTCTCTTCAACGAGGAGGACGCACGCCAGTCCTTGCCCAAGGCGGAAGCCGCTCGACTTCACCTCCGGCGCGTGAACCACGACATTGCCATCGAGAGCCACATTGCCGATCTGGTGCCGGGCAACATCGTCGATCTACTCAGCGGCGTCCACCTCGTGCTCGATGGCACGGACAACTTCGAAACCCGGTATTTGCTGAATGACTTTTGCGTGCGCGAAGGCATTCCCTGGATCTACACGGCCGCTGTGGGGGCTTACGCGGCGACGATGAACATCCTGCCCCGCGAAGGGGACGGGCAAGAGGACGGGCAAGGGGCAGCAGCAAAGTCCCCCTGGTTGCTTCAAGTCGAGCCGACTGCTTGCCTTGCCTGCCTCTTCCCCGCCCCACCCACCGGCGCCGTCGAAACCTGCGAAACCGCCGGTATCCTGGGCACGGCTGTAAATGTGGCCGCCTCGCTGGCCGTAACGGAAGCGCTGAAGTTCCTTACCGGGCAGCCCGCGGCCATGCGTCGGACCCTTGTTTCCCATGATCTGTGGACGGGCGAACGGTCCGAAATCAACGCCGGGCGCCCCCGTCCGGACTGCCAGGTGTGTGCCAAACGGGAGTTTCGTGCACTTGACGGCGCGGGCCGGCCGCACATTACCCTGTGTGGACGCAATTCCGTGCAAATTCACGAGAGGGACCGTCCCCTTGACCTCCTCGCCCTTCAACAACGGCTCCTCGCGCTGGGCGAAGTGCGGGCGAACGGCTCCCTGCTGCGGTTCTCCTATCCGCCCTACACGTTGTCTGTTTTTGCGGATGGCCGCGCGCTGATCCAGGGAACAACCGACCCGGCGTTGGCGCGGTCCCTTTACGCGCGCTTTATCGGCAATTGACAACATGCTGCCATAACCGAGCGGCCGTAACTTAGGTAACTGAAGTTCCACCTAAAGGTGGCAACCACCCGCGAGAAAAGACTCCCTGAGTGCGTTAGGCTGGTGTGGAGGCAGACGCGCCGGCAGGGAGTAAAAGATCGGCGCGCGCTATGGAAGGTCAAGGCCAACAACGTGATGCAAACAAAATCCACACCGGGTCTGTTTAAGCGCAACCCGCCGATCGCCGGCGAAGCCGAAGCGATCGAGCGGGCCAAGCTGGGGGATCCCGACGCTTTCTCCAAGCTGTATGCGCTGCACAAGCGCCGTGTTTACACCCTTTGTCTCCGCATGCTGGGTAATGTTTCTGAGGCGGAAGACATGACCCAGGAAGCGTTTCTCCACCTGTTCCGCAAGCTGGGCAGCTTTCGCGGCGAAAGCGCTTTTTCCACCTGGCTGCATCGGCTGACGGTCAACCTGGTGTTGATGCACCTGCGGAAAAAGGGCTTGCAGTTGGTGTCGCTCGAGGAAACTATCAATCCGTCAGAAGAAGATGCCCCCAAACGCGACTTCGGCTCCCGCGATCCGCAGCTTTCCGGCTCCGTGGACCGCGTTACGCTGGAACGGGCTGTGGCTTCGCTGCCGCCGGGGTATCGCATGGTCTTTGTGCTGCACGATGTAGAAGGCTTCGAGCACAATGAGATTGCCACAATGCTGGAGTGCTCGACCGGCAACAGCAAAAGCCAGTTGCACAAGGCGCGGTTGCGGTTGCGCGAGTTGCTGCGCCACCCGGAACAGCTGCCCGCGATCCTCGCTGCCACTCGGGAGCTCGTGCAATGAGTGATCTGTCCAAAATCAACTTCGATTCCATGACGCCCGCAGAGTTCGAACAGCATCTGCCCGACCTGTTTCTTTCCGGGGGCAAGGTCAGCGAAGATCCGCGGCTGGCGCGATTTCTTGCAGCCAATCCGGACTGTGCTGCCTTGGTGCGTGATCTCGAAACCATCGCCGAAACCGCAAAGAGTCTTTTCGAGCCGACGCATGAGCCGAGCGATGCCGTGTGGTCCAACATTGCCAGCAAACTCAAGGAAGAAACGGAAGACGGCGGTGTCACGGACCTTGCCGGTTAGCTGCGCCGCTATCGCCTTGGGGCTGACGTAAGAGCATGGCCAATGGGATGAAGACACGGAGCAGAGCATGGGTGCCTGGAGTCACAGGCGTCCACGCTCTGCTTGTGGGTCGTCCGTGAGGTTCAGTGTCGGTGAGGCTCCGCCTTGGCAGCGCCTCGTGCTTACCGGCTTTATGGGTTCGGGAAAGACAACCATCGGCCGTCTGTTAGCCGAACGGCTCGCTTGGCACTTTGCCGATCTGGACGGCGCCGTGGAAGCACGTGCCGACCAAACGGTACCACAAATCTTCGCCACCGCAGGCGAGACTACCTTCCGCGCCCTGGAAGTGGAGGCGCTCACGGTATTGCTGAAGGAAACCAACATCGTGATCGCCCTGGGCGGCGGCGCCCCGGGCAGTGCCGGCGTCCGCGCTCTGCTGCGGAATACCGCGCAAACGCTTGTCGTGCATCTACACGCACCGTTCGAGGAGCTGTACCGGCGCTGTACCCTGCAAGCTAGCGATCCGGCAGCGACATCACGGCCCCTGCTTGGCGCGCGCCACGAAGCAGAACAGCGATGGCGCGACCGGCAAAGCTTTTACGACGGCGTTGCCCACCATAGGGTTGAGGTGGGCGAAGGATCTCCGAACGCAATTACCATGGAGATCCTCAGCTGCATAGGCATGCACATGTAAAGCAGATGCCACTCAGCTTGACTAAGGAGATACTTTGTATCTGTTGTCGCTTAACGATAGCGGTGTCATCTCGACCGAAGCAGACAGTTGTATCGTCTGCGCAGTGGAGAGACCTGCAGTTTAGGCTCGCGCCGGAACTACAGCCAAGAGAGAACGGCTCTAGAGAACTACCTATGGCTTTAGCAATTTTGTTGTCATCCTAAGCGAAGCGAAGGACCTCGGTACTCCTTCGAGGTGCCTGTGAGGTCCGGGCAGAATACAAAGGTCCTTCGCTGCGCTCAGGATGACGGCAGTAGCTGCGCATCTTCGTGAAATCGATCTGGGTGCAGCGCTACTTCAGCTCATACCCCGCAAAGAAAAATCCGATCTCAAATGCTGCCGTATCTTCCGCATCGGAGCCGTGAATCGCGTTTTCTTCGATTGAGTCTGCAAACAGTTTGCGAATCGTGCTGTCCTCCGCGTTGGCAGGATTGGTCGCCCCCATCAACTGACGCAGGTCGGCGATGGCATTTTCTTTCTCAAGAACCATGGCAAAGATCGGCCCTGACGACATGAACTGCACAAGCGAACCGAAAAACGGCCGCGCCGCATGCACGTGGTAGAAACCCTTGGCCTGCTCCTCGGAGAGCGACATCTTCTTGATGCTAACGAGCTTGAAGCCGGCCTTTTCGATATGCGCGAGGATGGCGCCGGACAGCCCTTTGCGGACCGCGTCGGGCTTAATGATGCTGAAGGTACGTTGTGACACAAACTCTCCTTTGTTGATTCCTTCACGAGTGTAAATGGCGCATCGTTTATCACCGCCAACGTCAATACTTCCAACTCGTCGTATCAGCTCCTGCAGGCGCGGTCTTCGCGATGCGATCCAGGATCTGCGGCAGGTACATCTGGTTGTAGTGCAGGCGCGTGTACCAGTTCGGCTTGTCGGGATCGCCGTTCCAGCAGTGCTCCGCTCGCGGGCCGTATTTCATCTCACCCCCATACGGAACACCATGACCGGGCGTGCCGGTTTGCTTGAGGAAGTCTTCCATCAGGTACACGGCATTATTGAGAAAGTACGTGTCCTCGTAGCCGACATAAAGGTGCAACTTGCCTTCGAGCTTCGGCCCCAGCGTCGCCCAATCGCGCTCCAGTATCGCGTCCAGATCGTAATGATCGTGCCAATAGGCCGCCGTGGTGTGATCAATGGCGCCAGTGGCTTTATCGAAGATCGGCTGCGGATAACCGTCCGCGCCGACCGGCGAATATACCGCCTGCCAAATGTCGAACTGATCGCCCGAACGGCCATGATCGCCCAGCGCGGCTTCGTACTGAATGTTGTCCCGCTCGGTTATCAGGGTTTGGCCGAGGTAGTTCCGCATCGCAGGCTGTTCCACCCGCTTCATCGCGCCCTGCCGGTAAAACATGTTGTCCTGCTTGTACAAATCCACCGTGGAATAGGCACGAAAGTCGACAGGATCGGGACAGGCGACGAACGCGCCGTTGTAGTGCTCGGGGTAAAACATCTGCACCGCCAGCGATTCCCAGCCGCCGGTCGAACCACCATACACAAACCG
>CAXTNA010000125.1:0-7945 GCA_964245535.1 uncultured Acidobacteriaceae bacterium | reverse complement strand
AGCAGGCACAGGTGGGCGAGGCGCTCAAAGGGCCGTTCCACATTGAATATGCCGCTAAAGACAATCCAGCTAAAGATCCGAAAAAGGCCGACACAGTCGTTAGCGCGACACCCACGCAGGAGGAACTCGACGAGGCGGATGAGGTAGCGCAGGAGGAAGGCGTGAATGAGACGATTGCCGCCGCCCCGGGCACGATGGACGAGGCAAAACCGGGAAAACGGCCCGGCAAGGCATCGCAGGATCCGGTCGAAAAGGCGACAGTGCGCGAGGTGTTCGAGTATGTGATCGAGCAGGGCCGCAAGGAGTATCAGGTGCAGCGCTACAAGGGGCTAGGCGAGATGACCGCGCCGCAATTATGGGAGACCACGATGGACCCAGCCCGGCGCACGCTGCTGCAGGTGCGGTTGGAAGACATCGCGGCCACCGAAGAAATCTTTACGACGCTGATGGGTGAGGATGTGGAGTCGCGGCGTAAGTTCATTGAAGAGAATGCGCTGGATGTGAAGAATCTGGATATTTAGCGAAGGGCTGATGAAGTCCGGCTCCGAGAAGGGACCCGCTTTTTTGTCATTCCCGAAGCCGGGGTACCCAGCGAGCGCTATTGCTCGATGGGATGGAAAGGGAATCTGCGTTTTCTTTCTTGCGGCAGATACCTTGGGACTTGATCAGACCCTTTATGTTGGGCTTTCCTGCTTTTATCTGGGGCTCCGCCCCCGGCTATGATGCGTCGGGCCTTCAGCCCGGAAAGCGAGAGCTATCCCTAGAGCCATTGCCTCACGGGCGTACCCGGACTTTTCCGTTGCGGGCTTTCAGCCCTCGATACGATATGGCGCCGATATCTGGGGCTGCGTCCCAGGCTACGGTGTAACGTGCCATCGGCACTGGGTACATCAACGGCCTTTGAGGGGTTTGCTGTGCTGATTTTTGACAGCTCTGCAACGTATGCGGCGGCGTTTCATGCCGTCATTGGCGGGTAGTCGATATAGCCCTTGGGGCCGGGGGTGTAGAAGGTCGCTTTATCGGCCTCGACGAGCGTGGCGCCTTGGGCAAAGCGTTGGACAAGATCGGGGTTGCTGATGAAGGGCGTGCCAAAGGAGACTAGATCGGCAATGCCGTTGCGCAAAATTTCATTGCCCGTTTCGAAGGTGAAGCCTTTGTTGATCATCAGCGTCCCCTGGTAGAGCGGGCGAAAGTGCTCGGCGACACGCGTGATGGCGTAGGGGATGCCGTCAACGGGCTTCATTGGCTCGAGCAGGTGCAAATACGCGAGTTGCGCGGTGTTCAGGCGACCGATGACGTAATCAAAGGTGGGGCCGGTGGTGTCGTCAAGGTTGATGCCTTGCATATCGTTCATCGAGGGCGAAAGCCGGAGGCCGACACGCTCCGGCGGCAGTACGTCGTGCACCGCGTCAAGAACTTCGAAGAGAAAACGGGCACGGTTTTCAAGGGTGCCGCCATAAAGATCGGTGCGTTGATTTGCTTGGGTTGTCAGGAACTGCTGCAGCAAATAGCCGTTCGCGCCGTGGATCTCGACGCCATCGAAGCCTGCAGCGTCGGCATTTTGCGCGGCGGTACGGAAGTCGGCGATCGTCTGCTTCAGCTCATCGCGCGTCATCGCCTGGGGTACAGGGGAAGCCACGTAACCGCCGTGCATGTAAGCGGAAACACCATGCGCAGTCATCGCCGAAGGCGCTAGCGGCGGTTGGCCGTCAAGCAGATCCGGATGCGCGACGCGGCCCTGGTGCCACAGTTGGCAGAAGATGCGGCCACCGGCATCATGCACGGCGTCGGTCACCTGGCGCCAGCCGGCGATTTGCGCTGCGGTGTACAGGCCGGGAACATTTTCCCAGCCGTTGGCACGCGGGCTGATATGCGTGCCTTCGGTGATGACGAGTCCCGCACCGGCACGCTGCGCATAATACTCCGCCGAGATGGCGGGCGGCACGTGCTGCGGATTATCAGCGCGGCCGCGAGTCATGGGCGCCATACAAACGCGGTTTTTTAAGTGAAGCGCCGTACTCTCAAAAGGATCGAGAAGAGGTGCGATGGTTGCCGTTGATACAGCCATATTGGGTTCTGATGCGACTTTTGCGGCATTGCTGTTCTGATTGCGGACAGCCCCTGCAACATTTGTGGCAGAGGCGAGTCAAAGCCGGATGCCATCAGAAGAACAGAGGAAGCTCAACGTGCAGGACAGGAACAAACGATGGCTAGGCTAAAAAGCCCGATCGCGGCATTGTGGGTGCTGCTCAGTTTCGGAATGCTGCTGCGTGCGCAAACACCGGTCCCTTCTCGAGCCTCGGCGGCGGCTGGCCGGAATACCGCGTCCGCACCATCCACCGTCAGTGCCGTGACCGCTGCCCCTTCAGCAACGGAATCAAAAGACGCTACGGGGGCTGCAACGAGTGAGCCGGAAGATGCCGGTACTTTCAAAACAGGACCGAGCGCAAGAAGTGCGGAAAAGTCGGAAGAATCTGCCGGATCCACAAGCCAAAGCATTGCCGCGCAGGTGGCGAAACTTTCACCGCTGACGGGTACCGACATCGATGTGCCGAAGCGCAGCAGGGAAATCGTATCGCATTTGAACGCGGTGATGCGTTTCTACCGGGCAGCGTTGGTTCCGGCACAGAAGGTGGGGGAACCGAGCGACGTGCTGTACGCGGAGCAGGCATCGACGCAAGCAACGCAGATCGCGCAGCTTGCGTTTGAAGCGGCCAAGAATGAAGCCGCCTTGCTGGGCAAGGTCGCCGGGCAGGGAGGAAGCAAGGGAGCAACGCCTGCGTCCGCGGCACCGGAGCAGGGGACAGGAGAGGGCGGGCAGCAGAGCCAGACGCAACGGGTCGCTGCAATCCAAGGCCAGGCGCAGTCACGGCTTGCGGAGCTCGAAGCGCAGCAGTCTGCGTTGGAAAAGCAGATCGCGGCAGCGCCTGGGAAGCAGCGGGCGCAGTTGACACAACAGGAGCAGCAGGTGGAAGGCGGTCTGGAGCTGCAAAAGGCCATGGTGGAAGCACTTGGCCGCATCAGCAGCTTTTCCGAGGCGCAGAACAACACAGGGCTCGCGGGCGAAATCGACCACCTGCAGCGGTCGGCACCGGAACTTTTGAGCAAAAACCTGAAGCCGCTGCCTGCCACGGTGCTCGAAAGTTTGGCTTCGGCCCGCGATTCCGGGGTCACCAGCCAAGCTTCAGTGTTGTTCTCCTTGCTGTCCACGCTGCGCTCCATCGATAACCAAACCGGCGCTGTCGACCAGATGCTGAGCCAGGCGAGCGATCTGCGCACACCGTTTGTGAAGGTGTTGCGGTCTACCGTGCAGCAAGGCCAGGTGCTAACTCAACAGACCGTGAATCTTGCGGCAACGCCGACGACGGACGCACAGGATCGCGACAATACCCGGAAGCAGTTCGACACGCTGACCACACCCTTTCGTGTGCTAGCCGATGCGACCTTACCGTTGAACCAGGAGATTGTGCTGCTGGAGAGTACACGCGGCACGCTGACAACCTGGCGCGCGGCGGTGAATGCCGAGTACAAGGAGGTTCTGCGATCGCTACTGACCCGCGTGCTGTTCATCGCCATCGTCCTGGGGCTGTTGGCATTGGCGAGCAACCTATGGAGCCGGGCTACGGTGCGCTATGTGAGCGACCTGCGGCGGCGGCGGCAGTTACTGTTTATCCGCAGGGCAGTGATCGGCTTCTTAAGCGGCCTGGTCGTGATCTTTGGTTTGGTGACGCAGTTCAGCTCGTTGGCAACCTTCGCAGGATTTATTTCTGCGGGCATCGCGGTAGGTTTACAAAGCATTCTGCTGTCCGTGGCGGCCTATTTTTTCATTGTGGGTCGCTATGGCGTGCGTGTCGGCGACCGCATCACGGTGGCGGGTGTAACGGGCGACGTGGTGGAAGTGGGTCTGGTGCGGTTCTATTTGATGGAACTGGTGGGCACGGGAACAGAACTGCACGCCACGGGGCGCGTGGCTGTTTTCGCGAATTCGGTGCTCTTTCAAACGGGAACACCGCTGTATAAGCAGATGCCCGGCACCGAATACGCCTGGCATGAGATGACCGCCAAGCTGAAGAGCGACGCCGATGTGCCCGCGGTGACCGAGGCGCTGCTGAAGCTGGTCAACGAAGTCTATTCGAGCTACAGCGCGCGCATCGAGGCACAACAACGGCAGGTGGAGGCCTGGATGGGCACGGCCTTGCCGGCGCCCAGGATCGAATCACGGCTTCAGTTAGTGGAAGGAACGCTGCAATTTGCGGTGTTGTTTCCCGTGCAGCTGCATGATGCGGCGGCGACCGATCAGCGGATTGCCGAGCAGGTCGTGGCTGCGGCAAATACGGATGGACCACTCAAGACCGGACTACCGGAACTGCCGGTAATCAAAGCGGCGGTAAAGAGTTAGCGGGGTGAAGCTCGAGGGAGGGAGAGGGCCCGCAACGGCACTTAAAGGAATTTTGGGTCAGGAACGAGTCCTCATCCCTCACATAAATGGACGATTTCTGCCGCGAGAGGGACTACAACCTTAATGACATAATTTGCACATGACCAACATGGAGTCTAGAAATCATGTCGCGGACGCAACGCGTCGACATTTTCTCGCTGTAGCTGCCTCTTTAGGAGTTGGCTCAACTGTTTTCCCTGGAGCCTTGCTGGCTTTCGTTTCAGCTGAGGCCGGTGGGCAAGCGCCGGCAAAGATGGCTGCCGGGGAGACTGCGGCCGCTCTGCCGAAGATCACGGACGCGATGGTAGAAGCGGCGGCGGCGATCGCCGGATTGCGATTTACCCCCGAGCAGCGCCAGACCATGCTTGAAGGACTGAATAGCCAGCGCGAAGATATCGCGACGGTATGCCAGATGGGCCTACCGAATGCCGTATTACCCTCCCTGGTACAAAATCCGGTCTTGCCGGGCACGGTGCTTGACACGGTGCGACGGCCCCCAAAACTGGGTCCGCCACCCAGCACTGTGGAGATCTCCACGAGTCAAGAAGACCAGGTCGCCTTTGCGACGGTCCGGCAGTTGGCGGAACTACTGCGGGCACGGAAGATCGCCTCGGTGGAGCTGACGAAGCTGTACCTGGCCCGTTTGAAGCGGTATGACCCCAGTCTGCACTTTGTGATCACGCTCACAGAAAGTCGGGCGCTGGATCGAGCGGCGGCGGCTGACCGTGAACTGGCGGCAGGGAGGTTTCGAGGGCCGCTGCACGGCATCCCCTGGGGTGCGAAGGATCTGCTCGCGGTCAGGGGCTATCCGACGACCTGGGGCGCGGGGCCCTACATGCAGCAGAGTTTCGACTATGACGCGGAGGTGGTGACGCGGTTGGACAAGGCTGGGGCGGTGCTGGTCGCCAAGCTGACTTTGGGTGCGCTGGCCCAGGGCGATCTGTGGGGTCCGGCGCCGGGCGTACGGACGCGCAATCCATGGAACCCCAGGCAGGGATCGAGCGGCAGTTCGGCGGGGGTGGCCAGCGCGGTGGCGGCGGGCTGTGTGGGTTTTGGAATCGGCACAGAAACGCTGGGGTCGATCTCGTCGCCTTCAGCGCGTTGCGGCTGCACGGGACTGCGGCCGAGCTTTGGGCTGGTGCCGCGAACGGGGGCGATGGCCTTAAGTTGGTCGATGGACAAAATCGGGCCAATCACCCGCTCGGTGGAGGATGCGGCACTGGTGCTGGCGGCGATCTACGGTCCTGACGGGCACGATCCCAGCGTGCAACCGGCGGCCTTCAACCCTGATTTCACGACCGATGTACGTACGCTGCGCGTTGGCTACCTGAAAAGTGCGTTCGATAAGCCCACATTCGATCCCATAAAACCGCCAAGCGAAACGCTCGCCGGCAAGGAGCTTGAGGAGTACAACCGGCGTGTGGCGGGGCGCAAGGCGCAGTATGAGCGGCAGGTCTACGACGCACCGTTCAACACGAAGGCGCTCGCGGTGCTGCGGGCGATGGGCGTTACACTCCAGCCGGTGGAGTTGCCGAAGTTCGACTACGGCGCGCTGGTGCCCATGCTGGAGGCGGAGGCCGCCGCGGCTTTTGACGAACTGACGCGCTCCGGCCGCGATGCGCTGCTGGCCGGGCAGATGCCGTTCGACTGGCCGAATAGCTTCCGTACGGCACGTTTATATCCGGCGGTCGACTACATCAACGCGTCTCGTGCGCGGCGGTTGGCGATGGAGCAGGTGGCGGCGTTCTTTGCGCCTTTTGATGTGATTGTGACGCCCAGCTCGGGCCCGCAACTGGTAGCCACGAACCTGTGCGGGCAACCGGCGGTGATTGTGCCGAACGGTTTTCGGGGGCCTGATGCGCCACCCCCGCCCGACGGAGGCGATGGCGCGCTGAACAATGCCGGCGGACCAGACACGCCGGTGTCGCTGACATTTTTGTCGCCGCTGTACCAGGAAGCGAAGGCCTGTGCGCTGGCGCATGCGTATCAAGTGCGGACTGGATTTCAGTTGCGGCGGCCAAAACTGGGGTAAGCAAATTTGGCATTCTGCAGAGGGCTATCGTTTGTACTTTAAGCCATGGAAGGGCACCTGTGGTGCTCAAGCGCCAACGGCGCGTTCTATATACCTGTGCCGCAAGGCCCAGGTATGTGTGCCACAAAGCGATTGAGGGCTGACGGCGCGCTCAATTGCTGCTTCGACTTCTATAGGACGGGCTTTATAGGTCGGGCTTTCAGCCCTCACCTGTATCGCTCTGTCCACCTGGGCCTTGCGGCCCAGGCTGGTATAGGACGCGCCTTCAGCGCTGGAATAGTAACTTGATGGAGATGTCTTTCAACAAGCTGATGAGATATCTTCGACAAGCTGTTGTTTTGGGTAAATCCTACCCACGAAGCTTGCATTAAGGATTACGGCTTGCCCTTGTGCTTTTCCGCTCTGGTGGTGAGCTTGGGAAGGATGAACTCCTGGAAGACGTTGTTCATGGCGTCGCCGGCGATGCCGAGAAAGCCATTTTCCAAGGTGAGCGCGGCGCCTTGGCGGTCGGAGGGTGCGTAGTAGAGGTTTGAGATGGCACCCGCGGACAGGTCGCCCAGAACGCCGGCGAACGCGGGCTGGCGATGGCCGTTATCACCGCGGCAGATGACCGCGGTGGAAACGGCGTACAGGAAGCGCCGGCGAACGGTGCCGGTGCCCTTGTAGAAATAGCGCGGGTCCTGGTGAAAGAGGGAGGGCAGGATGGCCCCGCCCAGAAAGGTGCCCGCGACGAGATTGCCGAGGTTGGCCCCGTAGCGTTTACCGTACCCAGCGGCGCCCTGGTGATACCCGGGAAAGGCATCCGTGGCCTGTTGTACGCCCGAGACCGTGCCGACCAGGAAGAGGTTGCCGGGGTCGCTGGCGTTTTTGAAGGCTAGCGTGTATTTTTGCCTCGTGGAAAGCGCCGGGGTGGTCCAGCGATAGCTGACGAAAAAGTTTGGAAGCAGGCCGAATACCCGTTGTTGCTCCTCTGCCTGCATCTGCTCGGTGGCGAGTTCCTCCGGTGTCGCCACGGCATCGATGGTGACGTTGACGGTGGCCAGCGATAACGCGAACGGAACCATCTCGTAACTTTGCGCCGGACGGAGCGTTCCGGTGGCGGAGGCGGTATCAAAGCCGGGCAGCGTAGCGGAAACTATGAACGCGCCGGGCGGCACGCGCAGAAAGCGGAAGTGGCCGTTATTGTCGGAGCTGGTTTCCTGCGCTGCCGCGTAGCCGGCTGCGGAGAGCGCAAGGTGTGCCCCGAAGAGGGGATTGCCCTTGGCATCTTCGACGATGCCGCTGACCGTGCCGGGGGCTTCCGGCACGACGGGCTTAACGGCAGGTGATGGGGCGGAGGGGGCCTGCGGCAGACTCGGCGGACGATCGGAGGACGTAGCTTGTGGAGTCTGGGGAGTCTGAGCAGGGACTGTAGCTGCGCCGAGTAGAAGGCAAACCAGGGCGACCCCGCACAGGATATGCCCTGAGGGCGGACT
>CAXTNA010000124.1:5458-8033 GCA_964245535.1 uncultured Acidobacteriaceae bacterium | reverse complement strand
ATCTCGGCCCGGTCGCCGGTTTCAGTGGAGCGCTCCCATCGGAGGATGGCGTGGAACTGCTGGATGTCGTCGAGGCCGGAAAGGATGGGGTTGTCGCGCAGCGCGTAGAGCTTTTGCTTGCAAAGGTAGTTCGCACGGCCCTTCATGACGCAAACGCGTAGGGGCCCGAGTATCGATTCGAGAAAGGGGATGTCCTTGAGGGCGAGCTGCTCTTGCAGATTTTTTGTGCCCGTAGAAACAATGATGCGTTGCTTGTGCTCGCGGGCGAAACGGAGCGCGGGCAGGAGGTAGGCGAGGGTTTTCCCGGTGCCGGTGCCGGCTTCGACGATGAGGTGGCGACGGTCTTTGAAGGACTGCTCGATTTCTTTGGCCATGGCGTACTGGCCCGGGCGCTGCTCATAGTGGAGCGTCGATCGGGCGAGCAGGCCGTTGGCTGAGAAGAAGTCGTGCAGGGAGGGGAGTTTAGCGGCTTCGCGTGCCTCCGAGAGCGGGGTTTTGCGGGCTACTGCGGGTTGGGAGAGTGAGGCCACGGTGCTGGTCTTATGATATTCGCCGTAGCTTTGCTTTTACCGGCGCCTTCATCCAGGGCTTCATTGGCTATTCTTCGGGCCTTCTGCATAGACAAGAGAACGCCGGCACGTCGGGCCCGCCACTCCTCTGCCGTGATCTCCCATACTTGGGTGAGCAATCGCCCGCAAACGTAGTCTTTCTCGATTTCGCGGATCATACGCATGCCCATTTTCTCGGAGATGCGATTGGAGGCTACATTTTGAGCGGCTTTTGATGTTCGGAGCAAATCGAAGCCGAGCGTATCGAACCAATAGTCGTTCACAGCCATGGCAGCTTCGGTCATGTAGCCTTTGCCTTGCCACGGAAGACCTACCCAGAATCCGCGGTTGTCCCATTCGCCGCGGAAGAGTCCTATGGCACCAATGTGTTCCGAAGGCGCCTCCTTCAGGCGAAGTGTCCAGTGCCACTCATTGCCGCACTCCATGGCAGGAAGCGCCAGGTCGCGATAATACTGCAGGGCCTGACCCTCGGTATAAGGCCATTTCACACTGGCATTGAGCAGCTTCACTATCTCCCATTCGCCAAAAAGCTGCTGTGTGCGCGCGGCGTCCGAGAGCTGCAAGGGACGCAGGATCAATCGTTCGGTTTCCAGTTCTTGAAGCACTTCGATCTCCGTTTTAAAAGCATACCCATGCAGTATTGGGCCTTGGCTGCGCGGCGAGGCTGTACCAGAGCTATCGGAACAGGGTAGAGTACGGGACTCTTCCTTTGGGGTTATGCTGGCGGCATTGCAAGGTCGGAGGTGTGGTGATGAAACGAATGGCTTTTATCGTGGGGATCAGCATGTTGATTGTGGGTCTGGCTGGACCGGCGCAGACGGCGCAGGCGCCGCCCCCTGTGCCGGATTGGGCGTTGCCGTCGTCACCGACGCACAAGCAGGTGCCGCCGCCGCCGGACTTTCATCGCGCCAGCCGCAACCTCGAGCAGCCCCTTGGCATTTTCGAGGGGCAGTCCGACATTGGAGCCGCGGTGGTGCCGGGGAGCGCGAGCTTCGATGCCGGTACGGGCCAGTACACCATCCGTTCGGCCGGCTACAATCTCTGGTACACGCGCGATGAGTTCCGCTTTCTTTGGAAGCGTGTGTCGGGCGATGTGTCGCTGGCAGCCGACGTGAACTTTCCCGACCCGAAGGGCTATGACGACCGCAAGGCTGTGCTGGTCATTCGGCAGGACCTGGACGACGACGCGAAGGAGGCGGTGGCGGCGCAGCATGGCGGAGGCCTGTTTCACCTGGCCGTGCGGCCCGTAAAGGGCGCGACCATGGGTGCAATGGACTATCGGATCACGAGTGGCGGGAATTTGGGGCTGCCGGGCATCGCGGGTGCCGGGGCTGTTGCGGCCAAGCGTTTGGGTATTGAAAAGCATGGCGATGCCATCACGCTTTGGGTGAGTCTGGAGGGCGAGCCGCTGCACCAGTTCGGTCCGCCGCTGCAGGTGCACTTCGAGGGGTCGTTCTATGTGGGCATCGGGTTTACGTCGCATCTGCCGGCGACGGTGGATGCAACGGTGCTGTCGCATGTGGTGCTGGAGAACGCCCCGGGGCGCGTGCGCTAGAAAGGCCCAATCCATTGTTTCTGCTTGACAGTTGAAGCTGGCAGTTCATGGCGTGGTGCTTACCCCGTGCGACCATACAGGTGAGGGTTTTCGATATGGCACCGAAGCGCGAGCAGAAGAAGCGGATGGGCAAGAAGCACCGGCAGGCGAGCACGCGGCCGAAGCTGGGCAAGGGACCTGCCAAGGGCGCGCGCAAGGGGTCGGCGGTGACGGGTGCGGTGTCGCCGAAGGGGCGGAAGCAGCTTTCGAGCAAGCGCGCGGCGGAGGAAAAGGCCCGGCGTACGCCGACGCGGTCGCCGGAGTTTGAACGGCGCGTGATTGTGGGAAATGAGGAAGATGACGCCGCTCGCGGCAAAACACAGATTCCCTTCCCACCCGAACGAGCAAAATCGCTCGATGGGGACCCCGGCTCCGGGAATGACAACAAGAGAGGCAAGGGCAACGACGAAAC
>CAXTNA010000124.1:0-5448 GCA_964245535.1 uncultured Acidobacteriaceae bacterium | reverse complement strand
GAAACGCAAATCCTCTTCGGGGAGGACAACCAAAGAAGCAGAGGCAAGAGCAAAAACGAAGAGCAGGTGCAGTCGCTTCGGCGGGCGCAGGGGAAGAGCGACAAGGTCAGCAAGAGCGAAAGCAAGCGCAAGGGGCGGCGCTCTGCGGCAGAGGCCGATGAGGCTGGCGTTGAGGATCGTGAACTGGCGGCGCTCAGCTCCGATCTTTGGCATGCGACTCGGTCAGCGGAGCATGGGCCGGGAGGGCTGCCGCTGGTGGCTATCTGTGGACGGCCGAATGTGGGGAAATCGACGCTGTTCAACCGGCTGACGGGAACGCGGCGGTCGATCGTCGGCGATGAGCCCGGGATCACGCGGGACCGGATCTATGGCGAGGTCGAGTGGGGCGGGCGCACGGTGCGGCTTGTCGACACGGGTGGCGTGGTGCCGGATGATGAGGCGCTGATTCCGAGTGAGATCTTTCGGCAAGCGCGTGTGGCGCTCGAAGAGGCCGACGCCGTGGTGATGGTCGTGGATGGGCGGACGGAGCTCGCGGCTCCCGATAAGGAACTGGCGTTGCTGCTGTTGAAAGGCGGCAAGCCGGTATTCCTGGCAGTGAACAAGATGGATTCGGCGGCGCTTGAGGCGGGTGCGGAGAATTTTCGCACGCTTGGGTTTCGCAATGTGTTTCCGGTGTCGGCGGAGCATGGGTCGGGCGTCGGCGATCTGCTGGATGAGGTGTGGGCGGTGTTGCCTGCGTCGGCGACAGACGCGGGCAAGGAACGCGAGAGGGCTGGGGAGCCGGAGGTGATTGAGGAGCCGGAGGAGGTGATGGACTCCATCGGCGACGAGATGGCCGAGGATGAGGGCGATGCCTTTGCGGACCGTGCGGCGCTGGAAACGCGGGCCATGCGGGAGGCGCTGCTCGCCGGTGAGGGCGCTACAGCGGACGAGCCGGCCGGTGTGGATGCGCCGCCGGTGGGCGTGCCGGACCTGGAAGAGCCCACGGGCGGCAGCGGAGTCGAGCCGGCACTTGAGGAGATGGAGGCAGCTACAAAAAGCAGGTCTCTCCGCTCCGCGCCCCGCGCTCCGGTCGAGATGACCAGTCCTGAAGAGGCGAAGGAAAACGGCGAGGACGTTGGGCAGACTCGCGAGCGTAAGCTGCGGTCGCATGGCGAGCATGTGTCGCAGGAAACGAAGATTGCCATCATCGGGCGGCCGAATGTGGGTAAATCGACACTGCTGAATGCGCTGACCGGGACCGAGCGGGCCATTGTTTCGCCCATCGCAGGTACCACGCGCGATGCGGTAGATGAACTGGTGACACGCGATGGACATGACTTCCGCTTTATCGACACGGCGGGCATCCGGCGCAAGGGCAAAACCAGGCTGATGGCCGAAAAGCTGAGCGTCATCATGAGCCGCAAGCACCTGGAAGCAGCCGATGTGGCGTTGCTGATGATTGACGCGACCGAGGGTGTGACGGGGTCGGATGCGACCATCGGCGGCTATGCGCATGAGAGCGGGCGCAGTGTGATCGTTGTTGTGAATAAGTGGGATCTGATGACACGGACGGGGCCCGACGGCATGCGACTGCTGGATGGCAAACCGCCTGCGGAAAAGAAGGTTTTTGAAGAACAGGTGCGCGACCACCTAAAGTATTTGGATTATGCGCCGATAGTGTTTGTGTCGGCGGCGGAGGCGAAAGGCATCGATCAGGTATTTAAGAAAGTGGAGTTAGTGGCGCGCGAGCGGCGCAAACGCGTCACCACGGGCAATATGAACCGCTTTCTGGATAAGGTCGACTTCGGGCGCGCGAGTGTGCCGATGAACAAGCGGGTACGGATCTATTACATGACCCAGGCCGCCGTGGCGCCGCCGACCTTTGTGCTGTTTACGGATCGGGATGTGAAGCTGCACTTCAGTTATGAGCGATTTTTGAGTAATGAGATTCGGGGGACATTTAAGTTTATCGGGAGTCCGATCTGGTTTAAGGTGAAGGCGAGAAATAAGAAGAAAGAGGAGTGAAGCTCCAGTCTCGCTCTACCACAATGCCCTGTTTGCAAAACCGATTCTAGTGGCCGTACGCAGGATTTCGTGATGACCCATGATGATTTGATTCAAGCCGCGGCCAATATACTACGACCGCATGTCGTGAAAGATAGATTGTTTGGTGATGTAGGTGCCGCTTTGCTGAGCACAACTGGAGACACGTATGTGGGAGTAAGCGTGGACACAGCCGGTTGGGGTTTCTGTGCTGAAAGCAGTGCTATGGCTGCGATGATTACGGCAGGGCACTATCAGATCGAGCGTATCGTTGCCGTGTGGAGAGACAAGCAGTCAGGAGCGCTGCATGTGTTGCCCCCGTGCGGTAGCTGCCGTGAGTTCATGCGCAACGTCGATCCTGCAAATATGAAAGCTGAAATTATTCTTGGAAGTAAGAAGTCCATGAAGTTGGAAGATCTGCTGCCGATGCACGCGTGGCCCGCTCCCTACAATAACCCTGAGCAACACCCTGTCAACCCGTTGTGAAGAGTGTACGAACATACGTTTACAAATTGACCTCAGATCGCGGTGGGGCGCCTTGTGCGCCGCCGTCGGTGGTCGGTGAGGCGGCGCTGCTGACGTTGTCGATTTGTAAGCCGGCGATTCGACGAACGGCGCAGGTGGGTGATCGGCTGCTGGGGTTGACGAGCCGGGCTTTGGTTTTGCGGGAAGGGTATCCGGCTTGTGCGGTGATCTATGCGGCGCGGGTTGCGAGCGCGATCGACTTTGGTGGGTATTCCGCGGAGGCGAGTGGATTTGAGCGTCGCCCAGATTGCATTTACCGACTCGATGCGGGGACAGGTGCACTGCGGCATACGGGGCGGACGCGCTTGCATGCGGAGCCGGCTTATGCGGCGCGGGACGTGGGACGGGCGCCGCTGTACCGCAATGCGCGGACGCTGGTTTGTGAGGATTTTCGCTATTTGGCACGGACGCTGTGCCGATTTCTTCGCGATGGCCGGCTCTGCGGCGGGTGGCAGAGAGTCTTGGGCAGGGGCACCGGGTATTTACGGCAGGGGATGCGGAGAGCTTGGAGCTAGATCGGCTATTTGCGTCGTTGTGGCGACAAACGACGCGATTTACGCCGGCGCGGGTGGAGGAAGAGGCGCGGGGGCATGCGCCGCGGTGAGGTTGGTTCTGGGATGGTGGGGCTTGCTTGAGCCTACTCGACGCAATAAGGCCGGGATAGATGGGCACCCGCTTCGGGCGACTTGGTGGCCTCAAAGGTTGGCTGTACGGCAGAGTTAGACTGTCACCCTGAGTGGAGCGGAAGACCTCTGTATTCCTTCAAGGCGCCTACGCGGTCTAGGGCGTGTCCACATGTAGACCGAATCACTTTGAACAGTGTCATTTCGACCGGAGTAAACGGGTCCCGGACGACTTGTCGTCTGGGTGTCAGCAAATCGGGTCCCGGACGACTTGTCGTCTGGGTGTCAGCAAGACGGGTCCCGGACAACTTGTCGTCTGGGTGTCAGCAAGACGGCTTTTCTGTGTTGCGTAGTGGAGAAATCCCCTATATTTTGGTGGCTACAACGGTTCTTCGGCCCGCCGGATGAAATACAGGGGTCTCTCCGCTCGCTGCGCTCGGTCGAGATAACACCTTTGATAGAGACAAACATATATGTGGATACACTCTAAAAAAAATACCGAGGTCTTCGCTTCCACCCCAACGAGCAAAGAACATTCGCTGGGGACCCCGGCTGCGCTCAGGATGACGGTACTCAGGTGTGCCTTCACCGATAAGTTCGGGTAGGGGTTGGTACGTATCGCGTTTGAGCTCAGTACGCCTGTAGATTCTACCGAAATCCAACAGCAACGCTCAGGGAAGATCGTCGGTGGATTTGTTGCCGTTCGCGGCCGCGGCGGTGCCGAAGTAGAAGCCGATTACCGTGCCGATGATGCCGGTGAGGGCGGGCAGGATGATCTGCAGCATTTCCTTGGTTTGCGCCCAATGAGTTGGGTAGGAGGTGCATTCGATTGTCGCAAAGACTACGAGGTAGCCCAGGATGAGCAAAAAGCCGCAAGTCACAATGAGGCGGACCCAGTCGCGCTGACGCTCCGGAGAGTATGGCTTACCGGGAAGGGACTTTGGGGCCGTTTGTAACGGGAGGGCAGCGGGATGGGCGCGGCCGGGCACGATATCCAGCGGCACGATAAGCCCGCTTGGGGGCGTTTCTTCCGGGTCGCCGTGGTCGGTCGGGGGCATACGACGTACTTCCAATAGTTCGGAGTACCTTCTGGGAGATGCTTAACTATCTCTGTTAAGAGTAAGGGACAGCTGTCGCCGGCAGAGCTCCTTTATTAAGGACGACAGATTTTGCGCACAATCAGCTTAGCAATCCAGCTCAGCGAGGCCACATCAGTTCTGTGTAGTTGCGGCCTTTTTTCAGCAGGAGCTTGGTGTCCGGGCTGGCGATGGATTGCATCACGAAGCGGCTGATGTCGATCGCCTGGGTGAGCGCTTCGGAGAGACTGATGTTCTGTGTGGCGGCGAGCTGGCGCAATTCGTCGAATTTGTCTTCCGTCATGGTGAGACGATCAGGAAAGCTGGCGGTAGCAGTGGCCATGGGCAGGACTCCTTGTAGACCTCGGTGTCTACAGTGCATTGGATGACGAAATGTGGTCATCCGACACGAATCACAGTAGCACGGGCGACGTATTTATCCATCACCTCTTGGTAACTACTCTTTTGACACCTCGCTTGGTTACTCAAGAAAAACAAAGGCGAACAGCAGATCCCTTCCCTTCGGCTTCGCTCAGGGTGCGGGATGACAAGCAAGAGGGAGGCAGGAACTTACGCTGGAACAAGGTCGGCGGAGAGCCAGGTGTTCCAGGCAAGGAGGCCTCGTTCGCATTGGAGGCGATGGCGTTCTTTCTTGTCGCGAATGCGCCGGCGCAGGTCGTCTTCGAGTGGGGGTAGCAGGTCGAAGGTGATGTTGGCGGGCTGGAAGCGCTTTGCCTCGCAATGGGTGATGTAGTGGATCAGCGACCCGTGCGCGGAGGCACGAGGGGCAGGTGTGGGGGTTTCGCCGTGCGCGAGAGCGGCGGCAAAACGGCCTGCCAAGAGTCCGCCGGCGATGGATTCCGTGTAGCCCTCGATACCGGAAAGCTGGCCGGCGATGAGGATGTTCGGGTGTGCGTGGAGCTGCAGGGTTTCCGTAAGGAGCGTGGGCGCATGGAGGTAGGTGTTGCGATGAATCTGGCCGTAGCGCAGGAATTTGGCGTTTTCGAGGCCGGGGATGAGGCGGAGGACCTCGGCCTGGGCGCTGTATTTGAGGTGGTTTTGGAAGCCGACGAGGTTGTAACTATCGGCGCGCAGGTTTTCCTGCCGGAGCTGGACGCAGGCGTAGGGCCAGCGGCCGGTTTTTGGATTGGTGAGGCCGGCGGGCTTCATGGGGCCGAAGCGGAGGGTGTCGCGGCCGC
>CAXTNA010000123.1:0-8037 GCA_964245535.1 uncultured Acidobacteriaceae bacterium | reverse complement strand
ATCCCCCACTGCATCCCCCACTGCATCCAAGTCCGCCTGCGCCTGCAGCGTCAAAATCAGCCGGTCTTCCCCGATCGCAAAGCCAATGCCCGGCGCACGCGGTCCCCCCAGCATCTCGCTCAGCCCGTCATACCGCCCGCCGCCCAGCAGGGCATTCTGCGTGCCCAAACCCGTCGTCACCGTAAACTCAAAGGTCGTGCGCGTGTAGTAATCAAGCCCGCGCACCAGCCTCGGATTCACGTGATACGCCACCCCGCACGCATCGAGCGCCGCCCGCACCTGCGCAAAGTGCGCCGTCGACTCCGGCCCAAGATACTCAGCAATCTTCGGCAGGCCGTTGATGATCGCCTGATCCCCCTCGTCCTTCGAATCGAGCACACGCAGCGGATTGGTCTCCGCGCGCCGCTGGTTGTCGGGGCACAGTTGATCCTTCACCGGAGCCAGTGCCTCCCGCAGCGCCGCGTTATAGCGCGCCCGGTCCTCCGCGCTGCCCACGGAATTCAGCTCCAGCCGCCATCCCCGCACCCCCAGCGCGTCCAGCAGCGAAGCCAGCATCTCCAGCACTTCTGCATCGCGCAACGGGCTTTCCGCACCCGAGTTCGGCGGCCCAATCACCTCCGCGCCGATCTGCCAGAATTGCCGGTACCGCCCCCGCTGCGGGCGCTCGCGCCGAAACTGCGGACCGATGTAGTAGAGCTTTTGCAGCCCGCCCGCATCGCCCAGCTTGTGCTCGATGTACGCCCGCATCACGCCGGCCGTCGATTCCGGCCTTAGGGTCAGCAACTGCCCCTTCTCCGAGTCGGCGCGCGCGCGGTCCTCCCACGTAAACATCTCCTTGGAAACGATATCGGTCTCCTCCCCAACCCCGCGCGCAAACAGCTCCGTCGCCTCAAAGATCGGCGTGCGGATCTCGCCAAATCCATAGCGCGCAAAGACTGCCCTCGCCGTCGCTTCCACGTGGTTCCACAGCGGTGTCTGGTCAGGCAAAAGGTCGCGGGTACCGCGCACGGCCTTCAAAGCGGCACGCGGCTTCCCGCCGGAAAGTTTGGGCACAGCTGTACTCATATCGAGCTTCAGTGTAGTGGACGGAGCTCGCTCCCCTGCACCGGCGCGAACGGCATTGTGCCGGCTCCCTCCTGCGCTCGTTCGAACTCCGTCCGGCGTAGCCGGCCGTCAATGAGAAAACCCACGCCGATCGCCAGCGGAATCAGCCCGGTTGCCCCACCGCAAAGCACGTCGCGCTCACGAAGAATCGTCGCCAGCGCAACGAAAAAAAGACCAAGCCCGACGCCGACAGAAGTCAGCACAATGCCTGTGCGGCGAGCCCCGGCTCCGTCCGATAACTGGCGCATCCCCCTGCCCGTTCCCGTCGTTGTGGCGGCTTCTCGCAGGAACGACGCATGCAACTCCGGCTCTGCAGCCAGTCCCTTGGAGATGGCCGCGAGTCGCTCCTGCATCTTCATCTCCTGCGAGCGTACGCCCGCCCAAATGATGGCCACCACAATCCCCAGAACCATCGCGCACCCCGCAACCGGAATGACAAAGGGGCTGTTGAACGGACTATCGAACAAAACTGTAAGCTGCATGGCATTCTCCTGATGGTGCTCGAAGCAGCGGGTGCCACGATCCTCGCGCGGCTCCTACCGTTCTTCTGCGCCCTATGACCTTCGCTCCCTCCGAAAGTTTCAGCGCCCCTTTTGAAACTTTCGCAGGCCCCCGCGGTCCTACTCGCCTTAAGCCTGTGCGCAATCCCTACACATCCCGCGACTGGACCACGCCCGAAGGCTTTGAATGCCTCGTGCGCGAACACCAGACCGCCGTCTTTCGCACGCTCACTCGCCTCACCGGAGCCGGTACCCACGTCCAAGATCTCGCCCAGGAGGTTTTTCTCCGCCTTTATCGCGCCCTCCCCCATTTTCGTGGCGAGTCCATGCTTTCGACCTACCTCTACCGCATCACCGTAAATGTCGGGCAGGACGAGTGGAAGCGCCGTCGCCGCGAACGCGAGTGGATCGCCCCGGCGCCTTTCTTTCCCGACGAGGAGCCCGTCGAGTGGCTTGAAAACCAGCCCGGCAGCCACGCCGGCGGCGAACACACCCAAACTCCCGAGCAAATCGTCTCCAGCGCCCAAACACAAGCCGCCGTCGATGCGGCCTTGCTGCAGCTACCGGAGCACGAACGAGCCGTTCTCGTGCTTTTTCACAGCGAAGACTGTAGCTACGAGGGGATCGCAGCGGCCCTGGAACTTCCACTGAATACGGTGCGGACGCACCTGTTCCGCGGCCGCAAACGCCTGGCGAGCCTCGTCACGGAACGCCTGGCCTCGCCAACGCGTCCAACCAAACACGACCTGCAGGCAGAAGCAAAATGAATCAAATGCGCATACACAAAAACTGGACGGGCGAAAACTCCCCCGGCGAGGCGACGGCGGCAAAGACGGCGGCAATGGCCACAACAACCGCAGCCACCATGAAGGCCGTAGAACGCGCGCTGGCGCAATCCCCGGCGCTGCACATCCCCGGCGACTTCGCCGCCCGTGTTGCCGCGCAGGCCGTCACACAGCCGGCGCTGCAAAGGGTGTCGCAACGGGTATCAAGCTTCGCGCCCCCGGCCAGCTTCGGTTTCCGCTTGGCCCTCGCGTCCGGCGTGCTGCTCACGGGCGCGCTGTTTGCCCTCGCTCCCCACGCCACGCCCAGCTTCGCCAATCTGCGCTTCGATCTTGAACTGCTGTTGTTAAGCGAACTCGGCGGCATCGGCTTCTTGCTCACGCAGGCCCATCTGCGGGAGTAGCGCGAGCATCGCCCCGCCGTTATACCCGCATCGCACACCATAGACGTGCTTCTGGGCGACCGTTGCGCCGCCCCGGCCGGCCGTCCCATAAGGAGTTTTCGCATGAACAAGATCGCCGCCCTTGCTTTTGTCACTGCCCTGTCACTCCCGCTCTCCTCCGCGGCGCAGGCCCCCGCAGCTCCGGCGTCCGTGCAACCGGGAACGGTCCCCGTCACCTCGCAAACGACGGTGACCCCCAACGGAACCACAACGACCACCACGGTCCCGACAGCGACGACCAAGAGCGAACGGAAACAACAGCGGAAAGAGCAGAAACAGCAGGAAAAGGCCGCCCGCGCCACTGCCAAAGCCTCAAAAGCCAATGCAAACGCACTGAAGGCACAGGACAAAGCCACCGATGCCGCAGAAAAAGCACAGCCGCACTAAATCATTCACTGCAAGGCAATTCCGCTGCAAGCAATTTCCGCTGCAAAGCATTTTCCCTGCAAAGCGACTCCGTTCCGTCATACAGCGTCCTCTCGACCGGAGCGCAAAGCGCGACGTGGAGAAAGCACTATATCCTCCACAGATAAGATCCTCCCCAGATAGGCCGACTTACAGATTTCCGTTGCCTTTTCTTTCCGCAAGATACACCGCCGTGTACTCGACGTAATTCTGCGCATACGTACGGATCAACTCCTGATCCGCAGCACGCAGCGCGCGCCGGATCTTGCCGGGAACGCCCGCCACCAGCGAGCCCGGCGGAATCTGCGCGCCTTCCGTCACCACGGCGCCCGCCGCAACGATCGATCCCGCACCCACGCGCGCCCCATTCAGGATGATCGCGCCCATGCCCACCAGCACATTGTCCTCCAACACACACCCATGCACCACCGCGCCGTGGCCGATCGTGCAGCCCGCCCCCCACCAGCACGGGCCACTGCCCGCGCTGGCCGTGCAGCACAGCATTGTCCTGCACGTTTGAACGCGCCCCCACGCGAATATGGTGCACATCGCCGCGCAGCACCGCATTCATCCACACGCTTGCCCCCTCGCCCAGCTCCACATCCCCGATCACCTGGGCTGATTCATCGACATAGCAAGATAAGGGAACAATCGGAGACGTTCCACGGAACGATCGCAGCATATCGCACCTCCTCCGGAGCACTTTAGTGTACGGAAAGAGGGTACGAATGGGGCGGGAATACCCGGTTTGGGCAATGCTTTTCAGAAAGAAAAGTGTTTCAGACCGTGCGGCGGGCGCTATTCTAAGACCGGCCACATAGGCAGGTTTGGAGGTGTTTTCCATTGGCAGAAGTTCGTGTACAGGAGGGTGAGCCCCTTGAGAATGCATTGCGCCGTTTCAAGCGCAAGGTGCAAACCGAGGACATCATCAAGGAAGTGAAACGTCACTCCTTCTATCTCAAGCCAGGCGAAAAGCGCCGCGTCAAAGAAGCTTTGGCCCGCAAACGCAATCGCAAAAAGGTTCGTAAAGAACAGGATTAACGCACGCAAGAAAACGTACGTGAAGAAATCGAAGCAGTTCGGCTCATTCGCTTATGCCGCGCTGCCGGTTTGTACCAGACGGCAAAAGTGTGGAGGGAGTGACTGAACTCCCTTCACACTTCGCTCTACGCAGTTCCCCTCCGGATGTACCTTGTACCCCGGAAGGCTTCGGGCCCCTTGCAGCAAGAACGATCGATAGAGTCCATGCACGGAACCTTTTGCAAGGTCGATGCATGCCACTTCATCCAAATTCCCGACAGGGTTCCCAGAGGGCGCTATGAACTTCGTGGATCGGATTTTACGGTGTTCCGATTGCGGTAATGATTTCATCTTCACGGCCGGAGAACAGCTGTTCTTCCTCGACCGTCAATTTAAAAATGATCCCAAACGCTGCAAGCTGTGCAAAGCCAAGCGCGCCGGCCTTGGACGTTCCGTGGAAGGCTCAGCTACCTTGGCCACCCTTCCGCTTTCCCGCACGGAAACCCGTACCGAGTGCTCGGCCTGCGGGATGGAAACTACAGTTCCGTTCAAGCCGACCCAGGGCCGGCCCGTCTTTTGCCGTTCCTGCTTTCAGCTCAAGCGTGCCCCGCTTCCCGACCTCGAACTTCCCCCTGCCTTGGCCGAAGGCGGCGCAGGGGCAGAGGCTCTCCTGGGCTTCCCTTCGCTCCATGCAGCGGTGAACGAGCTCGCGGAAAGCACCCTCGCCACCATCACCGCAGGCGATCTACAGGCAGGCAGGCACGAACTTGTGGCGGAAATGAATGCCGCGGAAATAAATGCTATGGAGCTGAATCAGGCAATGAGCCGTGCCATGAGTCAGGCGTAGCGGCTGCGGCCTATCTGGTGGAGCACGTTATGGCTTTTAGCGGACCTTATGGCTTTAGCGCCAACGGCGCGCTCCACACCAGCCTGGGCCGCAAGCCTGGGCTGTATCCATCTAGAGCTGCATCCATATAGATCTGCATCCTTGAATGTGTCATCTCGACCGAGCGCAGCGAGTGGAGAAACCACTGTCTTTGTCTGATCTGGCCGAGAAGGTCGTTGTAACATCCGAAATACCGATTCAGATTGTGATTCCATTCTTCTTAACGCCGGAGCCTTCGTTCTAACCCTTGCATGCTGCGTTTGCGCGATATCTCTGAAGACACGGTCCTCTTTCCCTGGAACAAGAGCACACCCTACCCCGCGGTGGAATCCACCGTCGCCGTGGCGCTGCTCCTCGTCGCCGGCGAACTGAGCGGCCATCGCAGCGCAGGATCGATCGCAGCCGGGTCCGCTTTCACAGTCGGCTTCGCGGTCTTTCATGAGGCGTTGGCGTCCACCCTGCTCAGCATGGCGCTGGTCACGGTAGGCATCGCTTCCGCTACGCTGGCCGGCAGCCTGGGCGCCCACTGGACGCCACTCGTTCTGCTGTTGTGCATTGTGGCAGCCATCAACTACGGCTTGCTCGCCGGGCTCGGCAACACCACCGGCTGGCTTGGGCAGCAGTGCGGCGTTTTTGTCGTGATCTCCAGCTATTTTCCAAACGGCCTGCACTACGCCTTGGGGCGCAGCGGCATGGTGCTCCTGGGGGGCGCCGTGCAAACCCTGCTGTACGCCGCCTTTACCCTTCTGCACCGCCATGCCCACGCCGGCGATGCTCCACCCCCGCCACTCGCCCGGCAACTTCGCACCCGCACCGGCCAGCTTTGGCGCGCCTTTCGCGCTCAGCTGCATTGGGGCACGGAAACAACCGGCTATGTGGTGCGATTGTCCATCACGCTTGGGCTCAGTACCGCGCTGTACAAATCCCTCGGCTGGCGCAACGGCTATTGGGCGCCGATGACCGCCCTGCTCGTCCTGAAACCGCGATGGGCCAATACCCTCAGCCGAGGCATCGCACGCTTGACCGGCACGCTCGTCGGAGCCAGCGTTTGCGCCCTGCTGACGCTGCGTCCTCCCCTGCCCCACTGGGGCTACTTCCTGCTGATCGTGGCCTTCGCCTGGATGTGCTTTGCCCTGCAAGGGGTTAACTATGCCCTTTTCTCCACAGTGCTCACGGTATACACGGTATTTCTTTTCGCCTTCGGCGGCTTCTCGGAACGGGACGCCGCCATGCTCCGCCTCGTAAACACAGCCGTCGGCGGCCTGCTGGCGTTACTGGTGGACTTCGTCGCCCAAAAGCTCGGACCCTGGCTGCGCACCTTCATCCCCAAAACCTTTCATACCTCCGCCTCAGTCCAAAACTGATTCTGGCGGAACCGATGAAAATGAAATGGAACTCCTATGAACCTCAAAAGCGAATTCGAACGGGAAGCGGATGGCCGCTGGATCGCCGAGATCCCCGCCTTGCCGGGTGTGATGGTATATGGCAGTTCACAAGGAGAAGCGCGGAGCAGGGTCCAAGCACTCGCACTACGTGTCATTGCCGATGAACTCGAGCAAAACAGCACAGCAACTGATCTCGTTCATTTCGCTGCTGCATGAGTCAATGGCCGAGTACAAAGGCGCACCAAGTTTTTCGCGTCCTACTCCGCATAGACTGGCAAGAACAAATTCGGCTGGGTAAAATGGCTCGCACCGACAACTCACCCGCAGGGTATCCAAAATACACTTGGGCCTTCCATGACGGGGACGAGATCGGGCCGAGCATGCTGGCTCGCATCACTCGACACACCGGGTTGATGCCGGAAGATCTGTAACCCTGCGCGTCCGCACAATTCGTACAATAGACCCATTGTGACTCTCGATTTTCTAGGCCAGCTCCAGCGCACCCACGGTTGTGGAGCCCTCCGCACCGCCGACGCCGCCGACACAGGCGCCGCCGCTACACGCGCCACCGTCACCCTCATGGGATGGGTCAACCGCCGCCGCGACCACGGCGATCTCATCTTCTTCGACCTCCGTGACCGCTCCGGCATCACCCAGATCGTCTTCGACAAGAGCATCTCCGCCGTAGCCCACGCCAAAGCCGAAGCGGCTAGGCCGGAGTTCGTTGTCGCTATCACCGGCACCGTGCGCCTGCGCGAGCCCGGGATGGCCAACCCCAAAATGGCCACCGGGGACATTGAGGTGGTCGGACGCGATCTCCTGCTCCTCAACGACGCCAAAACACCTCCTTTTTCGCCCGCCGAAGACACGGTCGCCAACGAAGAGGTTCGCCTCAAATACCGTTACCTCGACCTCCGCCGCCCGGAGATGCAGCATAACTTCGCGGTCCGCTCCCAGGTCGCCATGGCGATCCGCAACTACCTCGTCACGCAGGGCTTTCTGGAAATCGAAACGCCCTACATGACGCGTTCCACGCCCGAAGGCGCGCGCGACTACCTTGTGCCCAGCCGCGTCCACCCCGGCCATTTCTACGCCCTGCCGCAAAGCCCACAAATTTTCAAGCAAATTCTTATGATCGCGGGCTTTGATCGCTACTTCCAGATCGCCCGCTGCTTTCGCGACGAAGACCTTCGTGCCGATCGGCAGCCCGAGTTCACCCAAATCGATCTCGAGATGACTTTTCCGCAGCAGGAAACCGTCTTCGCCGTCGCCGAAGGTTTCCTTCGCGCCGCCTTCCAGGTCGCTGGCACCATCCTTCCGTCCGAGCCTTTCCCCCGTATGACCTACGACCACGCCATCGAGCGCTACGGCATCGACAAGCCCGACATGCGCCTCCCCGCCATGGTCAATCTTTCTGCCACGCTCACCCCCGAACTCCGCGAAACCCTCAAGATCGACCCCGCCCTCCCGGTATACGGCTTCACGATCCCCCGCGCAGCTGCCGGTATGAGC
>CAXTNA010000122.1:7732-8130 GCA_964245535.1 uncultured Acidobacteriaceae bacterium | reverse complement strand
CTCATTCACGCGCCCGCGTGCTCCACGCCGGCGGTGATGCGACAGGCCTCGCGATCGAAATGGCGCTGGTGGCGGCAGTGCAGGAGGCGGGAATCCCTGTTCTGGAGCACACCTTCGCCGCCGATCTGCTGCTGAAAGACGGCCGCGTCTGCGGTCTGGCGGTCATTGACGCAGCTGGTCAGGATTTACGTTTGTCGGCAGATGCCGTAATCCTCGCGAGCGGCGGCGCTGGGCATCTCTTCCCCTACACGACCAACCCCAAGGTCGCCACGGGTGACGGTGTCGCGTTGGCTTTGCGCGCCGGAGCTGCTCTCGCCGACGTCGAGTTTTATCAATTCCATCCAACCGCGCTTTCTGCCTCGGGCGGCTTTCTTATTTCCGAAGCCGTCCGCGGCGAT
>CAXTNA010000122.1:4820-7722 GCA_964245535.1 uncultured Acidobacteriaceae bacterium | reverse complement strand
CGTATTGCGCGGCATGGACGGAACCCGCTTTATGCAAGCCGTTCACCCGGATGCCGAACTGGCGCCCCGCGACGTGGTCGCCCGTGGCATCGCTGAACAGATGGCACGCCAGGGCGGAACGCCCGTGCTGCTCGACGCCACGGCTCTGGGCGCGGCGTTTTTGGCCGAGCGCTTTCCGACAATCCATGCCGCCTGCACGAACGCGGGGCTCGATTGGGCACGACAGCCCATCCCCGTCGCTCCGGCGGCCCACTACTGGATGGGCGGCGTGCAGACGGATGTGTGGGGACGGACCTCCGTTCCGGGTCTTTTTGCCGTAGGTGAGGTCGCCTGTACCGGTGTGCATGGCGCAAACCGCCTCGCGTCGAATTCATTGCTGGAAAGCCTTGTCTTTGCCTGGCGGGCGGCACATTTGGTAGTGCAGAACGGTCCGGAAACCCTGGGTACGTGGCCGGCAAACGGCTTGGCAGAGACACAGATGTTTGTAGAAACCGAAGCGGATGCGGCCCGGGAGCCCCTGCCCTCGCGCGAGGCCTTGCAGCAGCTGATGTGGCAGAGTGCCGGCATCATCCGCGACGCTCCTGGATTGCGCATGGCGCAGTCGCTGCTCGGTGTCTGGAAAGCCGAGGGCAAAAGCGTTTATGAGCGCGAAACCGCGAATTTGCTGCTTCTCGCCCGTGCTGTGGTCGCAGCGGCGCTGGCTCGCGAGGAATCCCGTGGCGCCCACGCGCGTGTGGACTTCCCACAAACGGTCGAAGCGCAACGGCACCACATCGCGGTTGGCCGGCAGGTGCACGTCGCATGCTAGCGGTAACGGAAGCGATGCCCCTGAACCCAAGCGCGGTTGAGCGGATCGTGCGTATGGCACTGGATGAAGACGCGCCCTGGGGCGACATCACCTCCCAAACGCTCATCCCGGCTACGGCCAATGTCACAGCCAGTCTCGTGGCGCGCGAGCCGGGCGTTCTTTGCGGTCTGGACCTGTTCGAGGCAGCTATGCGCTTCACCGAACCTGCGATTCAGTTGCATAAGGAAGCTGCCGATGGCGACACGTTCACCGCAGGCACAGTGCTGGCACACGCGGAAGGTCCGGCCCGCGCCGTGCTCCAGGCAGAACGCGTTGCCTTGAACTTCGTCCAGCGGCTTTCCGGCATCAGCACGCTGACCGCGCAGTATGTCGCCGCAATTGCCGGAACGGAGGCTCGCATTGTCGATACCCGCAAAACCACTCCAGGTCTGCGTTACTTTGAGCGGTACGCGGTGCGGTGCGGGGGCGGGTACAACCACCGCTTTTCCCTATCCGACGCGGTGATGGCCAAGGACAACCACCTGGCCGTCCTCGCCGCCATCGAAGGTGCGCATAGCCTGACGGAAGCCCTACGGTCCGCCCGCGCTCGCCTGCCGCACGTGACACATTTTGAAGTCGAGGTCGATCGACTAGATCAGATTGAGCCGGTGCTGGCAGCCGGCGTCGATACCATACTTCTGGATAATTTTTCGCTGCACGATCTCCGCACCGCCGTAGCCCAAATTGGCAAGCGTGCACTCACAGAAGCCAGCGGCTCCGTGCGATTGGAGACCGTGGGCGAGATCGCGCAGACCGGCGTGAACCTGATCTCCGTCGGCGCGTTGACGCATAGCGTGCGCTCGCTCGACCTTGGGCTCGATATTCTCCCCGGACGCCCAACATGATCTATCTCGATGCCGCTGCGACCACGCCCGTCCGCCGCGAAGCGCTGGAAGCCATGTGGCCGTATCTAACCGGCTCGTACGGCAACCCTTCCAGTCATCATAGCTTGGGTGAACAGGCCGCCCGTGCGCTGCTTCAAGCACGCGAAAGGGTCGCCATGTCGCTCGGTTGCCGGCCTGGTGAGGTCATCTTTACCTCCGGCGGTACAGAAGCGGACAACCTTGCCATCAAGGGCATCGCGCTCGCGGCACCGCGTGGACGCCATGTCATCACCTCTGCCATTGAGCACGAGGCGGTGCTTGCCTCCTGTGACTTTCTACAACGGCATCATGGCTTCATCATCACCTATCTACCGGTCGATCCGTACAGCCGCGTACGGGAAGAAGAGCTCCGCCAGGCGCTGCGGCCCGACACCACCCTGTGCACGATCATGCTGGCCAACAACGAAGTCGGCACGGTACAGCCAATAGCCCGGCTGGCCGCGCTTGCCCGCGAGCGAGGCGTGCCCTTCCACACCGATGCCGTGCAAGCCTGCGGCACCCTCCCTTTGCACATGCCGGAACTTGGCGCGGACGCGGTCAGCTTTTCCGGGCACAAACTTGGAGCACCGAAAGGCGTCGGTGCGCTGTTTCTGCGTTCGCGCGTCGTGGTGGAGCCCGTTCTGCACGGTGGCGGCCAGGAGCGCGGACGTCGCTCCGGCACGGAAAATATCGCAGGGGCCGTCGCTTTCGCCACCGCACTCGAGTTAGGGCAGCGTGACGTGGCAGCGACAGCCACGCATCTTGCCGCGCTGCGCGACACGCTGATCCAGGGCGTACTGGCGGCAGCACCGGGGGCGCTGCTCACCGGCCACCCCACAGAGCGCCTTCCCAACAACGCATCTTTCTGCTTCCCCGGCACCAGCGGCGAGGCGGTTCTGCTGCAACTGGAAGAGCATGGCGTGCTGTGTTCAAGCGGTTCCGCCTGTGCTGCGGGCAGTGATGAGCCCTCTCACGTGCTGGTGGCTATGGGCCTGCCGCGCGAGGTCGCCCAAACCGCCGTCCGCTTCACCCTCATGCACGATACAACCCCCGCCCAGGTGGAGGAGGTCATCGGGAAGACCGGCAGGGCGATTGAAGCGCTTCGGACCCTCGCGGCAGCATACTAGGACCGGAGCCACGGCACATATGGCATGAAGAATATGAGCACGAACGGCAGGGGTGAATCCAGGTT
>CAXTNA010000122.1:0-4810 GCA_964245535.1 uncultured Acidobacteriaceae bacterium | reverse complement strand
GCCGAAGGGCACCTTTCTGACCGCAGCGGCGGCTCCCTGCTCTGCAGCGCCTTCGCCGGCTCGACTCTGGGCGCCCTTTGCGTGCAGCGGGCCCAACGCCGGCTTGCTGCCGCGGGGCTTGCGGCTTCCGGGTTGGCCGCCCTCCTGATCGCGCGTTTGCCGGGCAGCTTGCCTTTGCCGGTGCTGCTGCTCTACGGTGCCGGCCTCGGCATCACGATCACGGCCATCAGTCTGCTGCAAGCGCGCGAGGTTTCCTCTGCCGCGAGCCACCTTGCGCTAAATCGTCTCAATCTCCTGTGGGCGCTGGGCGCGTTTTGCGCCCCGGGCCTTGCCCTTCATTCTTTGCGCGCCGTAGCGGTTACCACGCTGTTTCGATCCCAGGCGATCGTTTTTTTGCTGGTCGCAGTAGCGGTGCTCGCGACACACCGAAACCCCGCACGCGGAGTTTGGGATCTACCTCCACAACCGGTGCGCCGCATGGGGTTCGCACCTCTTCCGCTTTGCCTGTTTGCCGCTGCCGCGGTCGGCATTGAAAGCGCGCTTGGCGGCTGGTTGACAACCTATACGCAGCGAATGGTGCATGGCACCGCCATGGCCATTTCCGCAGATTCGGCCTTCTGGCTGGGACTTTTGCTGATTCGCGGCCTGCATTCTCTACCCGGCACGGCATGGCTGCATAGCCGCCTCAGTTTTGCATCCCACTTGGCGGCGGTGGTTGTTGCGACCACGTTGCTGTGGGTGTCGCCGCACGGCTTTGCCTTGCTGCTGGGTGCGGTGCTGGCCGGCGCAGGCTTGGGGCCGCTGTACCCATTTGTGCTTTCAATGACCTTGCCGTTCTACCGCCCCGGCGCAATTTTTGTTTTTGCCGGCATCGGGTCGGCGGTGTTGCCATGGCTGACGGGCGCGCTTTCCACAGCTTTCGGATCGCTTCGGGCAGGGCTCCTCGTGCCCTGCATCAGTGTGGGATTGTTGCTTGGGGCGGGGTTGTGGATGAGGCAGAAAATTCCGGAGAACCGGATGGTGTCTGTCTAAATGGTTCCCAGATATCCACAAGGGATGGCGATCCAGTCACTGGGTAGCCCCAAGGTATAGTGATGGGAGTGCCTTCCACCTTCGCAAGAGGGTTGAAATCGAGGAGAACACACCATGGCCGCATCCGCTGTGCACCCGTTTGAAGCTGAGGCTGAAGCGCTCGGCCAAACGCCGCTTAATACCTTTCCTTCGCGCAGCACCGGGTTGCAGGTCATCCGTCGCAACGGCGCTTTTTCACCGTTCGATCCGGCCAAGATTTCGATCGCGATTACCAAGGCGTTTGTGGCCGTGGAGGGCTCCGGCGCCTCCGCTTCGCGCCGTATCCACGAGACTGTGGAAGAGCTCACCGATCACATCGTTGAGGCGCTTCGCCGCCGCGCTGCCGATGGTGCGCGGGCTATCCATATCGAAGACATTCAGGATCAGGTGGAACTTGCGCTCATGCGTGGCGGCGAGCATAAAATCGCTCGTGCTTACGTGCTCTACCGCGAAGAGCGCGCCCAGGAGCGCCGCCGCCGCGAAGAGACCACGCCGGCTGCCGTTCGCCAGCCGAGCCTGCAGGTGCAGTTTAAAGACGGCCGCCTGGAGCCGCTGGATGAGGTTGGTCTTACCAAAACCCTCGCCACAGCGTGCGCCGGCCTAGCCGACGTTTCTGTAGACGCCATCATGGCCGAGGTGCGGCGCAACCTGTACGACGGCATCCAGATTCACGAACTCGGCTTGGCGCAGGTGATGGCTGCCCGTTCTCTCGTCGAGCAGGAACCGAACTACGCTTACGTCAGCGCCCGGCTGCTGCTGAACAACCTACGCGATGAGGCGTTCGGCTTCATCATGCCCGGCTCGGTGATCGCCTCGCAGCAGGCCCGTGACCTGCGTTACGAAGAATACTTTCCCGAGTTTGTAAAGCAGGCTGTCAAGCTGGAGATTCTTGACAAGGACCTGGCCGCCTTTGACCTTCCGCGCCTCGCCGCCGCGCTTAAACCGGAGCGCGACCGCCAGTTCCAGTTCCTCGGCTTGCAGACGCTTTACGATCGTTACTTCCTGCACAGGGGCGGTGTGCGTTTCGAGCTCCCGCAAGCCTTCTTCATGCGCGTCGCCATGGGTCTTGCCATGCGCGAGATCGACCGCGACACCCGCGCGATCGAATTCTACGAGCTGCTTTCGAGCTTTGACTTCATGTGTTCCACGCCAACGCTCTTCAACGCCGGCACGCTGCGCCCGCAGCTCTCTTCCTGCTTCCTAACCACCATCGCCGACGATCTCGACGGCATCTTCAAGGCCATCAAGGACAACGCCCTGCTTTCCAAATACGCCGGCGGGCTCGGCAACGATTGGTCCGGCGTGCGCGGGCTGGGCTCCCACATTCGCGGTACCAATGGCGAGTCGCAGGGCGTGGTTCCCTTTCTCAAGGTCGCCAACGACACCGCCATCGCCGTCAACCAGGGCGGCAAGCGCAAGGGAGCCGTCTGCGGCTATCTCGAAACCTGGCACATTGATGTTGAAGAGTTCCTCGATTTGCGCAAGAACACCGGCGACGATCGCCGCCGCACCCACGACATGAACACCGCCAACTGGATCCCCGACCTCTTCATGGAGCGGGTCGAGTCCGACGGTCCCTGGACCCTGTTCTCGCCCGATGAGGTCCCCGAACTGCACGATCTCTACGGCCGTGCCTTTCAGGAAAAATACGAGTTCTACGAAGGGAAGGCCGCTCGCGGCGAGATCAAGGTATTTCGCACGCTGAAGGCCATCGACCTGTGGCGTCGCATGCTCACCATGGTCTTTGAAACCGGCCACCCCTGGATCACCTTCAAGGATCCCTGCAACCTGCGATCCCCGCAGGGGCATACCGGCGTGGTGCACAGCTCTAATCTCTGCACCGAGATCACGCTCAATACCTCTGTGCGCGAAATCGCCGTCTGCAATCTTGGCTCCATCAACCTCGCGAACCACACCACGGACAAAGGCCTGGATGCCGAACATCTGCAGCGCACCGTCACCACCGCCATGCGCATGCTCGACAACGTCATCGACATCAATTTCTATACCGTCCCCGAGGCCCGCGCCTCTAACCTGCGCCACCGCCCCGTCGGCCTTGGCATCATGGGCTACCAGGACGCGCTCTACACCCTGCGCATTCCATTCAGCTCCGACGCGGCCACCAGCTTTGCCGATACCAGCATGGAATTGGTGAGCTACTACGCCATCGAGGCCTCCGTGAACCTGGCCGCCGAGCGTGGCCGCTACGCCAGCTTCGAGGGTTCCCTTTGGAGCAAGGGCATTCTGCCGTACGATTCCGTCGCCATCCTGCAACAGAATCGCAGATATCCGCTGCAGGTAGATCTATCCTCTACGCTCGATTGGGCAAGATTGCGCGAGCGCGTCAAGACCGTCGGCATGCGCCACTCCAACACCATGGCCATCGCTCCCACCGCGACCATCTCCAACATCTGCGGCGTCACGCAGTCTATCGAGCCCACCTACCAAAATCTCTTCGTTAAATCCAACATGAGTGGTGACTTTACCGTCGCCAATGCCTCGCTCGTCCACGACCTCAAAGCACGCGGCTTGTGGGATGAGGTCATGATCTCCGACCTCAAGTACTTCGACGGCTCGCTCGGCGCCATCGATCGCGTTCCCGCGGATCTGAAGGCGCTCTACGCGACCTCCTTCGAGGTCGAGCCGACTTGGCTCATCCAGGCCGCCGCCCGCCGCCAAAAGTGGATCGATCAGGCACAATCGCTCAATCTCTACATCGCCCAACCCAGCGGCAAACGGTTGGATACCCTATACCGCGAAGCCTGGCACGCCGGTCTAAAAACTACTTACTACCTACGCTCGCGCTCCGCGACCCACGTCGAGAAATCCACCCTGAAACGCACCGACGGCAAGCTCAACGCCGTTTCCCTCCTCGCCGCCGCCGATTCCATCAAAGTCTGCGCCATCGACGACCCCACCTGCGAGGCCTGCCAATAAGCGCTTGTTTTCTGGTTGTCATTCCCGAAGGGAATCTGCGTTTATCTTTCGGCCATTCTCTTCGGGAATGCAGGCCTTTACCTTTGTTTCTGTCATTCCTGAAGGGACTCTTCTGTTCGCTTGGCCTGACACGAAACAGCAAGTTTTATGCCAAACCTACCGAGGCCTAGAGCATCGATGGCTGCCCCACTCGTAATCTTGACCGGAGCCTCGGGCGTCGGTAAAACAACTATCGCCCTCACGATTGAGATGGAACATCCCAGTTGCACGGTCTTTCGCTTCGACACGATAGGCGTGCCCTCCTCAGAGGTCATGGGAACCTATGGAAACGGCCATCAGCCTGGAGGTGCCTGGCAGCGCGCAATGACCTTTCAATGGTTGGAGCGAATCGCCTCAGTAATCGCAAAAGGCAAATCCGTACTGTTTGAGGGGCAAATGCGAATCGCTTTCATCCAAGAAGCGCTTGCTCTTCAGAACTTGCAAGCTCGCATCATCCTCGTCGAATGTGACAACATGACCCGCAACGCCCGGCTGATGTTCGAGCGCAATCAGCCAGAGTTAGCGAACGAAAACATGAGTGGCTGGAGTCGGTACCTTCACGGCGAGGCCACAGAAGCAGGATACAAAATTCTCGACACAGCCATTACACCCATTGCAACCAGCATCGCCCGGGTTGTGTCGTATCTGGAACTGTAAGGGAAGCCGAACCTTTACAGCTTTACCACAAAGGCTCGTTCGCGCCAGCCATCCCACCCCAACATCTTGTGCATCCATTTGCTACAATAGTGGTGCAACCCAACAC
>CAXTNA010000121.1:7130-8142 GCA_964245535.1 uncultured Acidobacteriaceae bacterium | reverse complement strand
CTTCATTGTCGGCCTGCTGCTAATGAACACGCTGATGACCGCCAGCGCTTCGGGCATCTTTGTCGGCAGCCACAACCGCCCACGCCTACAGTTCACCGTTACTTCGCTTACAGCGGTTTACAGTTTTGTGGTGGGCGCGATCTTTCTGTTCGGTCTCAGCGACAAACTGCCGCCGCTGGCCCGGTAACAGCCCGGTACTGATCGGCGAAACGGCCCGCTAGCTTCCTTTCTCTCCGAAGGCCTACAATCAGGGGCGTGGAAACGACCCCCAACCCGCCCTTGGATTTACTAGACCTCCGGCAAAAGGCAGCGCTGCTCCAGCAAACGCTTCGCGAACTGCCGTCGCTTCTGGTGGCCTATTCCGGCGGAACGGACTCGGCCTTTCTAGCCTGGGCCGCGCACCGGGCACTGGGCAGCCGCATGCTCGCCGTCATCGCGGATTCGGCTTCGCTGCCACGCAAAGAACTTGCCGCCGCGCTGGAATTTGCAACCGCCGCAGGCATCCCCATCGAGGTCATCTCGACCGCTGAACTCGCCAACCCCGACTATCAGCGCAATGACGCCCAGCGCTGCTTCCACTGCAAGGACGAACTCTTTACCCAAATGGAGGAAACCCGCCGGCGGGTCGGCTTCGCGCACATCGCCTATGGCATGAACCTCGACGACCGCGGGGAAATCCGCCCCGGCCAGCGCGCGGCTGCCCAGCACGGGGCCTTGGCGCCGCTCGTGACCGCGCAGCTCACCAAAGCCGACATCCGCACCCTTGCCCGCGAAGCCGCCCTGCCCGTAGCCGACAAGCCCGCCAGTGCCTGCCTTTCCTCACGCATCGAGTATGGCCGCCCCGTGACCACCGAAGCCCTGGCGCAAGTCGAGCGCGCCGAAGATGCCCTCCATGCGCTCGGCTTCCGGCAGGTGCGCGTGCGTCACCACGGCGACCTGGCGCGCATCGAGATTGCCCGTCCCGAGTTGCCGGAGGCGCTCTCACTATCCATGCTGGATAGCATGACCCTCG
>CAXTNA010000121.1:0-7120 GCA_964245535.1 uncultured Acidobacteriaceae bacterium | reverse complement strand
CATCGAAATCGCCCGCCCCGACCTCCCGCGGGCCCTCAACCTTGACGTCCTCGACAAAATCACGCCGGCCCTCAAAGCCCTCGGCTTCAAATACATCACCCTCGATACGCAGGGCTACCGCACCGGCTCCATGAACGACGTGCTACCCGCATCGGCCATCGCCGCCGCCCGAAGCTAAACCTCTCACTGCTCAACTCCTCACGGCTCACATCTGAAACAAAGACACTGAGCTGACAGAACAAATGCCGGAGACCCTTTTGCGTATCGCTTATTTCGACTGCTTTGCCGGTATTGCCGGCGATATGTTTCTCGGCGCACTCCTCGACGCCGGCGTGCCCGCGGGTGTGCTGGAAGACGCCACGGCGGCTTTGGGCCTTGGCGCGAGCTTGAAGATCGAAACGGTGGACCGTAGCGGAATCTCATGCACGAAAGTGCATGTGCTCGAAGGCGGCGAACTCGCGGAGACCAAGGGACACAGCCATGAGCACACCCATGCGGCGATGCAAGACGATGCCCTGCACCAGCGCGGCGCTGAGGAAACCGGACACACCCACCAGCTCCGCACCCAGCACCTGCACAAAACCGGCCACAGCCATACGCATGACCATGAGCACACGCATGAGGAGCACCCGCATCCTCATGAGGGGCACGACGCGCACGCGCATGTTCATGGCCGCTCGCTGACTGAGATTCGTGCGCTCATCCGCAATGCAAAGCTGCATGATGCCGTGAAGAGTTTGGCTATCCGCGCCTTCGATCTCCTTGGTCGCTCCGAAGCCAAAATCCACAATGTTCCGGTCGACCATATCCACTTTCACGAGGTCGGCGCCGTTGACGCCATTGTCGACATCGTGGCTGCAAGCGCGGGGGTACACCATCTGCAGATCGGCGCCTGGTACAGCTCACCCGTAAATGTCGGTGGCGGCATGGTCGAGTGCGCCCACGGAACTTTCCCAGTGCCCGCGCCGGCCACAGCCGATCTGTTGCGGGGCCTGCCGACCTACTCGGCGCATATACAAAAAGAGCTGGTCACGCCAACCGGTGCGGCTCTTCTCCGTGCGCTCGAACCCACCTTCGGCCAGCAACCGCCCATGCGCGTTGCCGCCATCGGCTATGGCGCAGGTACACGCAATCCCAAGGATTTTCCTAATGTCTTGCGTCTCAGCCTCGGTGAAGACACCGCAGCCACGGCCCAGCAACCCGATGCACACGAAAGCGCCGCGCCCACGCCACAGCCGCACGGGCACAGTGAAGCTGTGATCGTTACCGTGCTCGAAACCGCGCTTGACGACGCCTCACCGCAGCTGCTGGCGTATGTCGCCGAAAGAGCGCTCGCCCAAGGCGCCCTGGACGTGATGATGGCGCCGGTGGTCATGAAGAAAGGCCGTCCCGGCACCCTGCTCACCGTGCTTTGCAACCCCGAACAGAGCGCTGCATTCGAGCAATTGTTGCTGCGCGAAACCAGCACCCTGGGCGTGCGCATCCGGCAGGATCGCCGCATTTGTCTCGCGCGAAAGCACGTCGCGGTGGACACTCCTTTTGGCTCGATCCGGGTAAAACTCGGCCTCCATGACGACGAGGAGCGCAACGTCGCGCCGGAGTTTGAAGACTGCCGCCAAGCCGCGCTCGCACATGGCATTCCGCTCAAGCAGGTGCAACAGGCAGCGCTCACCGCTTACCTAACCCTGCAGCCGGCAATGGGTCGGCACGTGAACCCGCAATGACACCCAGCGATCTACTCACTCTACTGGCCCAGGTGGAACAGGGCCACACCACGGCGCAAGCCGCGGCGGCGCGCCTGGCCACGCTGCCGTTCGAAGACCTCGGCCACACACGCGTCGACCACCATCGCAGTCTGCGCACAGGGCTGCCGGAGGTGATCTACGCCGCCGGCAAAACGCCCGCACAAACCGCAGCGATCTTTGATTCGCTCGCCGCCGACGGCGTCGACGTGCTCGCCACGCGCGCCGACGCCGCTACCGCCGACGCCGTGCTCGCCCGCCGGCCGCAGGCGGTTTACCACAGCACCGCACGCACGCTGGCCCTGCGGCAAAGCGCGGCGGGTGATCCAGCACAAACACGCGGGCACATCGCCGTCCTGTGTGCCGGCACAAGCGATCTGCCCGTTGCAGAAGAAGCTGCGATCACCGCCGAAACCTTTGGCGTACGGGTCACGCGGCTTTACGATGTCGGCGTTGCCGGCGTCCATCGCCTGCTGGCCGTGCGCGACCAACTCACGGCCGCTCATGCCGTCATCGTCTGCGCCGGCATGGAAGGCGCGCTACCCTCGGTCGTCGGCGGCCTGGTGGGTGTGCCGGTGTTGGCGGTGCCCACCTCCGTCGGCTATGGAGCCTCATTTGGCGGAGCCTCGGCGCTGCTGGGCATGTTGAACTCCTGCAGCCCCAATGTGTCCGTGGTGAACATCGACAACGGTTTTGGCGCCGCTTACAGCGCCGTGCTCATCGCCCGCGCCGCCGCTCGGTGAAGCGACCCTTCAAGGGCCTGAAAGCAGCTTTTTATCTTGTCATCCCTCCGCTACGCTACGGGATGACAACAAGGGTTATCCCCACCATTTCCTCACGATTGCGGACGCACAGCCGCAGGTGCTTGCTTGGGCGGCTCCGGATGAATGACAACCTCCCAGTCGCGTCCCAGCCAGCGATCTTCGGCCGGCCAATACAGCGTAAAACGCAAACTGCCGGTACCGTCCGCGGGTGCGGCAAGGTCAACATAAGAGCCTGGTTCGCCCACCTGGCGCGAGTCGGTCCGTTGCACGGTGGCCCAGTTGTCGGCGGTCCACACAGCCTGGAAACGCTCGGGGTCGGTGATGCGCAAGGTACCGCCCTGCGTCATTGCCGTGATGGGGCGGTTCACGCGAAAAATCTCCATGCGGCTTTGGAAGTGGCGCTGCTCTTCGGGTACGCCATACCGTTCCGCCACCAGAGGAATGCGATCGAAGACCTGGCCATCGGCAAGTGACCGCAGCAGCTTGAGATACTCCGCATGCGCCCACACCAGCGGCTGGGCGGAGCCGGCCGAGCGGCCGCAGTACATGCCCTCCGAGGGCAGATCGCCGTGGTCCCACACCTGCTCCGGCAGCATGCCGCCGATGGACGAAAAGCGCTCGAGCGCCCGCAACAACGGCTTCACATCGTGCCCGGCGGCGAGTTCGTAATGGGCGCGCTCCCCCGTGAGGATGGGCCAAGCCCGGCCCTGCCCATAGCCGACGTAGGGTCCGCCATCCTTGCGCTGTCCGTACCCATCATGGTTGTAACGCCGCCAGCAGGGTCCATAGGGCGTGTCGATCTTCAAAATCTTATCGACTACCTTGAGCGAATCGACGATCAACGGATCATCGGCGCGGCGAATGCCGTACCGCACCAGTTCCAAAAATCCGCCATCGATGACCGCACGTGCTTCAAAGGCAAATTGCTCGTCGGGAGCACGGTTCGCAATGTGGATCTGCCCTGGCGGCACCTCCGGATTGTGAAACGATTCGCCTGCCGCCGGCGGCCGGATCCGCATGTAGTGGTACTTCACGTCCGGGTGCAGCACGCCCGTTGTGGTGGTCGTCCACTCGTCCAGGTGCGCTTCAATCCAGTCGGCGTAGTCCTCCAGAAAGCTGCCAAGTTCGCCGGAGCCGAAGCCGCGGCAGATATCCGCCGCACACACCAGTGCCGAAATGACCACGGCCAGCGTGGACGGCGAATAGCCGGCATTTTCTTCCCATCGTTCCTGCTGGGTCACCGGCGCATACCGCACCAGAAAGCCGGCCGCGCGCGTAACAAAAGGGAAAATATCGAAGCCGCCCAGGGCGTCTGTCTTCCACAGCCGCCAGGCGAGGATCATCGGAAAAGCAACCTCGTCAAGCTGAATGCCCGACCAGTAGGGCGTTCCGTCGATCCAGAAGTTTTGCGAGAATCCGCCATCCGGATGTTGCGTACAGGCCAGGTAGACCAGTGCGCGCAGCGCCGTTTCAGCGCGCCCGCAAGCCAGCATCGCGGTGGCGGATTGAATCATGTCGCGCGTCCAGACCAGGTGATACCCGCCCAGATCGTCATCTGATTTTGCATTGCCCCACGGGATCGACGCCGAGGCGATGAACGCGCCCGAGTACGTTTTATCTTCATGCGTCAGCACGACATTTTGCGACACCCGCGCCAGCGACCCGCCATCCCCCGAAACCGCCGCAAGACGCTCCGGGCAGGTAGCGCGGTGCCACTGCTCGATGAATCGCTTCGAGTGCAGCTCGTATGGCGTCGACAGCGACTGCATCATGCCCGCCAAGGCCGCGTGCGCACCCTCTCCAAGCGAAATCGCAATCGTGAACTCACGATGCTGCGCCACATCGATCTCGCCCATCACGGCGATGTTGCCTTCGAGCGCTTCGCCGTAGCTCCATGCCATGTGAAGATCGCGAGACAGGTCCTGGTAGCCGTCGCTGACACCCACAAAGCCACAGGAGGAGCGCGAAAAGCCGCAACTGGCCCCAAAGGCCAACGCCGTGTTCTCCCGCCAGGCCAGAATGCATCGCTGGCCGGCGACATCAAGCGAGCGTGCGGAGTTTCCGGCGCCGCCGCCGTCCAAATGCGGAGCCAGCAACGCATAGCACTTCAGCCGCGACAAGATCTCTTCTTCGCCGCTGACCTTTACATGCATCAGCACCACCGGATGGTGGGGATCGCTGATGAACTCTTTTGTGACGGTATAACGCCCGTTCAGATCGCTGGCGACCACACGGATGGCCAAGGCTTGCGGATCGATGTAGTGGAAGTCGTACTCAAAATCCCGCTTTTCTTCGTGAAAAAAGGTTTCGCCGTCAGAAAACAGCAACTCCATATCGCGCGTCTGCGGCCGGTCGATCGTCGGGTAGTAGAGTTCGTTCAGCGTTCCATGCGAAATCGTGAACCATATCTTGCTGGAAGCTGCATAGGCGGTCGCAACTGCATCCTTTTTGCTCGATGTCCAGCGCGGCTCCACCCCCGGACCTCCAGGGGCGGGTCCATCGTCGTGCAGCCAGCGATAATTTACGTGCGCAAGTTCACTCATAGGCCCATTAAACCCGACAAACGAGTGAAAAACAGCACGAGCCAATGCCAATGCTCAGATCTGGCGATCGGATACCTTGGGATTGGCTCGTTTCTTCTGCAACGCATGGTATTTAACGCAGCGTTTACGCAGCTGCGCCGGACGCGGCTTCCGACAACGCTTCGCCTAGCTCACGGATGTGCTTCGCGTTCGCATTTTGCTCATCGCCTGATACGGCAACGGTATCCTTGCCCAGCTTGGTTACCAGGGTCTTAATAGCTTCGCCGTCCAACTCCTTGGCATGCAACAACTTCTTCAATTTGCCGAGGTCCTGAACGACCTTTTTCACGCCTTCGTGATCATGCTTGGAAAGGTAGTCTTCCCAGCCCTCGATGTTGCTGGTGGCCTTTTCAATCGTGAAACTTTTGACGCCGCCTTTGACGGCTTCCAGTGTTGTTTTTAAGCGAGTTGTTGGCATAAGGCATGTTCCTTTTTAAGTGTGTAACGAGCGTTGGGAATGTCCCGTTCTCCGCATCGGATGCGTTCGCCTCCTTCTGCCCAGGCTGCCCGCTGTGGATTGCTTGACAACACTACACCAACGCATTCAGAGCTTGTGCCCTGCCAACAAACAACAGAACACGGCTTTATGCGAGTTCCTTAAAAGCTTTAAAAGGGTTATTGACAAAGGATCCAACAATCATGGACGGATCGCATCGTCCGGGTTGTTTCGCAAGCCCCATGACGTGCATCCTAAAGCAGTGACGCTTGCCTTTCCTCACCCGACCCTCGGGTGCCCGCGCGAACGCAACCCCCACGAACAGGATCCTTTCATGGCCTTTGAACTTCTCCTTCTCCCCTATGACTACGCTGCGCTCGAGCCCACCATCGACGAAGCCACGATGAAGCTGCACCACGCCAAGCATCACCAAACCTATGTCACCAACCTGAATGGCGCCACCGAGAAGCATCCGGACCTGGGCAAGATGACGCCCGAAGAGATGATCAAAAATCTGGCCAGCATTCCGGAAGAGGTACGCACCGTGGTGCGCAATAACGGCGGCGGGGATGTGAACCACACCATGTTCTGGCAGATCATGAAGCCGGGCGGGGGCGGCGATCCCATCGGTGCCGTGGCCGAGCAGATTCGCGAAGACTTCGGCAGCTTTGACGATTTTAAGAAGCAGTTCAACGAGACCACAGCCAAGCAATTCGGCTCCGGTTGGGGATGGCTTGTTTACAAAGACAACAAGCTGGCCATCATCACCACACCCAACCAGGACAACCCGCTCATGCAGGGGCTTTATCCCATTCTGGGCAACGACGTATGGGAGCACGCCTACTACCTGAAGTACAACAACCGCCGCCCCGAGTACCTGGCCGCCTGGTGGAATGTTGTGAATTGGGAAGAGGTAAATAAGCGGTTTGCTGAAGCAAAGAAGAGTGCGTAAGGCGGTAAATTATGCAGAAAGAGAGGGCAAGGGGCAGCACCATCGAATCCCCTTGTCGCTTTCGCCTGTCTATGGGTTTTCGCACGGGCAGCCAGTTTCACGGGCGGCCTGTCTTTACGAACATGGCTCCCGGCCGGGAAAGATGCGGCTTTGCTATATCCGGGACGCGAAGATCAAACCACTATAGACAGGCCGAGTTACGGTCATCACAGAAAAGAGAAAATATGCCGGCCACACCGTCTACGCTGTATCTCCGGTTTTCCCCGGATGACTTATACCGCTTCGGTAACTCCACCAGCCCGCGTCTGGACCATGTGCGCGAACAAGATGAGGTGATGTATGAGCAGGACGGGGAAACCTGGGTGCGGGCCAACGGGAAAGGCATAAGTCTGGTCCCCAAGGAACGAGCCATGCAGCGGGGCGGTTGGATATGGATGCTGCCGAAAAACACAGTAATGCCATTAGGGCTGGCGCTGCACCCGGATAGGCCCAGCCATGTTTCACTGTGCGCCACCCATGATATGCCGCTACACCAATTTTGTTCGCTCCTGTTACAGGTAGCGGTGCATTGCAAAAAGGTAGGGAAAGTATGACGACGACATTTGAAATGAACAGCTGGGAAGCGCACATACTTCTCGAAGCTT
>CAXTNA010000120.1:0-8171 GCA_964245535.1 uncultured Acidobacteriaceae bacterium | reverse complement strand
CTTCCCACCCGACGACAAAACGCAGGAAACCGCCATCCTCGCGCTTCTGCCCGGGCTGGAACCGGACACCCACATGATCATCTTCAGCGGCTTAACCACCATTGGCACGCAAATGGCGGTCGAGTACGCCTGCCGCCCGGAAAATGTCGCGATCCTCCAACAACGGTTAGGCCTGCAGAAAGGCGATCTGCCGCCATTTGAAGCTGTACTCCAGGTCGGCGTCAGCAAAGGGGTGGGTGTCAGCACCAAGCTGCTGCTGGTGCATCGGCATTGAGCGAACTTTAGGTTCTCCTCCAACGCTTACGCACGCTTGGCTCCTCACTTCAGGGCATCGTTCTGCTTCCCTGTTCGTTATAGTCTTCACATTATGCTTCCAACAAAGAACTCAACTGCAATCACCCACCATCATCACAAACACTCGCATCACAAGCGTGTACACCATAGTCCTCCTTATGTAGAAGTTTTCATCCAGATGGCCCTGCCTGAAGCGCGAAGAGTACACGCCAAATGGCGCATCCCGGTCTCTGTTGTAATCGCCCAATCCGCCCAGGAAACAAATGGGGGACGCTGGTAGAGGCGAATGCATATTTTGGCGTTAAGGGCAGATCGCCAACTGGTAAATCAGCTCAGATCGCGACGCATGAGGACATAGGCGGAAAGCATACCTCTGAAACTGACGCGTTCCGAGCCTACACAGGCTATGCCGATTCAGCTGACGACTATGGTCAATTTCTGAACAACAATCCTCGCTTCAAAGCGGCATTTCTCTTTCTCGACGATTCGGAAAAGTTTACTGATGAAATGGCGAAAGCACACTATGCCACCGATCCGCAATACAAGCAGAAAATTATGAAGCTTATACATACGCATCATCTGGATCAGTATGACAAATAATCCGATCAAAAAAAAAGCGTTTAGCTTGTTACACAACGCTTTGTGCCTTGAGTCTCTCCTGTGAAGCTGCAGTTAGTCAGCAACGGCCGTCTGATGAAGAGCAGGTGGTGGAGAAAATCAGAAAGGCGATACGAAAAAATCACATCGTCGCTATACCTGATAAATGCTTGGCATACCAATTCCACAATCAGACAGCACGGTTCTACCAAGTGGAGATTCGCGAGGATCACCGTGATCCTACCTGCGGCGATCCGCAGGTCGAACCTCGACTATTCACAGTTAAAGTAAATCGGAAAACAGGCCGAATGGTGGCGGACTGGAAGGAGATGGACGACTACCACTACCTCGCTCCTTAGTGTCTGGGTGCGGGGACGCCCCCCCAAACGCCTGGCAGCGTACGACCCGAAAGCTGTGCTAAGCTCAGCGCAAGCTTTTCATCTTGTTTTCACACCGGAGTCGGCCTTTGCGGTCTTCGTTTTCCTGTGTTGTGCGCCCTCTGCGCGCCCTTTCGTTGTTGGCGTCTTTCAACGCGCCTGCGGCTTTGTTGGCCCAAACGCCCTCCACGGCCTCCACCGATCTGGTCTTGAAAAACGCCACCGTAATGACAGTCACCCACGGCACGCTCCCTAATGCCAGTGTGTGGGTGCATGGCGGCAAGATCGCCGGCTTCGGCCCCACGGTCAACGCCCCCGCAAATGCCATGGTCGTTGACGCCACCGGCAAATACATCACGCCGGGCATCATCGATCCGCACTCGCATTCCGCCCTCTCCAACGACGTGAATGAGGCCACCAGCCCGGTCACCCCATCGATGATGATGATCGACGCCTTCACCAACACCGATAAAGCGCTCTACCAGGCGCTCGCCGGCGGCGTTACGACCGAGCTGCTGCTGCACGGCTCGGCCAACATGATCGGCGGCCAGGCCGTGGTCATCAAGAACAAGTTCGGCCTCGACCGCGACGCCATGCTCTTCCCCAACGCACCGCAATCCATCAAGTTCGCCTCGGGCGAAAACCCCAAGCGCGTCTACGGCAGCCGCGGCCAGGTACCCTCCACGCGCATGGGCAACTTCGAAGTCATGCGCGAGGCTTTTGAAGACGCCCGCCACTACATGGCCGAGTGGGATGCCTACAACGCCAAAGCCGCGAAGGGCGATAAGACAACCGTCGCGCCCAAACGCGACCTCAAACTGGAAGCGCTTTCCGATGTCCTGCGCGGCAAACTGCTCGTACAAATTCACTGCTACCGTGCCGACGAGTTCCTCACCGAAGAGGCCATTGCCAAGGAGTACGGCTACAAGATCCGCGCCTTCCATCACGCCCTCGAAATGTACAAGGTGGGCGATAAGATCGCTCCCACCGGCACCGGCATCGCCACCTTCGCCGATTGGTGGGGCTTCAAGGACGAAGCCTGGGATGCCATCCCCTGGAACGCCGTCATGAGCATGCGCGAGGGCGTGCGCGTCGCCCTCAAATCCGATTCCAACGACTACGTCCGGCGGCTCAACCAGGAAGCCGGCAAGATGATCCACTACGGCGGCGCCACCGAAGACGAAGCGCTCCGCATGATTACGCTCAATCCCGCCTGGATCATCGGCGTCGACGATCGCGTCGGCTCCATCGACAACGGCAAAGACGGCGACCTGGTCGTATGGAACATGGACCCGCTCTCGACCTACGCGCGCGCCGAAAAGGTCTACATCGACGGCGACCTGTTCTTCGACAGCGCCACCGCCGGATTCGGCACGCCGCACTTCCACGGCGTCATGACAGAAGCCGGCTTCACCGGCGCAGACGACGAAGACGGAGACGGCCAGTGATGCACGTTAACTTTTTCTTCCAATCTTCTAAAGACGTGTCATCTCGACCGAAGCAGACAGCTTCATCGTCTGCAGAGCGAACAAACCTGCGATCCAACACTGTGTCATCTCGACCGAAGCAGACAGCTTTATCGTCTGCGCAGTGGAGAGACCTGCAGTTCGTTCGCATCGCCACGAAGCTCCGCACGCAGATCCTCCTTCCCCTCGCCATCCTCAGCGCCGCCACCCTCCCCGCACAACAACCCATAGGCCCCAACATCACCACCACAGCCACCACTCAAACCATCGCTATCGTCGGCGGCAAGCTTCTCACCGTCACACACGGCGTCATCGAAAACGGCACCGTAATCTTTGCCGGCGGCAAGATCACCGCGGTCGGTCCAGCCGCCTCGACCCAGGTGCCCGCAGGCGCGCAGATCATCGACGCCAAAGGCAAAACCATCTATCCGGGCCTTTTCGATGCGGAAACGCAGCTCGGCCTATACGAAGTCGCCTCCGACGCCAACGCGCGCGACACAGCCGAAACCTCCGACGAAATCTTTCCCCAGATGCACGTCGCCGACGCCTTCCATGCGGAAACGGCGCGCATTCCCGTCGAGCGGCTCAACGGCGTCACCAACGCGGTCGTCGCGCCCGCCGAGGAGGATTCCCTGCCCGGCCAGGACGCCATCATTCAGCTCTACGGCAGGGATCGCGACAGCATGCTCCTCGGCCGTGACGTCGCGCTTCCGCTGAACTTCGAAGGCGACGTGCGCCGGCGTGCGAACTACACCGGCCCGTCGAAGTTCCCGACCACGCGCATGGGCGTGGCCTCGCAACTGCGGCAAAGCTTCCTCGACGCTCAGAACTACGAAGCCACTGTGGCCGCCGCCGCCAAGCCCGACCACAAGAGCCCCGCGCCCAAGCGCGACCTCAGGCTCGAAGCCCTGCTGCCCTACCTGCACGGCCAGCGCCCCGTGGTGCTCAGCGCCGTCGACAGCTACGAGGTCGAAGTTGGTATGGGCATCGCGCAGGAGTTCCATCTCCACGTCATCCTCAACCACGTCACGCACGCGCAGGACATCCTCGACAAGATCGCCGCCTACCACGTCCCCGTCATCGTCGGCCCCATCTACGAAGCCCCGCGCGCCAACGAGCGCTACGACGCCGTCTTTTCCCTGCCCGCCGAGCTCAGCAAACGCGGCGTCACCATCGCCCTCTCCTCCGATGGCGGCGGGGAAGGCGGCGGCCGCAACCTGCCCTACGCCGCAGGCTACGCGGTCGCCTACGGCCTGCCCTACGATGAAGCCCTCAAAACCATCACCCTCAACCCCGCCACCATGTTCGGCATGGGCGACCAACTCGGCTCACTCGACGTCGGCAAATCCGCCAACATCGTCATCGCCAACGGCGATCCGCTCGACGTCCGCACCCGCGTCGAGCAGGTCTACATCGGCGGCCTCGCCGCCCCCATGGTCAGCCGCCAAACGCAGCTTCTCGACCAGTACCTGCCCCTCACAAAAGGCGCTCCGATCAGCAAGTAACGCCAGAGATTTTTCATTTGCGCCGTGCCTACACGCAAACAAAGCTCCGCGCTGCTATCTCCTTAAGTGGCACGCGTTAGGTGGCACGCCTTAGGTAGCACGCGACTCTCCAGCTGTTCTCGCTTCACCGTAGCTGTGTCATCTCGACCGAAGCAGACAGCATTATCGTCTGCGAAGTGGAGAGACCTGCAGTTCCGCTCGGGGCTGAACTGCAACCAGGGAAGAACGGCTTTAGGTAGCTCAAAAAGCGATCCGAGGTACGGTTCACCTCAAAGGGGAATGGAGGACGCGCAGCGGGCAGATTCCGCCTTTCTTGTCCTATCATCGGAGAATGAAGCCAGCGCCGATCGAGACCACACCTTTCTTCGCTCCGCGCAAACTCAGCCATGAAGCAGCACGGACGGAGCAACGGGTCTACTGGAGTCAGAAAAGCATCCCGGAGCGTCTGGCTGCAGCAACGGCCCTCACCCGTCGCCTGTACAAGATGCGAGGCCTTGCCTACGATGAACCACAAGCAGACTTCACTCCTAGCCGCATTCGCCGCCAGCGGAGTTGAATACGCAGTCGTGGGCGGCGTGGCTGTCAATGCACACGGATATGTGCGCGAAGGGCGCTCCGTTCAGCAAGTAAACCCAAGGGCGCTTTTACCTCGCCTGCGCCAGCTCGGCAACAACTACAGCGAACTTATCTAATATCTGGTACCAACCCTCCACTTGCCCGCTAGTCTTTGCGTCCTCCATGGTTTCATTGCCAAGGAAGGTGAGCTTCGTCTGGTGGTTTCCTAAGTCCTCGAATGTAACTACGTCGTGCGCACCGTCGATAGCCTCATGTTCTATGCCGTAGTGCGCAGGCTCAACCTTGTTTCCCTCCGGGTCGGAAAAGTACATGGAGGAAACGATCTTCTCATGGGGAACAATCTCGTGGTACTCACCACCATTCCAGAAATCCTGCCCATCCGGCGCTCGCATGCAGCAAAGAAACTTGCCTCCCACGCGAAAATCCATCTTGCAAAAAGGCGCAGTAAACCCCTTCGGCCCCCACCACTGCATCACGTATTGCGGGTCTGTCCACGCCTTCCAAACCAGTGCGCGTGGAGCATCAAAAACTCTCGTGACTACCATCCGCTCTGTTTCGTCCATCGTGTTCTGTGTCATCGCTGACCTCCGTTTTAAACCTAATTCACGACCACATTCCATGCCCTCAATTCAACCGCTGCCCAGCAGGCATCGAAAGCCCAAATCCCACGCCCATAATCAGCCGCCAACTCAGACACGCGACCAATACCTAACCCCTCATGAAAGGCGCTCCGGTCAGCAAGTAAAGACAAGAGTGTCTATTAGAGTTTCATCCAAGTCGCGCGTTGCTGGCGAGGCAAAGTAAGCTACTCCCATGCTCCGGAGTGGCTTTTTCAGAAGACGGCTAACAAACGTCGCGTTAGCTCTTCTCATCGGACGAGGGTTGAGCGCTGCCCAAACACTGCGGCCCGTACCCTCAATGGTTGAAACTAAGCCCGGAGTCAAGATTGAGGTTCTGGATTGGGGCGGCTCTGGTCCGCCACTTGTCCTTCTGGCAGGTTTGGGTGCCAAAGGGAGTGACTACGGTTCCTTTCCTGTCGCGCTCCGAGCACATTTTCACGTCTACGCGCTCACGAGAAGGGGCTACGGAAACTCCAGTGCGCCCATGCCTACGACGGAAAACTATTCAGCCGACCGTCTCGGGGACGATGTGCTTGCTGTACTGGATAAGCTCCATCTCAGCAAACCGCTGATTGTGGGTCACTCGCTCGCCGGTGAAGAGCTGAGTTCGATTGGTAGCAGAATGCCAGAACGCGTTGCTGGCTTGGTGTACTTAGACGCAGGCTATCGGTACGCGCTTTCCCGGTCCGGCTTGAACGATCTTCAAATCGACATCATCACCATGCGACGTTACCTCGGCCACGCTTTGGACGACATCAACCCCGTCGAGGCTAGGAAGTCCGTAGATGCCTTCTTGAAAGAGCTTCCTGATTTTGAGAAGGAGTTGCAGGCGTACTCTCATGCCCTTGCCCAAGCACCTCCAATGTCTACTACTGAGATTGCAAAAGAAGAAGCGGACCGAAAAACACCGGAAGGAAGAGCTGAGCGAGCAATCCTTGACAGCGAACAGCGTTACGACACCATTAAGTGCCCCTTGCTTGTCATCTTCGCGTATCCTCATCAGTTGCCCACCAACGTGACCGGGGCTGACCGTGCTGAACGCGAGAAGCAAGACATGGAGTTCGTCGATCAACGTCTTGAACTATTCAGAGCTCAGCCAAATGTAAGAATCGTTCTGCTGCCCCATGCAGCTCACGATGTTCACGATTCAAATCGTGCCGAGGTTCTGAAAGAGATTGAGAATTTCGCAGCACGTCTGGAGCAATGAGCACGCTTCCGCTCTGTCCAGTTGCATAGATGCATTCCGCATAACACTCGAGATACGTCGTTCGCGATTTCAGCACCGGTAAAGCATAGCTGCGTCGCACTTATTTATAAGCGCATACACGAGCTGTTTCGTTCTTCCAACATGCGCCGTCGCGCTTCAAGATACCCAGGCTCGTATGAGCGTGATTGGAGTCAGGTGTCTCATTCCAGTAGCCGTGCGCGCCGTCATCCTCCATGTTAACGTAGGCAAAAGATCTTGACCTATGCCTTTCTCCTGCGCCTACCGAGAACGAGCCCTGATTGTCGTTGACCCTAATTTCACAGGGCCCATCGAGGTAAGTCTTCTGCTTTACTTGAATCACGCATCGTCCTGTTTCCGCATAGATCAGGCTCGGTGCAAAGCTGACGCCGAGCGCGCACAAACATAAGTGGGGCAGCCTCATGTTATTTTGCAACTCCTGATTGTACGGCGTTAACTCGGGTGTATGCTCGCAAGGCAATCCTGGCGTGGATTTGCCTGTCGCCTTCGTTGAGGATGCCCGGACCCTCAAATTGGAACATGAAGGTATGGGTCGCGCTGTTCAACTTGGTCTGCATTTTCAAGGCGGCGAGAGCGTGCTGTTGAGAGGTCTGTAGTTCATGCTCTAAGTACCCCAAACTGGCGGCCTCACTTTCCCGATGGAGATGCTGAGCGTCTGCCCAAGCAAAAAAGCTTTCACGGCGGGGACCGGTCCATCGCGCCCAGCCATACCCACCTTCATTCTCGGGTTGGCCATGTTCGTGGTAAGCGGTGAAATTTTGACTTTCGGTTCCCAGGTTGCCGACGATGGCGGCTGCTTGAACCGGCGTGAGGTCAAATGCCAGAATCAGATCCTGCATCACCACCGGCGCGAGTACAACGAAATGCGGCATTGTCGATGGATGAGTATGCCTATGGCGACGTCGATGCCGGTGAACGGTATGTGCCTGTGTTTTGTTTTTGGCTATTTCTCCCATTGCCAAGCCGATGCTATCACTCGATTACACGAACTGCCACCTCACTCTTCCAAGACAAACATCAATCCACTGCTGTACTTTGTTGCAGACATGTCCATCACATCCCGCGCTGCTGCTGCTGCCACCTTCCTAAGCCTCACCGCCCTCCCCAGCTTCGCGCAGAAGCAGCCTAACTTCGGCCCCAACGTACTCGTCTTCCGCCCCTCGCAGCCCGCGGCGGAGATGCAAGCAGCCATCGATCGCGTCTACGCCACGCAGCAACACAATGAATTCGGCTCCGAGCGCAACGCTCTCTTCTTCCTGCCCGGCGACTACCACCTCAACGTGCCGGTCGGTTTCTACACCGAGGTTCGCGGCCTCGGCGTCTCGCCTGACGCCGTGCACATCATCGGCAATGTCCACGCCGACGCCAGCCTGCCCCGCAATAACGCCACCTGCACCTTTTGGCGCAGCGCCGAAAACTTTGCCGTAACCCCCACCGGCGACCCCGCCCTCAGCGTCCCATCCGGCACCATGCAGTGGGCTGTCTCGCAG
>CAXTNA010000119.1:7252-8258 GCA_964245535.1 uncultured Acidobacteriaceae bacterium | reverse complement strand
GGTCTCGATCGCATCGCCATAGGGCCCCAGGTTGGCCGAGTTCACCGCATAGCTGTCATCGTAAAACGGATTGGCGTGCTGCAACTTTACGATCAGCACACGCGGCTGGTTCGGAGCGATCCAGGTCTGGTAATTTTTGTACGCCTCCTCCTGCTGAATGCGGTTATAGCCCGCCAGGTGGAAGCGTTCGGAGTAGTCCGGCTGCAGGTTCGGGTCGGGCGGCGTTTCGCGAAAATCATTGAACGTAGACGCAAAGTGGTCGTGAAAGATGATCAGCGGGTAGTGCGCGTCCGGATGCGTGTCGAAGCCCGCAGGCACCATCATGACCGCGCTCAGAAACATGGGCGTGCCCCAGAACTTTGTGAGCAAGGCGCTCTGCATGCGCAAATGGCGGATGTAGGGCGTATCCGGCTCCGGTGCGATCGGCGGGATGACGTGGTCGAGCGAGACCTGGATGGCGGCCGCTCCTGGTCCGATATGCGCCCGCTGCGGCGTGCTCAGCAGATTGCCCGGCTTCAGATTCCAGTGCTGGCCCTCGCCCCGGTCCGGCGGCAGTTTCACGACTGCGCCATCGGCCCGATGGAAGGTTTGGTACACATTCAGCACGGCTTGCACGGTGTAGTCGCCCGGCGGCATGGCGCTCAGCTTTGTTGCGGGATAGCCGGTAGCCGCGTCGGTGACCCGCACAGGCGAACCCGGCTTCCAGCCATCGACGGTGATGCCGAAGACCTGCTGCGACTTCGGCGTGTCGTCGATCGCCATGCGCGGCTCGATTGCCGGATCATTGGAAAGCAGCAGGAGCAAGCGGCCGTCGAGCGGCTGCGCCGAGCGCGAGACCGGAAAGCTGACCGTGATCGTCTGGCTTGTTTGCGCCCGCAAACACACGCTCATCGCCGTCAACGTGGCGAGAAAAGAAAGGAAAATGCGCCGCATACGCGAGAGTATACGGCGGCTCGGCGCGATCTAGATTCAGTTTTCCCACCCGCCCACAAACGGGTGGACCGGA
>CAXTNA010000119.1:0-7242 GCA_964245535.1 uncultured Acidobacteriaceae bacterium | reverse complement strand
TCTGGCTTGCCGGCTGCATTGCCTGGAGCGTCGACGCCGTGGTGAACCTCCTTGCTCACCACACGCAGCACGCGCAACTGGCGCTGATCATGGCCGTGCTGTTTGGCATCGCGTATGGCTTTTATCGCAGCCAGACGCGCTGAAGTTCCACGAGACGGATCAGTTCCCAGGGAGCGCCTACTTCTGCGCCGCTTCGATCTCAAAGGTCATCTTCACGTCATCGCCGAGCATGGAATCGCCGGATTTGAGCGTTCCATTCCAGTTCAGGCCGAAGTCCTGGCGATGAATCATCGTGGTGGCGGTAAAGCCGCGATGGGGCTTCTTGTCCATGCCGATCTGCTCTTTGCTGGGCGGCTCCATGCGCAACGTCACGGCTTAGTCACGCCATGCAGGGTCAAGTCGCCGAAGACATCATAATTTTCCCCTGCGGGCACGATCTTGGTGCTCTTAAAGGTCGCGGTCGGGTACTTGGCGGTGTCGAAAAAATCGGGGCTCTTCAGATGCGTGTCCCGCCCCGCCTCCCCGGTGTTGACGGAGGCCACATCGAGGGTCGCCACCACTGCCGAGTCGGCGATGTTTTTATCATCGAAGTCGACCACACCGCCGGTGATTTTGAACCGCCCATGCACCGTGGCAATCGCCATGTGCTTGATGCCGAAATCCACCTCCGAGTGTGCCGGGTCGATCGTGTAGGCGATGCGCTGTGCGTGCGCCGACAGGCCGACGCAAAGTGAGCTCGTGAGGAGGCAAACCGGCAGCACTGCCATCTTGTTGACGCTGAACTTGGTGAGAGTACGCATACAAATCCTTTCGTACATACGCGTGGGTGACAGCAACACGAGAGTTGGGTTATTTGCCCAAAACCTGGGCCATCATGGCACCGATCTCCGCGGGTGATTTCACCACGTGGATGCCGGCCTCGGCCATGGCCTGCATCTTGCTTTCGGCGGTGCCTTCGCCACCGGAGATGATCGCGCCGGCATGGCCCATGCGCCGTCCCGGCGGGGCGGTCTGCCCGGCGATGAAGCCCACTACAGGTTTCTTCACATGGGCTTTGATGTAGGCAGCAGCCGCTTCCTCGTTCGTCCCGCCGATCTCGCCGATCATGATGATGGCCTCGGTTTCGGGGTCTTCATTCAGCAGCTTAAGGGCATCAATATGCGTGGTGCCGACGATGGGATCGCCCCCGATGCCGATGGCCGTCGACTGACCGATGCCGCGCGTCGTGAGCTGATACACAGCTTCATACGTCAGCGTGCCCGAACGCGAGACGATGCCCACCGAGCCCTCCTTATGAATGCGCCCGGGCATGATGCCGATCTTGGCCTTGCCGGGCGAGATGACCCCCGGGCAGTTCGGGCCGATCAATGTGGACTCCGTGTGCTTCACCACATTCCAAGTCTTCACCATGTCGAGCACAGGGATGCCTTCGGTGATGCAGACGATGAGCGGCAAACCCGCATCGGCAGCCTCCAGAATGCCATCGGCGGCAGCCGGTGGGGGCACGAAAATCACGGTGGCATTCGCGCCTGTTGCCTTCACGGCTTCTTCGACGGTGTTGAACACAGGCCAGCCCTCATGCGTGGTGCCGCCCTTGCCCGGCGTCACGCCGCCAAGGACCTGCGTGCCGTATTCGGCGCAGCCCTTGGCGTGAAAGGTGCCTTCGCGGCCCGTGATGCCTTGCACGATAAGGCGGGTAGATTTGTCGACCAGTACAGCCATAAAAGTTCTCCGTTGTTCGTTGTCAGTTCTCAGTAGGTGGTATCACCGCACTCTGCCGCTTTAGGTAAGTGGACAGACCGGTCAGCATCTGTCCAATCTCATGAGACTGCACTTCTGCCGTGCCAATCTTTTCAGCAGACGAGTAGCCTAGGCGCTTGGCTAGGAATAACTGTGTTTGCAGTTCGTAGGTGCTCCCACGTGCGATGGCGACGAACTGTCGGAAGTCCTTCTTCGTGGTTCTGGCCGACCCCTCCGCCAGGTTGCTCGCGATTGAAACCGCAGCGCGACGCATTTGCGAAGTTAGGCCGTAGGTTTCCTGCTTGGGAAAGTCCGAGGTGAGTTCGTAGATAAGCAAAGTGAGATCGATGGACCGATGCCACACTTTCAAGTCCCGGTACGATTTAGACATGCACACTCTTTGTCAACTGAGAACTGACAACGCTTCTTTTGCTGCTTTCACCGCTAAGTCTGCTGCTTCCTTCATCGTCTCGCCCACCTGAAACTTCAGGCCGGACTCGGCGAGGATCTTTCGTCCTTCTTCCACATTGGTGCCTTCGAGCCGGAGGATGATCGGTATCTGCACGTTCAGCTTCCTCGCCGCGGCCACGACTGCAGTCGCAAGCACATCGACGCGAAGGATGCCGCCAAAAATATTGATGAAAATGGCCTTCACGTTCTTATCGCTCAGCAAAATGCCGAAGGCATTTTCGATCTGCTCCTGATTCGCCCCGCCGCCCACATCGAGAAAGTTGGCCGCCGAGCCGCCCGCGTACTGGATGATGTCCATCGTCGCCATGGCCAGCCCCGCGCCGTTGACCATGCAGGCGATGTTTCCGTCGAGCTTGATGTAGTTGAGCGCAAACTTGGAAGCCTCGACCTCGAGCGGGTCTTCTTCGGCCAGATCACGTAAATCCTTGAGGTCTTTGTGGCGGAAGAGGGCGTTGTCGTCAAAGTTGATCTTGCAGTCGAGCGCGGCGAGCTTGCCGTCCCTGGTGGTGATGAAGGGGTTGATCTCCATCAGCGTGGAGTCGGTTTCGAGGAAAGCCTTGTAGAGCCCGGTCATGAAACGCACGGCTTCGGGAACCTGCGCGGGCTCCAAGCCGAGCTTGAAGGCGAGCCGGCGCGCCTGGTACGGGGCCAGCCCGAGTGCGGGGTCGATGACTTCTTTGAAGATGGCGTCGGGGTTCTCGTGCGCCACCTCTTCGATCTCCATGCCGCCGGCCTGCGAGGCCATGAAGACCACCTTCGAACTCGCGCGGTCGAGCACAATGCCGAGATAGAGTTCACGGGCGATGGCCGAACCGGACTCGATCAGCAGCCGCTGCACCTTTTGCCCAGCAGCGCCAGTCTGGTGCGTCACCAGCTGCATGCCGAGAATGCTCTTCGAGTGCTCTTCCGCATCGCCCCGCGACTTTGCCAGCTTCACGCCGCCGCCCTTGCCGCGACCCCCGGCATGGATTTGTGCCTTTACCACGACGACCCCATGCCCGGCGCTGAAGAGTTGCTGCGCGGCAGCGTCTGCCTCCTCAAACGTGGCTGCCATCTGCCCGTCCGGGACAGGCACACCGTAGCGGCGCAGGATCTCTTTGGCTTGGTACTCGTGAATCTTCATGAAGCTCCTTGGGAGTGCGGCAAAGGTGCAGTGTATCGCAGCCATGAGGATGAAGGGTTGAAGAAGTGTGCCCCCATGCGTGCGTGCCCGGCATCTTGTAGCCTCAACCCTGTGTCGATATCGCGGGAACTGAAGCAGGTCATTGAAGGGCGCGAAACATTTTCTTTGGAGGAGGCACGCTCGCTTGCTTTTCGTCTTCTTGCGGGCGAGGCCGCCGAGATTGAACTCGCAGCCCTGCTCGGCGCCATGGGGGCGCGGGGGGAGACTGCGGAGGAGATTGCCGGCTTTGCATTAGCCCTCCGCGAGGCCGCCGTTCCCTTACCACTCAGCGAAGCGGAACGCGACGAGCTGGTCGATACCTGCGGCACGGGCGGCGACGGCAGCGGCACCTTCAACATCTCCACGGCAGCGGCGTTGGTGGCTGCAGCCGCGGGTGCCAAGGTGGCCAAGCACGGCAACCGGGCCGTCACCAGCCGGTGCGGTTCGGCGGACGTGCTCGAAGCCCTGGGCGTGCCAATCTCGCTGGCGCCGGAAGCTGCCGTCGCAGCGCTGCGGGCCCATGGCTTTTGCTTTCTACTCGCCCCCGCTCACCATCCCGGCATGCGCGCGGTGCTGCCGGTACGCCGGACGATGGGGGTGCGCACGATCTTCAACGTGCTTGGCCCTCTGCTAAATCCTGCCGGAGCGCGGCGGCAAGTGATGGGCGTGTACGCGGCCCGGCTTTCGGTTCCCGTGGCTCAGGCAATGCTGCTGTTGGAGGTGCGCCATGCCTGCGTGGTGCATGGGGCAGGCGGTCTGGATGAGCTTGCCCTTGGCGGACCGAGCCAGGTAGTCACCGTGCGCGTGGGGAGTGATCCACCCATGGTCGAGGATGAGATCTCGCCGGAGTTTGCCGGGCTTGCGCGCGCGCCAATGGCCGCGCTGGCCGGTGGCGATGCGCAAACGAACGCGGCGATTCTGCAAACGATTTTTGCGGGGCGGCCCGGCCCTCCACGCGATGTCGTACTGCTAAATGCAGCCGCCGTGCTGACGGTAGCCGGACGCGCGCCGGATCTCGTCGCCGGGGTACACCTGGCAGCGCGGATGATCGACTCCGGTGCGGTACTCGACCTGCTTGACCGCCTTCGCGCCTGATGCCGAACTCATGCCGGCAGCAGGGTTGCGGACAGCTCGATTTGCTCGCTCCGGTAGGTGTCGCCATGGGGGGTGAAGTGGGCGCGACAGCGAGCTTCGTATAAATCGGCTGCACCCACCACGAGCAACTGCTGCGACGGCCCGAGACGCTGTGTATGGATCGCGCTTTGCCCACAAACCATGCACACCGCTGAAAGCTTCGTGACCTTGTCAGCCAAGGCCATCAGCGCGGGGACAGGGCCGAATGGCTCTGCCGTGAAGGTCATGTCGAGCCCCGCCGCGAGCACCCGCTTGCCCTGCACCACCAGCTCCGTAGCGAGGGCCACGATCTCTTCGGACAGAAACTGCACCTCATCGATGCCGATGACCTCCAGCGCGTCCAGTTGCGGCAGCAGCACGGAGCGGAGATCGTCGACGGAGGTGACGGGGTAGGCCTCATGCGTTTGCGCGGAATGCGATGCAATGTGTGTCCGGTGGTAGCGGAGATCGATGTCCGGCTTAAAACAAAGCACCCGTTGTCGCGCGATGCGCGCGCGCGTCAGGCGTCGAATGAGTTCTTCGGATTTGCCCGAAAACATGGGTCCGGTGATGACTTCCAGAACGCCGGGAACCGGCGTGCCGGGACGCAAGGCGCCGGGAGCAGGGTGCTCGCTAGGGAAAGGCATGGTGAGCCTGATGGTAGCCGTTTGCAGCCGGTGGAAATGCGGAGCGGCCTGTGGTTCCTTTTTCCAACCTGCTGAAAGGCCATCCTCCAGATCCTGGTGGGGCGTATCCTGACAATACTTCCTCAAGGAGAACACAATGGCAGGCAGATGGTTGATGGTGGCAGCCCTGGCATCTTTCACGGGCGCGGCGGCGATGGCGCAGGACGCCAAACCCATAAAGGAAATCAAGGTCGATCTGGTGAACAGGGATGGGCAGCCTGCGGGCAAGGCCGTTTTTCTGCAAAAGAAGAATGGTGTCGAGGTGAAGGTTTCGCTCGAAAATACCCCTTTCGGTGATCATGGGGTGCACATCCATCAGAACCCCACTTGTGAGGGTCCGGATTTCAAATCTGCCGGTGGACACTTCAACCCGGACAGCAAACAGCATGGCTTTCAAAATGCGATGGGACACCATGCGGGCGACACGCCGAGCAATCTAAGCGTGGGTGAGGACCATAAGGGCACGGCCAAGTACATGCTCACGGCGGTGACGTTACAACCGGGCGCGCCAAACTCGTTGCTGTCTAACGGTGGGACATCGATCATCGTGCATGAGCATGCGGACGACATGAAAACAGATCCCAGCGGAAACTCCGGCAACCGGATTGCCTGCGGCGTGATCAAGCAATAGGTCCCACGGACCGCGCCGGTGGGGTTCCGTGGACCCGAAGCAGGGGTCGAATTTAGGTATGGAACCAATCCGGGGAGCGCTGCGTATGGGTGTGCATGGCAACGATGGTGGTGAGTCCGGGGACGATGCGACTGACCGTAGTTCCCGCTGCCGCGGTTTCCAAACCCGCAGTTCCCGGTCCTGTAAATCCCGGCCCTGCGAATCCAAGCCCTGCGAATCCAAGCCCTGCGAATCCAAGCCCTGCGAATCCAGGTCCTGCGAATCCAAGCACTGCGAAATCGCAACCCGCCGGTGCACGGGAAGGCGCGATGGTGCCGCTTCCACGATTTGAGCCAAAGCCGGAAGCGGCCGTCGCCCCCGAAGCCGGGGTCATGCCGGCTCCTCGCGCCGAAATATCGCCGGCGCACGCCTCACAAGCCGGCGAGGTACATCAGGCGGCGATGGCCAATCCGGCGCGTGTAGCGGCTGCCGCTGACCAAGCCTACCTGGCAAATCTCGCCACCCAATGCGTGCTGGGCGACGCCCGTTCCTGGGAGTTGCTGGTGCGTCGGGAGCAGCGGCGGGTGTATGGGCTTTGTTATCGGTTCACCGGCTCAGTGGCGGAAGCGGAGGACCTCACGCAGGAGGTCTTCCTGAAGATCTACCGCAATCTGCGTAGCTTCGATCCGGCCAAGGCGAGCTTTGGCGTCTGGTTGACCGCCCTGACGCGCAATCTGCTGGTCGACCACTATCGGCGATCCCGGCTCGAACGCGCCAGCGAATCACTGGATGAACCGCTAAGCGGCGAGGACGACGGCCGTACCCGTGCCGACCGCCTGCAGGATTCCCGCGGGGGGCAGGAGCATCATGTTGCCGGGCTTGAACTGCGGGCCAAGGTGCAAGCTGCCTTGGCGAAGGTGTCTCCGGAGCTGCGCGAAGCCGTCATCCTGCGAGACCTGGAAGACCTGGATTACCGCGAGATTGCCGAAGCGCTTGCGATCCCCCAGGGAACGGTGAAAAGTCGCATCAGTCGCGGCCGTTCCGAGTTGGCGCGACTATTGAAAGACATGGAAGGGCAGGTGATGTAACGTGGCGCAAAATTGGGATTTCGAGCAAGATGAGTTCGCCTGGCGTGAGTGCCCCGGGGCCCCTGAAAGCGAGGCCATGCCCGCCGCCTGTGCCGCGTGGGCTTCCCTGCTGCCGGACGCCGCGGAAGATTTGCTGGGCGAAGCGGAGCAAACAGCACTGGATCGCCACCTCGCCCTATGCCCGCATTGCACGGAAGAGTTGGCCGATGCAAAGCGGGGCGCCGCCTGGCTGGAGTTGTTAAAGGGGCATGCGCCGGAACCGTCTCCGGCCCTGCTCAACTCGATTTTGGCAAAGACCAGCGGGCTTGGGTACTTACCCTCTGGGACCTCTGCCGAAACATCCTTTGCCGGCGAGCCCACTTTGGCTGCTGG
>CAXTNA010000118.1:321-8296 GCA_964245535.1 uncultured Acidobacteriaceae bacterium | reverse complement strand
GCACTGGATCTGCCGTCCCTTGTGCCTTCAATCTTGAAGGGCAGCGTCGAAGCGGTGAACCTGGACAACGTCAGCCTGACTGGAACGCCTGTCAAAACAGACGCCGACCTGCCGCTCGAGGTGACGGACGGTGCCGCGGAACCTATCTTCCACACCGGCGGCCCACAGGTGCACATCGCTTCCATCAGCGGTCTGATCCGTCCCGGGCAGCGTGTTCCCTTCGAAGCTGTTGAGGATGCCGCCGATGCCGGCAAGCTCTCCTATGAGTGGAGTTTCGGTGATGGAACGCATGCCACCGGACGCAAGGTGACGCACCGGTTCCCGGACACAGGCGGCACACTGTGGGATCACTCCGGCAGCTTCCGCGTGTTGCTGCATGCGTCCTCTTCAACAGGGCGCCAGACCTGGCTTTCCCGTTCGATGGTGATTAGCGAAGCTCTGCTTCCGGCGGAAACAAACTCCGGCGGCTCACCCGGCGTTCTCTCAAACTACGCGGAGGTGGATCCACAAACGCAACGGCAGACCATCACCGCCGTGACGAGCACCCTGGATCTCGCCGGTGTTCCGCATCGTGCGGAACAGTATGTGGTGTCGTTTGAAGGTGATATCGACGCACCCGCGGACGGCACTTACACCTTCGTCGTTGTTGCAAACGATGCGGAAACGCTGACCATCGATCATGCCGCCACCAAAGCAAGCCCGGAACCGTTTCCACAGGTGTGCGGCTTGGCCGGCAATGCGGCGCGCGCGGTGACGCTTCCCATCGCGCTTGCCAAAGGGCGTCACCACCTCAAGGTGTCCGACATGCATGGGAAGGGTGAGGACAATTTTCGTGTGTTGTGGCAAGGACCCGGTTTCGACCTCCAACCCATTCCTGCCGATCGCCTTTCGTATCAGAATGGCACATTGGGCGGCCATGCACTTTGACGATTGGGGCGCGCCGTCCCCCACTTAGGTGATTTTCCCAAGCCGCTCGGCTGACGACACTGGAAAGCATGACACGGTTCGCTGAATCGGCAGCTGTCGCGGATGATTCGTTCTTCGCGCCCTCTGCACCTCCATCTTCGGGATCCAAAGCAGGGCTCTCCAAACCGGTTCTGGCGACCGTGGATCCCCTTCACCGCACGGGCGGAATGCTCGAAACCGGAACGCCCCCTTCCACCTCTCCGGGATGGGAGTTTCCTCGTCACGGCCTGCACGGGTCCATTGTGCTCAACTCGTCTTTGCGCGTGCTGCACATCAGTCGCGCCCTTCGTGCAGCGCTCAGGCCCAACGGAGAAAATACTTCGGAAGAAACGGCGCTTGAAGCTCTATCCCCATTGCTTGGCGGTAGTGAAGGGGAGGCGGCAGAGCAGCTTTGCCGTTGGCTCGAGGGAGCCATCGCCGGCCGTCCCGGTGACGCCGCCGCGTCGCTCATCCTGAGCCCCGTGCCGGAAAAAAGAAAGGTGCACTTCGATCTGCACCAGTTGGGTGAGTTTTCCTGGCTGCTTTCCCTGGAGGAACTGTCCGCAAAGCGCGAGGAAATCTTCTCGATTCTCTACAAAGACCGTTTAACCGGCGCGGCAAATCGCACACTTTTCGAACACAAACTCGATGTCGCCTTTGAAGAACTCAACCAGGGAACGGCGGATGGCATCACGATGCTCTCTCTCGACCTGGATCGCTTCAAGGCCGTAAACGATACGCTGGGACACGCGGTCGGCGATGCTCTGCTGGCCCTAGTGGGGGAACGGCTACGGACAGGCCTTCGGGATACCGATACGCTGGCGCGCTTGGGTGGCGACGAGTTCGCCGTCATCATTCAACATGGTCTCGACGACCATCGTGTAGCGGAGCTCGCCAATCGTCTCATCGACTTGCTGCAACGGCCGTACCTCGTTGACGGACACATCGTAAATGTCGGCGTCAGCATCGGCATCGCGCGCGCGCCGCAGGACGGCCGGTCACGAAGCCAGCTGCTGCGAAGCGCCGATCTCGCTCTGTATCACTCCAAAGGCAATGGGCGCGGCGTGTACCACTTCTTTGCCAGCTTCATGGAGGATCGGGCCCAGGAACGGCGTCTCCTGGAACTGGATCTGCGCAAGGCGCTGCTGCTGAAGCAGTTTGAACTGCACTATCAGCCGCAGATCGATGTGGAAGAACAGCGCGTCATCGGGCTGGAAGGCTTGCTGCGCTGGCGTCATCCGAAGCGAGGATTACTGCTGCCCGCAGATTTCCTGCCCCTCGCAGAAGAGATCGGGCTTGCCATTCCCATCGGCGATTGGGTGGTGAAAACCGCGTGCCGCGACGCCGCCGCATGGCCGGAAACCATGACCGTTGCCGTCAATGTTTCGCCCTTGCAGTTTGAAAGCTCCGGCTTTCCCGATGCCGCGGAACGCGCGCTGAAAGCATCAGGACTCGCCGGCAACCGTCTGGAGGTAGAGGTCACGGAAGAAATCCTGCTGCGCGATGGAGGCGTCGTGCGCTCCACGCTGAACGCGTTGCGCCTTTTGGGCATACGCGTGGCCATGGACAGCTTCGGCACCGGCCTGGCGTCACTCAGCCAGGTGGTGAATTTTCCTTTCGACAAAATTAAGATCGATCGCTCCCTGATTAACACCACCGGAGGCGAAGCGAAAAATCGGGCCATTTTGCGGGCCATCTCCGCGCTGGGGCAAAGCCTTGGGATCGCCACACTCGCGGAAGGCGTGGAAACTCCGGAGCATCTGGCCCATGTGCGCGCGGAGGGCTGCCACTCCGTTCAGGGCTTCTATTACAGCCGGGCCATTCCTGCGAGCGAACTGAGAGCTTTCTTCGCCACGCCTTTCATAAACAGTCTTACCACGCTTGAAAAGGAGTAAGCCATGGAACAGCAGATGTACAGGATTCTTTACTGCAGCCGCAACCTGATCGACGAGGGCGGGGACCGATCGAACCAGGCCATAGGCCAGATACTGGAAAAGGCACGCACCAACAATCGCCGACGCAACGTAACGGGAGCTCTTTTGTACAACGCAGGCTATTTTGCCCAGGTGTTGGAAGGTCCCAAAGTGGCAATCGAACAGGTGTTCGAGCGCATTCAGCAGGATCCGCGGCACGGCGAGGTGACGGTGATCGATTGCTCCGCAATCGACTTGCGGGATTTCCCGGAATGGTCGATGGCGCGGGTTCAAACAGTTTCAGAGTCACAAGCGGCCATTGCGGTGGATGCGGTGCACAGCGCGCTCCAAAATCCTGAGGCGGCCGACGGTGTGTTGGAACTGCTCCGGTCCCTCGTCATCAACGACGATTAGTTCTGTTCAGCGTGTCGCACGCCCCACATGGAATCCACTCCGCCCGCCCGGGACTCACCACAGTCCCGCGCTAAATCAGGCACTTACCCACGCCGAGTCGTTCCAAGGTTAGGTGCGCTAAAACTCCTCCGTAGCCGGAATCGTTTCCGCAATATTCTGTGCTACTTCGTCGATCGACGTATGTTCACTCAGTTGCCGCAGTTCGGGACTATTGGCCACCTCATGCAATCCCATCCGTCTGGCTACCTGCCGATCCATGCCGAGCAGTGCGGTGAGTTCTTTTTCGGTGAGCATCAGAATTTGCAACATCAGGTGATCGCGTTCGTCGCCTCGACGGCCCATGCGCGCTTGCCGCATCAGGATGAAGCTTGCAAGGACAATCCCTTCCATGGCGACGGCTGTACCCAGCAGAGAAAACGGCGCGGGATCGAAGTGCGGGATGTGCAGAATGGAAAAACTGTTTACGAAAATCCAGCCCAAAAAAACGAATAGTTGCAGCCCGACGAAGCTGAAACTGCCCGCAAAGGCCGCGATGCGGTCGCTGACTCGCTCCGTGGGCGTGCGCTTGGCGAGAAACTCCGCCTCATGGCGAGCAATCAGATCGATGTGCTCCTGAATATGGTCCTTGGACAAGTCGGGCATATGGTCCTCGCTGCAACTCCGCTGGGAACGGATCCTACTCTGCTTGAGATGCGTTTCCCTTGCCGTCCTGGCGCTTGCACGGTCGGCGGGTTACGCGAATCAGGCAGTGTGCAATGATCGCCGCGCATATAAACTATGGTTCTATGACCTCATTACTTGCACTCTTGCAAGAAAATTCCCCGGCCATTCTGAAGGACTGGACGGCGCAACTTCAATCGACGCTGCAGCGCCGTGATCTGCTAGACGAGCGCGACCTGGATGCCCAAGCGGCGGAGGTGGTCGCCGCGATCACTGCTGTTCCCTCCGAAACGAAGCTGGATGATTTCGGCGCTTCCGCGTGGCGTCCGCTTAAAAATATGTTGGCGACGCTTTCTGTGTCGCGCGCCCAGCTCGGTTTTTCTTCGTCGGAAACGGCCTTATTCATCCTGTCGCTCAAACCGTCCTTTTTTGCGCAGATACGGCAACAGTACGCCCAAAACACCGACCTGCTTTTCGCGAATTTCTCCGTAGTGGATGGTTTTCTCGATAAACTGGCTCTGCATACCACGGAAAGCTTTATCCAGGGACGCGACAAGGTCATCGCCCGCCAGCAGGAGGACATGCTGGAGCTTTCCACGCCGGTGGTCACCCTGTGGGACGGTATTCTGGCGCTGCCGTTGATCGGTACGCTCGACAGTGCGCGCACCCAGGTCGTTATGGAATCGCTGCTGCAAGCCATTGTGCAAACCAATTCCCGGGTCGCCATCATCGATATCACCGGTGTCGCGACGGTAGACACGCTGGTGGCGCAGCACCTGCTGAAAACCATCACCGCCGCTCGGCTGATGGGCGCAGAGTGCATCCTCAGCGGCATCCGCCCACAGATCGCCCAGACGATCGTCCATCTCGGCATCAATCTGCAGGATATTGTGACAAAGGCCAAGCTGGCCGACGCTTTCCGGCTGGCGCTGGAACAAAGCGGCCGCAAAGTCGTGCGCGTAGAACGCCCGCAACCTGTTGATTCCATGGCCAAGGCACTCTGATGGAACGTATTCCCATTCTGCGCATCGGCACCTATCTGCTCGTCACCGTGCAGGTGGACATGCATGACCAACTCGCGATGACGCTGCAAAAGGACCTCACGGACCGCATCGCCGAGATGGGCGCCAAAGGTGTGCTGATCGATATTTCTTCGCTCGAGATCGTGGACTCCTTCATCGGACGCACCCTGGCCAACATCGCGTCCATGGCGCACATCCTCGATGCGATCACCGTGGTGGTCGGCATGCAGCCGGCAGTGGCGATCACCCTGGTTGAACTCGGCATGTCGTTGCCGGGCATCCGCACCGCCCTCAACGTGGAGTCCGGCATGCAATATCTTCGCGAAACCGTAGCGGATGCTGAGGACTTCGATGATTGGCGCAGGGACCGTACAGAAATCTGAAACTGTGCCGATCAGAACCTCGAATGATGTTGTGCTGGTACGACAACGGGTACGGGCTCTGTGTATCGAGCAGAAGATAGGCCTTGTGGATCAAACGAAGATCGTAACGGCTGCCAGTGAACTCGGCCGTAACACGCTCGAGCACGGTGGCGGCGGCGAGGCCATCCTCGAGTTGTTGCAGGATGCCGACCGCTCCGGCATCCGGCTTACCTTCCGCGACAAGGGCCCCGGCATCGCCGATGTCGCGCTCGCCATGCGGGATGGCTACACCTCCGGTAAGGGCATGGGGTTGGGGCTGGGAGGCAGCAAGCGCCTGATGCAGGAGTTCGCCATCGACTCGGAACCGGGGCGCGGCACCGCCGTCACGGTGGTGCGATGGAAGTAACCGGTCGCGTCAGCCGTCTAATTTCCGCCAACGGCAAGGACCAAAGCGAGGTCGGCAACGCCCGCCGCCAAGCCTTGCAGCTCGGCACAACCCTCGACTTCAGCGAGTTGCGCTGCGGACAACTCGGCATCGTGGTCACGGAGACCGCCCGCAACCTTTCCGTGCACGGCGGTGGCGGCGAAATTGTGCTCACCCCGTGGCAACTTGGTACAGCCAGCGGCGTGGATGTGCTCGCGCTCGACCGCGGTTCCGGCATCGCCGATATCGCGGTCGCTCTCCAGGATGGGTATAGCACCGGCTCGACCCCAGGCACGGGCCTGGGCGCCATCCGTCGGCTTGCCAACACCTTTGAGGTATATTCGCAGCTCCAAAAAGGTACAGCTGTGTTTGCGCGAGTGGTGCGTTCGGAAGAGGAAGCTGTGAAGCCCCAGCTCGCGCAACTCGGCACAGTGAATGTTCCATTTAGCGGGGAAAGCCTTTCCGGCGATGGCTGGAGCGCCGTTCTCACCCCCGAGCGCAGCGTGTACCTGATGGCGGACGGCCTCGGTCACGGTCCCATCGCCAGTGAAGCCGCGCAGGAGGCGGTCTCCGCTTTTCAGCGCGATGCCGGCGGCTCGCCGAAGCAGATTCTGCAGTCGGTGCACGAAGCGCTACAGAAAACCCGCGGCGCGGCGGTTGCTGTTGCCGAAATTTTGCACGAGCAAAAGGTGCTGCACTATACCGGTTCCGGCAACATCGCAGCGTCGGTGCATGGGCAGGAACGCCCCAAGAACCTGGTCTCCATGAACGGCACGCCGGGACACAACCTGGGTACCATGCAGCAGTTCACCTATGATTGGGCCGATGGGTCCACGCTGCTGATGCACACAGACGGCCTGGGCACGCGGTGGAACCTGAACGACTACCCCGGCCTGGCGCAACGGCATCCGGCCCTGATCGCCGGAATCGTATATCGAGATTTCAGCAGAAGGCGCGATGATGCGACTATTCTCGTCACGCGCGCATAAGATACTATGACCGCCGGTGTAATGACCATCTCGAAACTGCGGCTCGTGTCGGAACGCCATGTGGTGTACGCGCGGCAGCGCGCACGCGAGATCTCCCTTCTATTAGGCTTCGACCATCAGGAGCAGATTCGTTTGGCTACCGCCACTTCAGAACTGGCGCGCAACGCCTTTCGGTATGCGCGCGAGGGTGTAGTGACCTTCGAGGTAACTGCAACACAGCCGCAACGCTTTCTGATCGGCGTTGCCGACCGGGGTACCGGTATCCGGAACCTCGACGACGTGATGGAGGGCCGCTATGCATCGCGCACCGGGTTGGGCAAGGGCCTCATCGGCACGCGCCGCCTGATGGACCAATTCGATATCGTAACGGGCGCTGACGGCACGGCTGTAACGATCGGAAGATTTCTACCGCCATCGAAGCCGCATGCGACGCCGGACGAAGTCCGGGCGATTGCAGCCAAGCTTGCCAATGCCGAGGTCGATCCCTTCGAAGAAATGGAGCGGCAGAATCAGGAGTTGCTGCGCACCCTGGCGGAGTTGCGCGAAAAACAAGAGCTGCTCTTGCAGGTCAATCACGAGCTCGAAGACACCAATCGGGGCGTGGTGGCGCTGTACGCGGAGCTTGAGCAAAGTGCCAACGATCTGCGCCGCATTTCCGACCTGAAGACGAGCTTTCTTTCCAATCTTTCGCACGAATTTCGCACACCGCTGCATTCCATTCTGGCGCTGTGCGGCATTCTTACGGATCGTGCGGACGGCGATCTTTCCACGGAACAGGAAAAGCAGGTCACCTATATCCGCCGTTCCGCGGCCGATCTCAGCGAACTCGTAAACGATCTGCTCGATATGGCCAAGGTGGAAGCGGGCAAGGTGGAGATACGTCCACGGGCCTTCACGGTAGCTGACCTTTTTGGCGCGCTACGGGGCATGCTGCGCACGCTGCTCACCGGCACGGCGGTCGATCTGGTCTTTATCGCCGATGACGCTCTGCCGCCGCTGTTTACCGATGAGGCCAAGGTTTCACAAATCCTGCGTAATTTGATTGCGAACGCGTTGAAGTTTACCGAGCGCGGCCATGTGCAGGTGTCTGCTGAATTTGTAAAGTTTGCGCAGACTCCCGAGTCGACTGCAACAAATGAATCGTCTGAGCTCGAAGCAGGGGAGATGGTTTTCCGCGTTACGGACACCGGCATAGGGATTGCGGCCAGGGATCACGAGCGCATTTTTGAAGAGTTCATTCAAATTG
>CAXTNA010000118.1:0-311 GCA_964245535.1 uncultured Acidobacteriaceae bacterium | reverse complement strand
AGGGCTTGGGCTGCCGCTGGCGCGTCGCCTGGCAGAGCTGCGCGGCGGTACGCTTACCGTGGCGAGCACCCCCGATGAGGGTTCCACCTTTACGGTGACGCTGCCGGTCCGTTATGCCCAGGTCGCAGCGCCGCTTGCGGAAGCAGTACAACACTCGCCCGATGCGCCTCTCGTGCTCATCGTGGAGGACGATCTCAACACTCGTTTCGTGCATCAGGCGGCGTTGAAAAACGCGGCCTACGCGCTGCAGTTTGCGCGAAACCTGGAAGAAGCACGTGCGTTCATGCAAACGGCCCAACCGGCAGCGATTG
>CAXTNA010000117.1:6157-8306 GCA_964245535.1 uncultured Acidobacteriaceae bacterium | reverse complement strand
ATGCCGAAGCAAAAATGGAAGAGGACGGCATTCGCGTCCACAAAGGCGCCGGCGTGAAAAGCGTCACCGCGAACCACCTCACCCTTACGGATGGAGAAACACTGGCCGCCGGTATGTTGATTTGGGACACCGGTATTCAGCCCAACCCCCTTGTGGCCTCCTTCGATTGTCCGAAAGGCAAAAAAGGCGGTATTGCCACCGACAGCACGTTTCGCGTAGCCGGACGCCCCGGCGTGTGGGCCCTCGGCGACTGCGCGGAGGTACCCAAGCCGGACGGCAGTGGACACTTTCTCGAGCCCACTGCACAAAATGCAACCCGGGAAGGCACCCATCTCGCGGATAATATCCTGGCGGTGCTGCGTGGACGGCCGGTGAAGCCGTTCCGCTACAAGCAGATCGGGGAGTTGGCGGTTATTTCGCGGCATGGCGGCGTGGCCAATGTTTACGGTGTGCGCGTGAAGGGTGTATTGGCCTGGCTGATGTGGCGGGCCATTTACATTGCGAAGATGCCCGGTATGCGCGAGCGAGCAGGGCTTTCACTCGACTACGTACGATTGGCGTTTGGACGCGGGCATGTGCCGGTGACCTGGCGCCTTGCTCCACAGTCCGCAAGGCCCGCGTTGGCAAGCGGCGTGGAATAACAGAACTTCAGAAGGGGCCTGCGAACGCATCGTTCGCGGAGAAACAACGGAGGCAGGATGCAGATCGCAATGGTGGGCCTGGGCAGAATGGGCGCGAATATGGTGCGGCGGTTGATCAAGGGCGGGCATGAGTGTGTGGTGTACGACAACAGCCCGGACGCAATCGCCGCCCTGGCAAAAGAAGGCGCCACGCCGAGCAACTCGCTCGAAGACATGGTCGGCAAGCTGAAAACGCCGCGGGCGGTGTGGTTGATGGTGCCGGCCGGTGTGGTCGATGCCACCGTGAAGGGGCTGCAGCCGCATCTCCAGGCGGACGACATCATCATCGACGGCGGTAATTCCTACTATGTCGACGACATCCGGCGCGGCAAGGAGTTGGGCGCGGCCGGGATCAAATGGGTCGATGTGGGCACCAGCGGCGGCGTGTTTGGGCTGGAACGCGGCTATTGCCTGATGATCGGCGGCGAAGACCATGCCGTGCAATACCTTGATCCGATCTTCAAAACCCTGGCGCCGGGCATCGGCTCGATCGGACGCACACCGGGCCGCGAAAAAGCGGCACCGACCACCGCGGAAGATGGTTATCTGCATTGCGGTGGGGTCGGTGCGGGGCACTTCGTGAAAATGGTGCACAACGGCATTGAGTACGGCATCATGGCGGCCTATGCGGAAGGCCTGAACATCCTGAAGCATGCCAACGTGGGCAAAACAGAAGAAACCTTCGACGCCGAAACCGCGCCCATGCGCGAGCCGGAACACTACCAGTATGACATGCCGATCCCGGAGATCGCCGAAGTGTGGCGGCGCGGCAGTGTGATCGCGTCATGGCTGCTGCATTTGCCGGCACCCTCGCTGGTGGAGTCGCCGGTTTTGTGCGATTACGGCGGCCGCGTGTCGGACTCGGGCGAGGGCCGGTGGACAACCATCGCTGCCATTGACGAAGGCGTGCCGGCCGATGTGCTCAGCGCGGCACTGTTTGCGCGATTCACCTCGCAGGGCAACGCCGTTTTTGCCAACAAGCTACTGTCGGCGATGCGCTTTCAGTTCGGCGGGCACAAGGAGAAAAAGGCAAGCTGAGCAGTTTTCCTCAGTCCACACTACCTGTTGTCATCCTGAGCGGAGCGAAGGACCTTTGTATTCTGCTTGAGGCAGATTGGCACCTCATGGGAATGCCGAGGTCCTTCACTTCCGTCGGGATGACAATTCAAGCCGGCAGTGACACATAAATACAGCGCTGCACAACCTCAAACCGCCTGCCGAAGCACCAGGGCAAACCACAGCACCGGGGCGGCTAGCAACAGTGCGTCGATGCGATCGAGCACACCGCCGTGGCCTGGAAGCAGGGTTCCGGAATCCTTGACCCCGACGCCGCGTTTCAGCGCCGATTCAACGAGATCGCCCAATTGCGCGGCGATGTTCAGCAACATTGCCAGAAGCAGGAACTGCCACCACGGCTCACTTGTTCCGAGACGGCCGTAGTTGGAGTTGTGCGCTGCCAGACTGTTACC
>CAXTNA010000117.1:0-6147 GCA_964245535.1 uncultured Acidobacteriaceae bacterium | reverse complement strand
CTGTTACCCCAGACGATAAAACCCAGGCCGAACACAACGCTGCCGAGCACTGAAGCAAAGGCGCCCTCCCACGTCTTATTGGGTGAAAGGGAAGCCGCCAGCTTGCGGCGGCCGAAGCGTTTGCCGATGTAAAGGGCAGCGATATCGCCGCACCAAACGCATAAGAACAAAAAGAGCAGCAGCGCGGTGCCTTCTTCGAGCGCTAGGATGCGCGGGATCAACGACAGCGGATAGGCGAGGTATACAAGCGAAAAGGCCCCCGCAGCGGTTTCTGGCAGAACCTGCGACAAAGGCCGGCGAAAACTGTTCCAAACAAAGAGAACAAGCACGCTGAAGACGACCGCCGTGAGCACCTCGGTGAGGAGAAGCGTGCTGACAACGAAAAACAACACAATGGCTGCAATCGTCCACGCGAGGGGGACGGGGCTGTTCGCTTTGGCACTGAGGCCGCGAAACTCCAGTGCGGCAAGCAGCGCGACGAGGCCGCTGGAGGCGGCGATCAAAAACGGTTTATCGAGGTAGATGAGAACCGCGACCAACGCGATCAGAGCGGCCCCGGTGAGAATGCGCTTCATGAGTTCCGTTTAGAGTACATGGTTGTCTCGTGTGCTCTTATTCGGGTCAATACGCCGGTTGAAGAAGGGAGTGTAGCTGTTTGGTTCGTGCTGCGATCAGCCTCGCGAGGAACGCATCTTTCGGATAGCTGGGGTATGCCGTCGAAAGGAACTCCGTCCATCGGTCGCGAAGTTTCAACCAACTGCGCTCGGTTTGCTGGACGCCGGCAAAGGTCACTGTGCCGTGTTCGGAATCTGGGCTTCCCGTTGCTGCGGAAAGCACCTTGCGAAGGCTCGCATAAGCGGAGTTCAACTCCGTATCCGCCTGAGCGACAGATGGGTGAGCTTCAGGGGGCACATGTTGCAAGCTGCTTAAATCGGCGAGGAACTGCTTGGCTGTGTCGTCTTGGTCCTGAAGCGCGAGGGCTTCGCGAGCGGTACCCGAAAGGTCGACTTCGTTTTCGCTCCGGGTGCTTTCGTACTCGGTTTCGGCCTTCTGCAAGGCCATGAAGGCTGCTTTGGCTGCCGGGGCGAGATGGGCCGTAAACACCGCGATTTGCGCTGTCTGCACCACGCGAGCTTTGCTGGAAACAAGGTCTTGACAAGAGCCCTGGCTGAGGCCGCTGGTTGCGGTTTGGCACAGATCAAAATGCGGCGGCTTCGGCGCATGGTCGATCTCATCCAGCAGCGCGAGTCTGAATGAGGTTTCCGCTGTCGCGGCATGTTGAATCTCACAAACGAGACCTCGGGCGACAGCGGTGTTGCGTGGAACGCCTTCACCGTTGGCATACAACATGCTAAGAACGCCGGGACCGAGAAACATGTTTACGTCCGAGGCGTCGAGGGACGCACTTTCGGCGAATGCGCAGCGTCGAGCTGCCACGAAGTCCCTCGGGCGGCCAATCCCAAAATAAAATGCCGAAGAGTCGCAGTTGGCCTTGAAACGACCGGGGGCTTCGCGAATTTCAGGTGCTTTTTCTAGGAACTTTTTGCAAGCCGTCTCGACGTCGGCATAGGGAGCGCGTGCAGGCTTTTGCGCGTTCGAGGCTGCACAAAGGGTTAGCCCCGTCGCGGCGAAAAGAAGCAGAATGCGCATGTCTTAGCGCCGCGCCAACTCCGCTTCGGTGGGCAAAACGCTGCTGAGGTCCTCATCGCTCGATTCGCCTAAACCCCCGAAGCGCCGTTCACGCACCTGGTACGCCGCGATGGCCTCGAGCAGATGCAGACCGCGGAAGTCGGGCCACAGGCGGTCGGTGACGAAGATTTCAGCATAGGCGATTTGCCAAAGCAGAAAGTTGGAGATGCGTTGTTCGCCGGAGGTGCGGATGACGAGGTCGGGGTCGGGCATGCCGGCGGTGTACATGGCTGAAGAAAGCTGATGTTCGTCGAAACGTGCATTCACACCATCGTCGACGCCCTCGGCCGCGAGCATATCTTCAACCGAGATGCCGCGCCGGGCGGCTTCGGCGAGCATGCGATGCGCGAGCGTGCGTGCGGCATCAACCATTTCGGAGCGTGAACCGTAATTTAGCGCCAAGGTCAACGTGGTGCCGGTATTTTTCGCCGTGGCATCTTGCGCCCAGCGCATGGTGTCCTGCACTTCGGCGGGCAGCTCGTGCGTGCGGCCGATGTAGCGCATGCGGATGTTGTTGTCGTTCATCCGTTGCACATTCGATACAAGGTGATTGCGCAGCAGGCCCATCAGAAAATTCACTTCCGTCTTCGGGCGGCGCAGGTTGTTTTCAAGCGAAAACGCATACAGGGTCAGCCAGGGCAGATCGATACGTGATGCGGTTTCCACTACGAACTGCACACTTTCGGCGCCCTGCTTGTGGCCGAGAAAGCGCTTCAACGCGCGCTTGCCGGCCCAGCGGCCGTTGCCGTCCATGATGATGGCGACGTGCTGCGGAAGCCGTGTGGGGTCCAGGGTGTCATAAAGGCAGCGTTCCTCGGGGGAAAGCTCACCGGCACGCTGGGAGGCACTCTGGGAGGCACGTTGGGAACGTCGGGAGGTCAGGGCTTGCAAGGGTTCGCGCACGGAAGATCGCTCCCCATGACGATAGCGGAAACAGGGGACGGAGGGAAATAGCCGTTTGTGGGAGAGCCGGAATGTTCGGCTACCTGTCTCCGGAAAGCAACGTAGCAGGCGCGACTGGCACAGCGTGCAGCGGTTTGCGGAGAGGCCGCAGGGTTCCAGCGAATGTGCAGAACCCTGCGGCGGAGGAGGGGCGATGAGAACTACGCGGTGCGGCGCGTGCGGGTTTGCGCCAACTCACGAACATGGTTCAAGAAGATGGACTTTTGCGTGGAGGTGAGGTGCGGGGCGAACTTGGCGATCTCAGCCAGAAACGGATCATTCATCAGCAGATCGGTTTCGTTCTGGTGACGCTTGGGCGCGTCCCGCAGCAGCGCCGAAATGTCGACCTGCAGCGCCTTGGCCAAACGATCCAGCGAGCTTAATGTGGGCATGGCTTTGCCGTTCTCGATCTTCGAAATATACGTACGCGGCACGTTCATGCGGCCGGCAAGCTGGCGCTGTGACAGGTTGCGCACCCGGCGCAGATCGCGCACAGCGGAGGCTACCTGCAATTGATCACTTTTGGGCGCAGGCTCAGCCTGGGGCACAAGGGTGATGACCGGTTGGGGCTTGGGTTGCTCCGGCAGCAGCGACTTCTTGCAGCGTCGGCAAGCATCGGCGGCGGTGCGGAACTGCACGAGCTTGCAGTGCTCGCACTTGAGGACCTCGCGTGCCGCCGCCTCGGTGGACGATGGAACGCTGATGGGCGCCAGTAAAACTTCCATGTTGTGTGTAGCGGGCGGCTGCCAGAGCAAGGCACCGCGGCACCAGCGTCCGATAAGACGAAAGGTGATGTTTCTACGATCCCACCCAGTGCACAATGAGTCAAGGGGCTTTCCGGACGATTTCTGCCAGAAACTGGCAGAAATCGCGCGGGGAACCAAGGTCGTTACTGGATGTGCAAGGGGAGGCTGTGGCATGGGAACGCATGACGCGCAAGCGGCGGAAGCGCTGCTGCGAGAGTGGACCATAAGCGATTCGCTGGTGAAGCACGGATTGGCCGTGGCGGCCTGCACAGAGGCCTACGGTGTGCGCGAAGCGGCGCGGCTGGGCTCGGGCGAACAGGAAGCAGCGCAGATGGCCGATACCTATCGCTGCGCGGGCTTGCTGCATGACCTTGACTATGAGCGGCACCCGTCGCTCGAGGAGCATCCGTTTGTGGGCGTGGCTTATTTACGCGAGCAGGGGTGGCCGGAGCCGATTTTGCGCGCGATTCTTGCACATGCGGATGGCTCCGGTGTGGTGCCGGAAACGCATCTGGAACGTACGCTGTTTGCGTGCGATGAACTGGCCGGCTTTTTAACCGCGTGCGCGCTGGTGAAGCCGTCTAAAGCGATCGCGGAAGTGGAGGCTGCGGGCGTGCGCAAAAAGATGAAAGACAAGGGCTTTGCGCGTGCGGTGAAGCGCGAAGATATCGTGCACGGGGCGGAACTGCTTGGCTTGCCGCTGGAAGAGCACATCGGGCACTGCATCGCCGCCATGCAGGCACAGGCAGCGGTGCTGGGACTGTAAAGAAGGCGAGGCGACGGTGAAGGATTGGACAGTGCGGTTTGCGCTCGCGGCGTTGCTTGGATTTTTCGCGTTCTTCTTCGCACTGCCGGTTTCGTGCTGCGGCCTCATGCTTTACAGCGAGCACCTGAATGGCGATGTGCAAAGCGGTGGTCCACAAGCGATCCTGGGCGCGATGGGTTTGTCGGCGGTACTGGCCGTGCTGGTGAGCGCGGCGGTGTGGCGGAAGACGCGGCCGCGAGTCTAAATCCGGTGGCCCATTAGCCGTGGCTTAGGAGCAGCCGCGCAGAAAAAGCAGCCAGGCGAGCGACAGGATGACCGAGCCGGCGATGCCGATTGCCAGCAGCGGCACAGCCAGCTTGCGGTTGCTGCCCTGCCTGCTGGGATCGCTGTGGTGCTGCCGCGGCAGGTTGGGGTCGTAGCGGATAGGAAAGAGCATGCCTTGCGGCATGGCCTTTTCTGCGAAGCATTCGCCGGTGTGCAGGGCGTCGCCGACGCGGTAGTTGTACGTGATACGAAAGTGCTTCTTGGTTGTGAGGCCGAAGGCGAGCGCACGTCCGGCGCGCACATCGTACACGCAAGCCGTGACCTCGGCCATGGCTTCGGGCCACTCGGCCTGGTCGTTCGCAGAGGGCGCCATCAGCGGCTTTCCCCATTGGTGGGGACGAGGTTTCCGGAATGAAGCCGGTGCACATTCAGCTCTGCAAAGGCCGTTTCGATACGTGCGACAGAGCCCGGCGCGTTCGCAGTCGCGGGCAGGTTGACGGCGCGGGTCAGGTCTTCGATGACTGTCGCCTCAAAGCCCAGGCGCACGGCATCGAGTGCCGAGTGGCCTACACAGAGGTCATAGGCCAGGCCGCAAAAAAAGAGCCGCGTCAGACCGCGCTCGCGCAAAAAACCGGCCAGTCCCGTGAGGGTGGTCTTATCGTTTTCAACAAAGGCGGAGTAGCTGTCGATGCTTTGCCGGAAGCCTTTGCGCAGCACCAATTGCACACGGGACATGTCGAGCGCCGCCGCCAGGGCCGCGCCCTTTGAGCCCTGAAGGCAATGGTCGGGCCACAATGTTTGCGGGCCGTAGGAGGCTTCGGCTGTATCGACAAACGCCTGTTTACCTGTATGCGCGCTGGCAAAGGAGATGTGGCCCGTGGGGTGCCAGTCCTGGGTGACGAGCACATGGTCGAAGCACGGTGCAAGTGCGTTGATGCCGGGCACGATGGCATCGCCGTCCGCAACGGCGAGCGCGCCGCCGGGCAGGAAGTCATTCTGCATGTCGATCACGAGCAAGGCGTCGGTCGGGCGGAGCGTCAGCATAAAAACCAGTGTCTCGCATCTGTGAAGGGTCGCTGTACGCCACGCGTTCGAGGCCTACACTGCTTGGATGAATGAAGTACGTGAACTGACCCACGCACAACAGGAGGCGGAGCGCGGTTTTGCCGAAATGCGGGTGCGGGTGCGCTATGCGGAAACCGACCAGATGGGCGTGGTGTATCACGCGAATTACCTGATCTGGTTTGAGGTGGGGCGGGTGGAGTTTATGCGGCAGCTGGGTTTGGATTACCGCTCGATGGAGCAGGAAGAAGGCGCGCTGATTGCCGTTGTCGAAGCGCGCGCACGGTACAAGGCGCCGGCCCGCTATGACGATGAATTGGTGATTCGCACGCATCTCGCCGGGGTGCGCGGGGCGATTGTGCGGTTTACGTATACCGTGCTGCGCGCCATCGATGAAGCCGTGCTGTGTGAAGGCGAAACGACGCATCTGGTGGTGGGACGCGACATGAAGCGTCGCGCGATGCCGGTGCGGTATGCGGAGCGGTTCGCCGCTGTGTTGGGGGTGCGAGGTTGATGCTGGCGTAGTCACAGACGAATTGTCATCCCGTAGCGCAGCGAAGGGATCTGCTTTTTCCGCGGCGTTCGTGACACCACACAGGAAAGCAGATCCCTCCGCTGCGCTCCGGGATGACAAACAGAAGCGCTACGGGATGACAAACAGAAGCGCTACGGGATGAC
>CAXTNA010000116.1:2674-8452 GCA_964245535.1 uncultured Acidobacteriaceae bacterium | reverse complement strand
ATGCTAGACCAACCTGCATTCTTCGAAAGCCAGCCAATCCGCCGGATTTACAACCAGGACACCGACACTTGGTGGTTCTCCGTCGTGGACATTATTAAGATTTTGACTGATCAAACGGACGCACGTACTGCGGGTCGCTATTGGAGCAAGCTAAAACAGCGGCTGCGTCAAGAAGGAAGTCAACTGGTGACAAACTGTCACCAGTTGAAATTACCAGCCGAAGATGGTAGAGAGCGACTGACCGATTGCGCCACTGCGGAATCGATGCTCCGCCTCGTCCAGTCCGTACCCAGCCCCAAGGCCGAACCGATCAAACTCTGGTTAGCCAAGGTCGGCTACGAGCGCATGCAGGAGCTCGCCGACCCATCCCTATCCATTGACCGAGCCCGCGAGGTCTACAAGAAGCAGGGCCGCAGCGAAAAGTGGATCGCCCAACGCATGACTGGGCAAGAAACACGCAACAAGCTCACCGATTACTGGTCAGCCAACGAAGTAAAGCCCGGCCAGGAGTTCGCCCTCCTCACCAACCTGATTCATCAGGAATGGTCCGAGGTTTCCGTCAAAGAACACAAAAATCTAAAGGGTCTCAAATCGCAGAATCTCCGCGATCACATGAGCGAGGCGGAGCTGATCTTCACAGCGCTGGCCGAACTCTCCACCCGCCAGGTCGCCGAAACAGGAGAAGCCAAAGGCCTGCCTGCCAACCAAAAGGCCGCCCGCACCGGAGGCCAGATCGCCAAGCGCGCCCGCCTTGAACTGGAGAAAGTAACAGGACGCAAAGTGGTCTCAGGAGAGAACTACCTGCCACCCGCACGCTCCCGCAAGGGGCTCGCCTCTTGATATCCGAGCCGGAATAAGCGCAATTGCATCCTGGCCGAACGCGCCACAGAAACCAGGAAAAACCACTCGCCCCAACACTCCACCGGTCAGTAGCAGCCGAGCATACTGAAGCCGACTATCTCCATTCCGCGCCGGATGAAGCGGAAATGAGATACTGCCGCACAGAGTTACCATGTTCACCATCTCGCAAAGCCAACTCGCCGCCCTTGACGAAAAGGCAGATCGCAGCTTGTGCGAAAGAATCGTGAAACAGCTACGCTCCGAGCCCCGTGTGCCCCTTCCACCGGACGATGCGGAGCTCGGCAAAGAAGTTGCGGAGCGCATACGCGACGCCCGCGTTTGGGGTCTGCAAAGCGATCCCTCCGTAACGCAATACGTGGTCTCCTGCCTCACCCATCTCGGTCCAAAAGAGGATCTGACCTCGCGTCTGGAAGTCTACCTCCGTCTGTATCATGAGCCCTTAACCGAAGGCGTCAGCCTCCCCGAGTTCTGCCGCGGCATCGTCACCTTTGCGCACGCGCACAACGTACGCGCCGATGAGGGTGCCGCCTGGCTCGCCACCCTGGTTCTCGCTGGGCACAGCCGAGGCGCCTCGGACCTCAGCTGGATCGCCCCTCTTCTCGACCAACCCGACATGGACGAGGAGGCCCACATGCACCTCGTCCACGGAGGCGCACAAACGCGAGGCTGGCTCGGCAAGGAGCAGCGCTGATGGGCGGCGCCACCCAGAACTGCCCCGACCCGTGCAAGGACCTGCTTGCGGAAATTTTGCGCTTCATGGCCGATATCCAAAAGCGTTATTGGGACCTGCGCAACGACGCTGGCAACCTTCCCGCCGTTGCACCTGATCCGCCCCATCCACGGTATGGAAGGCGTTCCATACGCGGAGAGCGACAGCAGTACCGAGATAAGCAGAAAGGTTTACGTGATCGGCTGGACCAATGGGATGTCAATGGTTGTGGTCCTCCGCCGGACGAAGCCCGAAAATGGTCCTCTAGGGCGGTTCCTTCAGCCGACCCCAAGCCAAGTAGTGACGCCGTGAAAAGAACAGCCGAAGTAGGGGCAGCTCTAGGGGCAGGCTACGTTGCCTACAGGGTCGTCCGCATGTTGCCGTCATTATTCCCACCACTATGGTGGACTATTCCCGAAAATGCAGTAATCCCGTAGAACCTGAGGAGAAATATGGACGAACCGATACCTAATGAGCGATGGGACGAAATCTTGGACATCCTGAGTTTGGATGTGGTCACACCGTACGTAGCGCGTATGGGGTTAATTACTCCTGATGGTTTCCAGCATGCCCTTCAAAGTCACGTTGCCAAGCTATTACAATGTGAAACAAAAGAGGATGTAGCTGCTGAACCTCTTCCAAATACCGTGACGTGGGTCGCCAGTATCTATGGATCTCAATTTATGGAATACCTCGATCGCTGGGCCGTGAATATTTTCGAGCAAGGCGACGACGGTGCATCCGCCTGGATGTGGAGTAGCATCACTCGACGTTCTAACCGATTCGGAAGTGAAACATCGCCGCCAATCTTTGTACGCAGGCTTGATGAGATCCGCAACCAAATTCCGCCTCTTTCCATCTATAACCTCGGACCGGTAAGCGACTGGGATTTAGTCATTTACAACTTACGCGAGCGTAATGACTATACAAATCCGATGGAACTAGTTCAAAGCTGCATTGACAATTACGATTTTCGTCGCGCCTGGATGCTTACATCCCGCGAGATGCCCGATCCCATACATATGGTCGAAGTTAAAACCTGGGGTCTGCCGATAGCACAGCAGATGGACATGCCGCTCGAAGACCTAGGCGATCCCGGTTCTTGGCCCCCGCTCCCGCCACCTTGGGCTCCGGTTTAGTTGCAACGAAAAGCGGACAGATGCCTGAGCTTGTATTTGAAATTGAAAATTGGGAAGAAATTTTCCAGACTTTAAGTCTGGACGTAGCTGCGCCGTACTTCGGGCGCATGGGCCTGGTTGTGCCTGATGGCTTTGTGGAAGGCGTGCGGAGCCACCTCGCCGCACTCCGCCAACGAGAACTCGAAGGTAGCGGTGCGCTGGATGCAATCCCTCGCATGGCCGAATGGCTCAACAGCGCCTTTGGCCCGACGTTTGTCGAATATCTGCATCGCTGGGGCAAGGACATCTTTCGCTTGCCCGACGGGGTAGCACTTCATCTTTGGAGCAGCATAGCGCGATACCAAGGCTCTCCGCGCCACGAACCGCTCCCACAGCCACCCGGCTTTATTCTGCGACTTCGAGAGACTTTGGCCCAAATTCCTTCTTTGGACATTTATGACCTCGGTCCTGTGAGCCCATGGGACCGCTTTGTCTACGAGTGGCGGGAAAGCACGGACTATATCAACCCTATGGTACTCGTAGACAGCACGATCGATACTTACGATTTTCGCCGTGCCTGGATGCTTACGTCCCGCGAGCTGCCCAATCCTGAAAACATGGCTGAGGTTAAAGCGTGGGGTTGGCTCGCAGCACAGCAAATGCGCCTGCCGCTGGAACGATTCTGCGATCCCGGTTCTTGGCCCCCGCTGCCGCCACCTTGGGCACCGGTTTAGCTTCCACGAGCCGACTGCCACTTTCAGTGACACACCTGTTCACGTATAAAGTAAGCCATTCCTTGATCTACGTGAGGCACCGTGCAGCTACCAGTGTTCGAATCTGTACCGTGGGAAGAGAATTTTCAGACAATTAGCCTCGATGTGGCAGCTCCGTACTTAGGGCGCATGGGTTTGACACTTCCAGAAGGTTTCATGGAAGGTTTACGCAGCCATTTAGCGGATCTTCGTAGGCGAGAGATTGAGTGTATTGGGTCATTGGACGTCATTCCAAGTCTCGTCCAATGGTTGAAAAGTAACCATGGGATACAGTTTGTCGAATACCTTCAACTTTGGGGAGAGGCCATCTTCCGCCTTGGCGGTGACGGTACATCTGCTTCCATGTGGAGCGCCATCACCCGATGGCCCTATCGGCCAGAGCACCCGCAGCCGCCGCCAGCCTTTGTATGCAGGCTGTATGAAGTTCAAAGCCAAATCCCGGAACTGTCCATCTACAATCAAGGGCCGGTGAGCGACTGGGACCGCATGGTTTACAAGTGGCGCGAAGAAACTGATTACATCAATCCGATGGAACTCGTCCAAGGCGCCCTCGACGACTACGACTTTCGCCGTGCCTGGATGCTCACATCCCGCGAGATGCCCGATCTTAGACATATGACTGAAGTCAAAGCATGGGGTTTGCCAGCCGCACAGCGGATGGACATGCCATTGGAATACCTCGGCGATCCCGGCTCCTGGCCCCAGCTCCCGCCTCCTTGGGCTCCAGCATAGCCGCGACGAGTTGGCAGATCATCAGTGCTCGCATGTCCAAGCACAGCCAGGCGCCTTATCTTCCGGCGCAAACCGCACAAAACGGCTTCGCTGCCGCCGCAGCTGACATTAACGACAATGCTTGAGGGCTAGGCCCTGCACCAATCACGACCGTAGGACAGCCCCACACAATTGGATTTACAGGCCCCATAGCCGCCCCCGGCACCTCGGTCACGATGTCGCCCATCCGAACGGCCATCATGTTGTTGATCCGCACGGTAGGGCTACCCAACAGCACCGTTCCTAACCCATCGGGCGTGGCGGCGCACAGATGTTTGTCGAGGAGCGCACGCCATGCAGGCAGTCCACCAATAAACACATTGGGACTTCCTGTGCCCGGAAACAGTGGGCTCCCATGAGCTGTCGCGTCTGTAACTCTCGCCGCTGGAGGCATCCACACATCCTACTCGCTCGCGGGCAAGTGGGCTCCTACTCTCCCCACCCGGGTGCCCATCTTCGCGACAGGCTTCACTGTCGCTAAGGTGGGTTCCGCCACGCAGCCATTAAATCTTTTTATACAAAATCCTTGTCTCTAGAAAAGCCAGGTGAGATGATTCGTCATGCCTCCAGCAGCCCGAGTCGGCGACGCCCACGTCTGTCCCCAGCACGGCGGTGGCCCCATCCTGCCGCCCGGTTCCATGAATGTGTTCATCGGCATGCTGCCTGCAGCCAGGGTCACCGATCTTGCCACCTGCGTGGGACCGCCTGACAGCATCGCCATGGGTTCACCGACGGTTTTCATCAACAATCTAATGGCTGCCCGCATGGGAGATCCCACAGTGCACGGAGGCATGATCGCCATGGGATGCCCGACCGTATTCATCGGCAACACCGGCGGCGGAAGCGCCCAAACCGCAGCCATGGCCGCGGCAGCGGCTTTTGGGATGCCCTTCCTGGAGGAATGCGGAGAATAGCGCGCAATGCAGGCGGCATTACATGGAATTGGTGGTTTTGGGCTTTCGGTTCGTATCGCGCTCAACAGCGAACACCCGGTGACAGTAGGTCGGAGCGACCCTTCCTCCGTGTCCATCTCTCATGATCTGGCGCTTTCCGGCGTCCATTTTGCCTTGGAACTACAGGACGGGCAGGTACTGCTCCGTGATCTCGGCAGCAGAAACGGCACCTTCGTAAATGGAAACCGCATAGGGAGCTGTTTCCTCCGCAATGGTGACGTGATCGCCGCCGGAGAGAGCGTTTTCAGGTTGCATCTTCAAAACGCGACCCTAAATCCCTTTGCGGTACTCTCCGCAGAGCCCGGCTCCTTGTTCGCCATACTCGATGCCGCTCGCGAGCCCCGCGTGCTGGAACTTCTTCGCCTTTCCGGATGCCCCTTCTATTGTCTCCATCAAGGCAAGCGTGCCGCGGAAATGGAGATCGTAGCACCCTATCTTGTTCCCCTCGCTTCACAAAGCAACCTCCTTCAGCAGATCGTGACAGAGGGTTGGGGAAAAGCGTGGGGGATATTTTTCACCTGTTCGCAGTCTGGGGAGTTGCTTGGTCATCAGCTGAGTCGCGCACTCATGGTGGCTTTGGAAGGGAACGATGC
>CAXTNA010000116.1:1803-2664 GCA_964245535.1 uncultured Acidobacteriaceae bacterium | reverse complement strand
GAGGTGTACTTTCGTTATTACGATCCGCGCGTGTTGCGGGAAATCCTTCCCATCCTGGATGCACAGCAGCTGGAAGACTTCAGTGGTCCCATCGACTGCTTCCTCATGGAAGATGAGGAACCCGATGGGATGTTGCGCATGAGGAGGTCGCCGGGTGCGGTTACAGTGGAAAGGCTTACCATCACCCCGGAAGCAAAGTGATCGAGAAGCAAAGTGATTCGGAGACAACATGATTCGGCAGGCCATTCCGCTTGAAATGCGCAAAAGGGTATCCTCTCCGTAGCGGAAAGCACCCCGGGCGCAAAACTCAAGGAGAACAAAGAACGATGATCATCAGAAAAGATCAGTCGGCGTACCTCGGCAAGCTCGCCTTCATACGAAGGCTTCGCGAACTGATCTGCGAGCAGTTTCCGGATGCGCGACGTATCCCAAAGCACGAGCTGAATCCCGAAATCTTCCAACAGCTGCAGCGTGCGGAAAGATATGGGATGCATTCTGAGCACGCCGCCGCCACGTACGTGATGACCGCCTGGCTGCTTGGACCTGACTTCGACGAAAAGTTCCCGAGGGCGGGGGAATGCTTACAGAACCCGGAAACTCCGGAGTCACACAAGGTGCTGTGGCTGCAAACCTTTGCGACAACCCTTCTTGAGACGCTCGAGAAGACAGGGGAAGAGAATCTAGGCAATGCCACTGTCTGATTGGGGTCAATCGATAACGAACGCGGCCAAAAACGCCGCCGCCAGCGTCCAGCAGGCCGGCCAGCAAGCCGCGGCAACTGCTTCGAGCGTATACAACAGCGCCGCCAATGCTGCCGATAAGGCCGTAACGGCCGTGCAGGACGCGGGAACCTCCGCCTAC
>CAXTNA010000116.1:0-1793 GCA_964245535.1 uncultured Acidobacteriaceae bacterium | reverse complement strand
ACACCACGGTGAACGCAGCGAACTACGCGGCCGATCAGGGCAAAAAGGCAGCCAATTATGCCGCGGAGAAATCCAAACAGGCCGCGGTCGCTACCTATGGCGCCGCAAAAACCACCGCTAAAAAAGCCGCCGCCGCCGGGGTGATCGGTACGGAAGGGGCTACAGCCGTCGGCGCAGGTGTAGCAACGGTAGGCGTTCTAGGGGCGAAAGCGGTGATCAGCCCCGTCGCGAACGCAGCCACATCCGCCTACCGCAGGGTGAACCGCTACTTCCACCCGGCGCAACCCGTAGTGGTGCCCTGCATCAGGTGCCTGGGCCAATCGTCGGCCAAGGCCCGGGCAGCCCGCATCCGTATGCGGAACGCCCTCATCCACAAAGCCATGGCCGGGAACGACCCCGCGGCCAAGGCCAAAGCCGCACAACTCAAAAGCGATATGGTCGCCGTCGAGATGGCCCGCCTCTCCGAGAACGCCTACGCCCAGTCGTACACCAACCCGCCAGGGGCGGCCACAACACCACCACCAGCCCCATGGAAGGCGATGTCCAACGATGATCTCAAACGCGCTGGCGTTAAGCCTCAACTTCTTCAGGATTCAAAAGCCACGATTTACCAGCTCCCACCGGACTTCCCTATGGAGCCGAAGACGGTGGTCGCCTTCCGGGGTACCACCGGCGAAACTGAAGATATCTTGACGGATCACGATCAGGCGCTTGGCATCGACACGCCGCAGTACAGAGCCGCCCAAGATTTAGGGAAACAAGTAGGAAAGATGTACCCGGACGCCCAGGTGACCGGTCATTCTCTCGGCGGCGGCAAGGCACAAGCTGCTGGCATCGCGGGTAACCTCCAGGGAATGATGTTTAATTCCGCCGGCCTCAACCCACAAACCATGGGCGTGGCAGCAAACGGACTGGACAAATATAGTGGCGATTTCCTGCAGTATCGTGCCGAGGGGGGCATCACCAGTGCCGGTGGCGATCCTTTGACCGGCATCCAGAACTCCCCCGGGCTCCAGAAAGTGGTGTACGGTACGGCAACGGGTGCCGGCGGCGTCCTTGGCGCGGATGACTGGGCCAGGAAGCAGCTTGGTATGGCGCCCGTGACTAGTTACGTTCCAGAAGGGCAACGCGATCTCGCCACACAGCTTTCCGATCGCCTGCAGCACGTCACCTCGCAACAGGCGGCCAAAAACTATCAATTTAGCGGCGGCAAATGGTACCTTCCTCCGGCTGTGGGGCAGGTTAAGGGATTAACCAGCAAGAATGCGGATGGCAGTAACACCGCTGCAGCCAATCAGCACTCCATCACTAATCTTGTGAATGGCTTTGAATATAGGAAGTTCAACAACATCGAAGCCCTCCTAAAGGCCACGAACACGCCAGGAAACGCGGCCTCGTACCTTGGCCCCACTGAAATTCAGATGAAATAGGGCGGGAGAGTATGAAGTCTATTCTGATCTGCATTTTCACGTTCTTTCTTTTCACGCAGGAGGCAAGGGCAATGGTTGATCCGAGCAGAGTATTTTCAGATCCGCGTGTCATCGAACTGGCGCGGGCAGTATCAAACGGAGACGTGGCGGCGGTGCAGCGTGGGATCGCATCTGGCGTCGATGTAAAGGCCAAAGGCCTCAAGGGCTTCACTCTTACCCAGTTCGCGCTTTATCCTAAAACTAACGGACCGGAGGTCCTACACCTATTGTTGAAAGCCGGAGCGGACCCGCTTAGCCGGTAAGAACGTGGGGACGCTGTCCCCCCCTATGCTGCCGAGCGCGAGACCCCCAACCCCGAGTTGC
>CAXTNA010000115.1:7237-8486 GCA_964245535.1 uncultured Acidobacteriaceae bacterium | reverse complement strand
GCAATTTGGCCTGGGTGGCGCGCAAGGTCAGCCCCGAAACAGCGGAGCGCATTCGCGAGTTGAATCTGCATGGAGTGTATCTGCAGAAGGAGTTCAAGCGGTTTTATCCGAACAATGATCTAGCGGCCCATGTGCTTGGGTATGTGGGTACCGATGATGAGGGCCTGGGCGGGCTGGAGCGCAACTTCGATGAGGAGTTGCATGGTGAGCCCGGCCACATGCTGACAGCGGTGGATGCAAAGCGGCACGTGATGGGCTCGGAGGAGAATGAGCCGATGCCGGGCGAAAATCTTGTGCTGTCCATTGATTCGAACATTCAGTACATGGCCGAACGAGCACTTGACGCGCAGGTAGCGGCGACCAAGGCTTTGCATGGGACCGCGGTCGTACAGGATCCGCATACCGGGCAGATTCTTGCGCTGGCGGTTTCGCCGCGATTTAATCCAAACGATTCCAAGCACATGGATGCGGACCTGCTCACGAACTTGGCAGTAAGCGACATTTACGAGCCGGGATCGACCTTTAAGCTCGTCACCTACTCCGCCGCGCTCGATGGTGCAGGCGTGAAGCCCACCGATAAGGTCGATTGCCAGGGCGGCGCGATGACGATGTTTGGCCGCACGCTGCATGATGACAAGTCCGATCACATGGGTGTGGTCACGGTGCAGCAGGCGCTTGAGCACTCCAGCGATGTGGGCGCGGCGAAGATGGCGCTCAAAGTAGGGCCGAACAAGTTTTATGACTACATGCGGGGGTTTGGCTTTGGTGACCGGACGGGTATTGAATTGCCGAGCGAGACACGCGGGCTGCTGCGTCCGGTGCGCAAGTGGGGATCAACAAGCATTTTATCGCTGGCCATCGGCCAGGAGATCGGGGTGACCCCGGTGCAGTTGGTGTCGATGGTGTCCACGATTGCCAATGGGGGCACCTACCTTCCGCCGCACATTTTGTTGCAATCGACCGATCAGATGAAGGGCGATCCGCGCTTGAAGGCCGATCCTTTTCATCCGGAGTTGCAGATGCCGGCGACGCTGCCGGACGGCTCGCATCGCGTGATCCGAGAGCTAACGGCGGCTACGATGCGCGCGATGATGCAAGGCATTGTGACCGAGGGGACAGGAAAAAAAGCGGCGCTGAATGGGTACAGTTCGGCGGGGAAAACGGGCACGGCCGAAAAGGTTGATCCGGCGACTCACACGTATTCGCACACAAAACTTGTGGCGAGTTTTGCAGGTTTCGCCCCGGTGAG
>CAXTNA010000115.1:5068-7227 GCA_964245535.1 uncultured Acidobacteriaceae bacterium | reverse complement strand
GATCGCGATTGCGGTGGTGATCGATACGCCGACAGCGGGTGGAGAAAACGCCCACTACGGCGGCGCGGCGAGCGCACCGGTCTTTGCGCAGATTGCGCAGGAGGTCCTGGAATACCTGGGCGTACCGCACGATCAGCCGCTGAAAACCAAGCAGCAGATGGAAGAGGCCAAGAACACGCCCGAGCCTGGCGATGTACCGGATCGGAGCGATGTCGCGGATTTGAACTCGATGTTCGCGGAGATCAACAGTTTGCCTGCGGATGATCCACTGCGGCAGCCCGCGGCGGCGGCGGCCATGGCGGCGAATCTGCAAGCCGACCGCGCGCAGGAGACTGCGGCGGCGCAGTTGCCCCCGCGTAGGAGCTGGCTGGATCTGCCGGACCGCGTGCTGGCGAACTTTCACAAAAACGGCAACACGACTTCGGTGATGCCGGATGCGAACTTAGCCGCGAGTAAGCCCATCGTCGGCCCGCATATCGCTCCGGAGATCGAAGCGAAGAGTAACGGTGCCGTGGTGATCGATGCGGGTAAGCGTGTGCCGGTGCCGGACTTCAACGGAGCGGCGCTGCGCAATGTGGTGGAGCGCGCCGGTTCGGTCGGGCTGCGCGTGGAAACGGTGGGCAGCGGCTTGGCCAAGGAGCAGGCGCCCGTCGCGGGAACGATGGTGCCGTCAGGGACAGAGGTTGTGGTGCGCTTTGCGCGATAGCGCGGTTGTTCTTTTAAGCGGGATCGTTGTTGAACAACTATCACCATCTTTTGTCATCCCGTAGCGCAGCGGAGGGACCTGCTTTTCCCTTGGGGTCAGACAACCTCGAAGAAAGCAGATCCCTCCGCTGCGCTACGGGATGACAAGATGAAAGAGTGTGTGCGGGACCGAGATGTTCCATAACTGCGACGCAACGTAGGATCAAGAGATGCAATGGAAACAGGCGCTTGCGGCGGTGTCCACGCTCATGACGAGCGGGCGCGAAGACATCGACGTGCGTGATGTGCAGTATGATTCGCGACGCGTGCATGCCGGCGACGTGTTCGTGGCGATGCGCGGCGAGAGCGTGGATGGAAACCGGTTTATTCAGGCGGCCCTGCAGCAGGGTGCGGCGGCGCTGATTACAGATTCGCCGGAGAGCTTCGATCAACTGCGACGCAAGCAACCTGAGCTTGCCGTGGCTCTGGTGGCAACGGGGCGGCGGGCATTGGCTGAGGTGAGCGCGGTTGTCTTTGGACAGCCGCAGCGTGCGCTCGCGCTCACTGGTGTGACCGGCACCAATGGTAAGACGACGACCACCTTTCTGCTTGAGCAGCTCTTAGAAAGCGTGGGACGCAAGAGCGTGTTGATTGGGACCGTGGAAACGCGCGTCGCGGACCAGGTGCGTCCGAGTGAACACACTACACCCGAAAGCCGTGATGTTCTCGCGCTGTTTCGTGAGGGTGTGCAGGCGGGCTGCACGGAAGCCGTCATGGAGATGAGCTCGCATGCGCTGGCGCAGGAGCGTGTTTGGGGGCTGCCGGTCGATGTCGCGGTGTTCACGAATCTCACGCAGGATCACCTCGACTTCCACGGCAGCATGGAGGAATACGCGCGTGCAAAGGCTCGTCTTTTTCGCGGCGTTGGTACACCGCTGCCGCGGGTTGCGGTGATCAATGACGCTGCCGATTATGCGGGTGAAATGATTGCTGCCTATGCGGGTGAAGAACGCGTGATGCGCTATGCCATCGGTCCGAGCCCCGGTGCCGATCACTGTGCCAATCACCTTGCTGAAGACCTGCAACTGGCGCTGGATGATACTCGCTTCAACTTCGTCACGCCGAATGGTACGGTGCCGATTCATTCGCCGTTGAGTGGCCGCGTGAACGTGTACAACCTGCTTGCGGCGATGTGTGCGGCGCTGGCGCGCGGGCTCACGTTGGAGCAGGTTGCCGCAGGGACGGAGCGCTTGCAACAGGTGCCCGGGCGCTTTGAGGTAGTGCCGGGATCGCGCGAGGCAGGCTTCACGGTTGTAGTTGATTACGCCCATACAGACGATGCCTTGCGGAATTTGTTGGCGTTGGCACGGGAAAGTGTCGAAGCAGAAGGCGGACGCGTGCTTACACTTTTCGGGTGCGGCGGGGATCGGGATCGCACAAAGCGGCCGAAGATGGGGCGGGTTGCCGGTGAGGGC
>CAXTNA010000115.1:1397-5058 GCA_964245535.1 uncultured Acidobacteriaceae bacterium | reverse complement strand
GATGTGGTGATCGTGACGAGTGACAACCCGCGCACAGAGCCGCCGCTGGACATCATCGAGCAGGTGCTGGAAGGCGTGCATGGAACTGCGGCGACGCTTGTGGTGGAACCGGACCGGCGTGCCGCGATTGCGATGGCGTTGCGAGCCGCAAGGCCTGGGGACATTGTGCTGCTCGCGGGCAAGGGCCATGAGAAGCAACAGATCTTTGCCCATGGCGCGGTGCCTTTCGATGATGTCGCGGAGGCTGCGCGCATGCACGAAACCATGTTTGGAGCGGGCCGTCTTGAGGAGAATGCCTGCAGCTGACGCTGGGGCAGATCGCGGATTGGCTGCATGCGGAGGGTGAGTTCAACTCCGACGCGCTTGCCTTTGGCTACTCGATCGATTCGCGCACGATCGCCGCGGGAGAGCTCTTTTTTGCGGTGCGTGGTGAACGCATGGAGGGCCATGATTATGTGGAAGCCGCGCTGGCCAACGGCGCAGTCGCGGCGGTGGTGAGCATGCGTTGGCTTGCGCCGCCGACCATGACCACGATCGACACCTGCAAGTTGCTGCGTGTGCCGGATGAGGGTGCGGATTGCGTGCTGGCAGCGATGCAGCGGCTGGCACAAGCCGTGCGGCGGGCGTGGGGCAAGCGCGTGATCGGCATCACGGGTTCGGCTGGAAAAACGACAACAAAGGAATGCGTGGCGGCGGTACTCGGCACGCGATCTCAGGTATTGAGAACGGAAGGCAACCTGAACAATCATTTCGGTTTGCCTTTGCAGCTGTTGCGGCTGGAGCCCGCGCATGATGTAGCCGTGTTGGAAATGGGCATGAACCATGCCGGGGAGATCGCCGCGCTATGCAGGATCGCAAAGCCGAATTGGGGCGTTGTCTCGAATGTCGCTGCTGTGCATCTGGAATATTTCCTGGATGGACTCGAGGGCATTGCGCGCGCTAAGCGTGAGCTTGTGGAGGCGCTGCCTGCAGATGGCTTGGCGTTTTTGAATGGCGATGATGCGCGCGTGGCACAATTTGGTGAGGGCAGGGGAGAGCGCGCCGTGCTTTACGGCACGCAACCTGGATGCACGGTGCGTGCGGTGGAGCTGGAAGAGCTTGGGTTGGCGGGCACACAGTTTTTGGTACAAGCAGGGGCTTTGCAGCATTCGGTGCATCTGCGCCTGCCGGGACAGCACAATGTACTGAATGCGCTAGCCGCCATCAGTGTGGGGCTAGCCGCGGGTGTGCCGCTCCCTGCTTGCTGCGAGGCGCTGGAGGCCCTTGCGCCCACCGAAAAGCGCGGCATGGTGCTGCATTGGCGTGGGGCACGGCTGATCAATGATTGCTACAACTCCAACCCACACGCGCTACATGCGATGGTCGCGACCCTGGCGAACAGCGAGGCCGATCGCCGCATTCTGGTTGCGGGCGAGATGCTGGAACTGGGCTCGGATGCAGCGATGCTCCACGCGGAGTGCGGCCGGGCGGCCGTGCAAACGGGCATTAACGTCATTGTGGGTGTGCGTGGCTTGGCGCGGCATTTGGTGGAGGCGGCGCAGGAAGCTGGTGCTCATGCTTTGTTTTTCGACACGCCCGAGGAGACCGGTGCGTGGCTGCGTGAGAACCTTCGCGCCGGTGACCTTGCGCTGCTGAAGGGCTCGCGGGATGTGCGGTTGGAGCGTGCGCTACAGGCGTTGGAATCCGCTGACACCACAGAAGGAACACAGGCAGATGCGGACCCGCGTGGCTAGCGGCGTGTGAAGCTGCCAACCGGGCAGGGCAAGCGATAAGATAGCCAATGAGATCACCAACCAGCCGTGGATCGCCTAGGCACCGCGCGCAAATTCCCAATGCACCGCACTCTGCGCCTGAGGCCATCCCTTGCTTTTTTGGCTGCTCTACCATAAGCTGTTTCCTTATTTCCGGTTCTTTCGCAGTTTTCGCTATGTCACGTTTCGCTGCGTATTTGCGAGCCTGACGGCGCTGCTGATCGGCCTGCTGATCGGCCCGTTTGTGATCGAACGCTTGCGGGAATTTCAGATCGGGCAGTACATTCGCGAAGAAGGGCCGCAGAGCCACCAGAAAAAGATGGGCACGCCGACGATGGGCGGTGTGCTGATCTGCATTTCGATTCTTGTGCCGACGCTGCTGTGGAGCGACCTGTCGAACGCCTTTGTATGGCTGGTGATCTTTGCAACGGTTGCCTTCGGATCGATCGGTTTTGCGGATGATTACATCAAGGTCGTGCATCGGCGCAATCTCGGCTTGACCTCACGGCAGAAGCTTTTTTTTCAGATGACGGCCAGCTGTGCCATTGCGATCACGCTGCTGGTGCTGCGCAGTGAAGGGCTGTATTCAACGCGGCTGGTGGTGCCGTTCTTGAAGAAGCTGCGGCCCGAGCTCATTGTGTATAGCTTGATGCACACGCATATATGGCCGTTGGCCTTTTTGCCCTTTGTGATCTTTGTAATGCTTGTGATTTCAGGCTCAAGCAATGCGGTGAACCTGACCGACGGCCTGGACGGTTTGGCGATCGGCTGCACAATCATCGCGGCCGGCGCGTTGACGGTGCTGACGTATGTGAGCGGGCATGTGGTGTTTGCGGATTACCTGGAGCTGCAGCGCATGCCCGCCGTGAGCGAGCTGACCGTGTTTTGCGGAGCGCTGGTGGGCGCCAGCATCGGTTTTCTTTGGTACAACGCGCATCCGGCGGAGATTTTTATGGGCGATGTGGGGTCGCTTGCATTGGGTGGAGCGATTGCGACGGTGGCGGTGATTATCAAGCAGGAGTTATTGCTGCCGTTTATCGGCGGTGTATTTATTTTGGAGATGTTCAGCGTGATTTTGCAGGTGGGCAGCTACAAGATGCGCGGCGGCAAACGCATCTTTCGTATGGCACCGCTGCACCATCACTTTGAACTGGGCGGCTGGTCGGAATCGAAAGTGATTGTGCGTTTTTGGATCATGGCGTTGGTGTTTGCGCTGTTTGCCCTGACCACGTTGAAGCTGCGATAGTGGCAGATTGTTAAGACTGGTGCGAGAACAAGTGTGATGGAGCTGGGGAACAAGCGCGTGTTGGTGGTGGGCCTGGGCAAGAGCGGTCTGGCAGCGGCGCGCTTTGTGAAGGCGCGGGGCGCGCGGGTGACGGTGAGCGACTCGCGGCCGGCCGCCACGGTGGCTGAATTACCGGAGCTGCTCGATGAGGGCATTATGGTCGAGGCCGGCAGCCATGGCCTGCTGACGTTTCGGCGGCAGGATTTGATTGTGGTTTCGCCGGGCATTCCGCTGCATGTGCCGGAGTTGAAGCAGGTACGCTCGCTGGGGCTGCGCATTATCGGCGAACTCGAACTGGGCACGCAATTTTTGCAAGGGGAAATTGTTGCAGTCACGGGGTCGAATGGCAAGACGACCACGACAGCATTGCTGGCCGAGATCTTCACCGCAAGCGGACGGCCGACGCTGGTGGGCGGCAATATCGGCATGCCGGTGGTGTCGATGGTCGCGGAGTCGGCTCCCGAGACCTGGAATGTGCTGGAGGTTTCGAGTTTTCAGCTGGAAACGATTGAACGGTTCCGGCCGCGTGTGGCGTTGGTGTTGAACATCACCCCCGACCATCTCGACCGGCACGGCAGCTTTGATAATTATGCCGCGGCGAAGGCACGCATCACGGAGAATCAGA
>CAXTNA010000115.1:0-1387 GCA_964245535.1 uncultured Acidobacteriaceae bacterium | reverse complement strand
GCGGAAGACAAGGCGACTCAAGCCATCGCGGCAAAGACGAAAGCACAGATCTTCTGGTTTAGCCCGCGACGGCAGGTGAAACAGGGCGCCTTTGTGTATGGCGAGACAATCTTTTTCCGTGCGGCCGAAGGTGCAGCGCCGGAGCCGGTCATGCCCGTTGCGGACGTCACTCTGGTCGGCGCCCACAATGTGGAGAACGTGCTCGCGGCGGTGTGTGCGGCGCGGCTCGCGGGGATCTCCGCTGAAACGATTCGGGCGGCGGTGGGCAGGTTCAAGGCCGTGGAGCACCGGCTGGAGTTTGTGCGGGCGCTCGATGGCGTGCGTTATTTCAACGATTCGAAGGCGACCAACGTGGATGCCACGATCAAGGCACTGCAGGCCTTCGAAGGCGGCGTGCATGTGATCCTTGGCGGCAAGGACAAGGATTCGGATTATCGCGTGCTGGCGCCGTTGCTGCGGGAGCGCGCAAAAACGGTTATCACCATTGGTTCCGCTGCGGAAAAGATCGAGACGCAGCTGCCCGGGATCGCGAAGATAGAACGAGCGGGCACGCTGGAACGCGCGGTGGCCTATGCGCAGGCGCACGCGCGGCATGGCGACGTGGTGCTGCTTGCGCCGGCCTGCGCGAGCTTCGATCAGTTCGAGAACTATGAGCATCGCGGGCAAAAATTTAAGACGTTGGTGAACGGGTTGGAAGGAAGTTGTTAGTTCACAGTTGTTGTTGGTTCTCAGTTCTTCGTTTGTTCGCGAAGAGCTAGAAGCTGCTTTTCAGGGATGGGTGATGGCAAAGCGTGTCGGTGTAGATAAATGGCTTTTCGGCACGGTGTTGCTGCTGGTGCTGTTTGGGCTGGTGATGGTGTTTTCGGCTTCGGCCGTGATGGCCAAGGCGACGGTGGGTTCGCCATATGCCTATGTGCGCAATCAGGCGATCTGGGTGCTGCTGGGCATTGTGGCGCTATTTGTGCTGATGCGTGTGCCGTATCGCAAATACAACAACCCCAAACTCATCTTTCCGGTCATGGCGATTACGGCGGTGTTGCTGCTAGCCGTGTTTGCGATGAGCGGCATGAATGGCGCGCATCGCTGGGTACGTTTTGCGGGCACCTCATTGCAACCTTCAGAACTCGCGAAGCCGGTAATCATCTTGTTTTTAGCTTGGTTTTTGCAGACGCGCATGCACGCGATCGACAACATCAAGGAGACGATTCTGCCGGCAGCGCTGCCGCCCCTGGTGTACATCGCATTGATTCTGAAGGAGCCCGATTTGGGCACAGCGCTGGTGTGCGCGGCCGTGCTGCTGCTGATGCTGTATCTCGCGGGCATGCAGATGAAGTGGATCGGCGTGGCGCTGGGCTGTGCGGCGCCGGTGTTGTATTACATGCTGTTC
>CAXTNA010000114.1:0-8677 GCA_964245535.1 uncultured Acidobacteriaceae bacterium | reverse complement strand
GTAGCGAGCCACCGCGTAAACGCGCCAAGCTGGCGCACCTGAAGCCGCGCCAGCACGCTGCCCATCAACCAAACAGGAAATAGTGCAATCACGCCTTTGCCGACAAGCCCGGCGATGGCTAGCAGGAGACTCCCGGACACCACCCTGTTCCGCAGACTTTCACCGCTTTTAAAGCAGAACAGCGCAAGAGGAAACAGCATGTAATACCAGAACTCGCAAGACAAACTCCACAGAACACGATTCGAGCCGAAGGTCGGCAAGCGGATCCCTTGCAAAAAAAAGATATTGCCGAGCAGGATGCCGGGCGTGATCCCTCCCGCACGCGCCGCCACGCGGAAAGCAGCGGTCGATCCGCCTGCATGATGCCAAACCCTAAGAAGATCCCAACCAACGCCGAGCAGTAGCGCGGGCAGCAACACAAGCCAAAGCCGCACCACCCGGTGGATCAGATACCGTTTCCAACTCCATCGCTTCTGGGCAATGTCCCTGTAGATACTGCCGCTTACCAGGTATCCGCTTAGCACGAAGAAGACGACCACGGCTTCCACGCCGGCTGACCCCAGTCCATAGGCCAGGCGCATCCAGAACGGATGTGCCGTAAGACCTAGCGCCTCGCGCAGGCTCACGAAAAAGAGATGGTCGGTATGGTCAAGCAGCACCAGCAAGGCCGCGAGGCCACGAAAAAGATCTAACACCACAGAGGCAGCGGTTTCGCGGAAAGGAACGCGGGCCGGAGCGGTCATCGCAAGAAGCTTTGCCGGGGACACATCGTCTTCTTTTCCCTCACCGGAGGGGAAACGAGGTTGCATGTACCATCGAGAATACAGGGCAGGAGCAAGCAATGTTGATTGGCGTTCCAAAGGAAACAAAGGATCACGAAACCCGTGTGGGCATCACGCCCGCCGGCGTAAAGGCCCTGACAGAGGCCGGCCACAAGGTGCTTGTGGAGCAGGGTGCCGGGGTGCTCTCGTCCTTTCCGGACGACGACTACCAGGCCGTTGGCGCCGAGATCGTGGGGCAAGCGTATAACGTGTGGCGGCTCGCGGAGATGGTCGTCAAGGTGAAAGAGCCCACCAAGCACGAGTACTACCATTTTCGCGAAGGACTCACCCTTTTCACCTATTTGCACCTCGCCCCGCTCACCGAACTCACCGATACCCTGCTGGAACGCAAGGTAACAGGCATTGCCTATGAGACCGTGCGCGATCGCTTTGGTGCGTTGCCTCTCCTGACGCCCATGTCGGAGGTCGCCGGCCGGCTTTCCGTGCAAGTGGGCGCTACCTATCTCGGCAAAGACCATGGCGGCCGCGGTGTGCTGCTGGGCGGCGTGCCGGGCGTGCTTCCCGGCAACGTATGCATCATCGGCGGCGGGATTGTGGGCACCAACGCAGCCAAGATGGCGCTTGGGTTGGGTGCCAAGGTCACGCTTGTCGACCTGAACCTGAACCGTCTGCGCGAACTGGATGACATCTTTAGCGGCCGTGTGTTCACCCTCGCGTCCAATAGCTACAACGTCGAAAAAGCCGTGTGCGAAGCGGATCTGGTGATTGGCGGCGTGCTGATTCCCGGCCATGCCGCGCCTAAAATTGTCACCCGCGCCATGGTGAGCAAGATGAAGAAGGGGGCTGTGATCGTCGACGTTGCCATCGACCAGGGAGGATGCATCGAAACCGCACACCCCACCACGTACTCCGACCCCAGCTACGAGGTTGACGGCGTGGTGCACTATTGCGTCACCAACATGCCTGCCGCAGTGCCCAATACCAGCACACTAGCGCTGACCAACGCCACCTTCCCCTATGTTCTAAAACTGGCCAATGTGGGTGCAAAAGCCGCGATCGCAAATGACCCAGGCATCGCCGAAGGAGTAAACACGCTTGAGGGCAAGCTGACCTACAAGGCCGTAGCGGAAAGCCAGAATCGCGAGTTCACGCCAATCGACAGCCTGTTTGCCTGAGTGCGTTTCAGCTGAATGAAGGCCGCTCCGCTGCTGCAAAGCGGGGCAGCGTAGACTGCTGTCGAGGAGCGAACCGATGGGCAACACGGGGGGCCGGCGTGGTTGGTTGATTGTGCTACTGGTCAGCCTCATTGTGCTGTTCCTGGCGTTGGGCGCGCTCAACGCATTTAACCTTCGTTTGCTCGATCCGCAATCGCCTCTGGAAACATTGGTCTTTTTGGCGCTTTCCGTTGTCGCGTTCTTGCTGTTCGTCGCCGTTCTAGTAACGCTGGTGCGCAATCTGCTGAAGCTCTACGCGGACCAGCGCAGCCGCGTGCTGGGCGCACGGCTGCGCACACGCATGCTGTGGGGCGCGGTGCTGGTTTCCCTCGTCCCGCTGGTTTTCATGCTGACCTTCAGCTATTTACTAATGAACCGCGCCGTGGATCGCTGGTTTTCGCAGCCCGTTACGGAACTGCGCGACGATGCCGGCAGCCTGATTGCCGAGCTGGGGCGGTACGCCAACGCGAACGCCCGTGCCGAAGCCGACAGCCTTGCGGTAGAGTTGACCGATTCCCCTGCACTCGCCGGTGCGCTTTCAGCACGCAGCACCGCAAAACCGCGTGCCGCCTCTGCAGCAAGCACGGCCATCCTGCACCGCTCTTTGGAAACTCACGCCCTCACGTTGCAGGGCGGTTTTGCAGTCCTTTACAGGGACGGCGTGCCGCTGACTTCCCTGCAATTACCGGTAGCGCACACCTCCTTTGGCGCTGTGGACGCCGCTGTGGACGCTGCTGTGAGCACCGCTGTGAACACACTGCCCGTCTCCGCTGCCGGACCCTTGGCGCTCAGGGCGCTGAATGCCGGCATCGGCGGGCTCACCCCTATCGATCGTCACACGGCCGATAGCGGCAACACAGCCAACACTGAAACCACGCTGCTTGGGGCCGCACAGCGCAACGAAGGCTCGCTTTTTTCCATCGACGGCACGGAGTACAGCATTGCCATGGCAGGCCTGAAGCACGGTGGCTTGATCGTAGTCGGGCTCCCGATGCCGAGCGATGTTGCAGCGACCAACCTCCGCTTGCGCAAAGCCACCGCGCTCTACTGGACAGTCTTTCGCGAGCGTCGCCAGGTGCGCAGTCTTTACACGGGCTTGCTCTTGCTCGTCACGGTGCTGGCCCTTTTCGCCTGTTGCTGGCTGGCCCTGAACACGGCCAAGCAGGTGACGCGACCGATCGAAAGCCTCGCCGACGCCATGGACGCCATTGCCGCCGGAGACTACGCACGGCGAGTCGAAGAATCCGCCACCGAAGAGCTTGGCGGCCTTGCCGGGCGCTTTAACGAGATGGCCGCCGACCTCGAGTCCGCCCGCTCCGCCGCCGAAGCTTCGGCGACCCAGCTGGGCGAGCTCAACACCACGCTGGAACGGCGCGGCACAGAGCTCGAAACCATTATCGAAACCATCCCCACCGGCCTGGTCACCTTATCGGCGGAGCGCCGCATCGTGCTCGCCAACCGTGCCTTTTCGGAGATGCTCGACCCCGGCGGCGAACGGGTTTTCGTCGGCGCGCCGCTACGTGAAGTGTTGCCGGGGGAGGCTACCGAGGTGCTCGAACGATTGATGCAGCGCAGCCACCGTATGGGTTCCGCCGCAGCAGAGTTTGAGCTCCCCTCAGCTTCCGGTGTTTCACAAATTTCCGCAGTTGTCGCTCTGCTGGAACGCGGGCCCGCGCGGGAGCACCTGGGCTATGTGCTTGTGCTCGAAGATGTTTCCGAGGTGCTGCGAGCGCAAAAACAGAGCGCCTGGAAGGAGGTCGCCCGCCGCGTCGCGCATGAGATTAAAAACCCCTTAACACCTATCTCCTTGAATGCCGAACTGGTGCGCCGCCACATCGATCGCCTTGAGCCCGTTCTGCTCGAGCACAACCTTTCCGTGCGCTCCGTCGGGGTCATTCAACGCTCCACCGAGATCATCGGCGCTTCCGTCGATACGCTGCGCTCGCTGGTCGACCAGTTCGGGGCGTTGGCCGAGTTCCCCGCCGCCCATCCGCGGCCGGCCGACCTTAACGCCATCATCGAAAATGCACTGGTCCTGTTTACCGGCCGCCTTGGTTCCATTCGGCTGAAGCGCCGCCTTGCCCCAGGACTGCCGCTCGTGCTCGCTGATCCCGAAGCATTGAAGCGCGCCATCTCCAACCTGATCGATAACGCGGCTGAAGCCATGAGCGAAAGCCTCCTGCGCGAACTGGTCGTCTCAACGCGCCTGCTCGACTCCGGCCTGCTTGAACTGTGCGTCGCCGACACGGGCACCGGCCTGACCGACGAGATGCGCGAACGTCTGTTTCTGCCCTATTTTTCAACCAAACAACGCGGCACCGGGCTGGGACTCGCCATCGCCGCAAAAATCATTCAGGAGCATGGCGGCACGGTTCGCGCGGAAGCAAACAGTCCTTCCGGCGCCCGCTTTCTCGTCGAGCTGCGTCCCGCTCCGGCACAGGAGCCTGAGGTAACCGCAATGCCGGTTCCCTCCGAGCGAGTGCCCGCATGAATCATGTGCTCATCGTCGATGACGAAGCGGATATCCGCAGCTCGCTTGAAGCCATTCTCCGTGAGGAAGACTATGCCGTCACCTCTGCCGGCACCGCGGGTGAGGCGCTCACCCTGCTGCGCGATGCGGATTACCAAGCCGTACTGCTCGACATCTGGCTGCCCGATGGCGACGGCCTCGATGTGCTGCGCGAAATCCGTCGCAACGACGAGGGTGGCCGCCGTGTCGGTGCCCCCGAGGTCATCATGATTTCCGGCCATGGCACTATCGAGGCCGCCGTGCGTGCGACCAAACTCGGCGCCTTCGATTTTCTCGAAAAGCCCCTTTCGCTTGACCGCACGCTGCTTGTGTTGCGCAATGCGGTGCAGGCGCATCATCTACGCGACGACAACGAAGAATTTGCTCGCCAGCTTGCCACAAAAGGCTCGGTCACCGGCCAATCCGTTTCGATCAAGGCGCTGCGCCAGCAGATCGGCCTGATGGCCCCGACCAACGGACGCGTGCTGATCTACGGTGAATCCGGCACCGGCAAGGAGCGCATTGCACGTTTGATTCACGCCGAATCGGAGCGCCGCGAACGGCCCCTGGTGGAGCTAAACTGTGCGGCCATTCCTGAAGATTTCATCGAAACCGAGCTCTTCGGTTACCGCAATGGCGCAGGGCCCGGTGCGCCCAACCAGCCCGCCGAAAAACGCGGCACCTTTGAGCGCGCCGATGGCGGCACCTTGTTTCTGGATGAAGTCGGCGACATGAGCCTGAAAACGCAGGCCAAAGTGTTGCGCGCGCTCGACGAGCAACGCTTTTCGCCCGTCGGCGCGTCGCGTCCCATCCACGTGGATACCCGTGTCATCGCGGCTACCAACAAAGATCTGGAAGAAGAGATCGCCCGCGGTAATTTTCGCGAAGACCTCTTCTATCGACTGAACGTCATTCCCTTCGCGGTACCGCCGTTGCGTGAACGCAAAGAAGATATTCCCTTGCTGGTGCGCGAGTTCTTAAGTGAATTCGGCCAGCAGTACGGCCGCCCCCGCATGGAAATCTCCGATTCCGCCCTGGGGCAGCTGCGCGGCTACAACTGGCCCGGTAATGTGCGCGAGCTGCGCAATGTGATGGAGCGCGTCATCATCCTCAATCCCAAAGTGCTGCGCATCGAGATCAAGCATTTGCCCATGTTGGTGCAGCGCACCGAGGGCCGCGCCAACGGCCGGGAAGGCCGGGAAAACCGCGAAGAATTTTCCACGCTGCAACAGGCGCGCGAAGCCTATGAGCGCGACTACATTCTGAAAGAGCTCGACCGTTCGCACGGCAACATCAGCCGCGCCGCGGAGTCGCTCGGCTTGGAGCGCTCGCATCTTTACCGCAAGATGAAGGCGTTGGGCATTCAGCTGAGCGATTGACCCATGGCGACTTTCCAGGCGTTTGCGATTGCGTAGAACCAAGCGCGTTCGCCACGATCACCCAAACCGCGTTTATGCCTGCAAACCGCGTTTATGCCTGCAAACCGCAGCTATGCATACAAATCGCATCTATGCATAGAGAGTATCGTCGGCACGGGAAGACAGCGCCAGCCGCATCGGCCCGTGCTCATTGCGAGATTGCCCAATTCTCCCGGAGAACCCATAATCATGCCCAGTACTGAACAAAAACCCGAAGCCGAACAACAGCTCGAACGCAGTTACCGCATCCGTCAGGTCACGCATCACCAAACCTCCTGGACGGAAAAGGAACCCGGCCAGGCGGGCATCTTCACAATCCAGCTCATCCTCGATCACGGGGTTGACGAGTACATTCTTGAGCCGCAGGCTTCCGATGCCGAGGTGCTCACACGGCTTCTAGCCCAAGGCGGCTACATCGGCTTCGACCTTCACCGAAAGGTTCTCATGTTTCCTAATGGCTCGGCCAAGTAGCCGCACTCTCTTCATCCTGCAGCGGAAGCGCAGTCCGATTTATTGGGCTGCGTCCGCCCCATCCGCAAGGTAGCGCCGGTCGTATACTGACGGCAAATGCTCATCTTTTCTTTGCTTCACCGCCGGCGTGCGGCCGTTGCGGCATTTCTTTGTTTGTGCGCACTGACCACAGCACGCGGCCAGAACCTTGAAGCTTCGGTAAATGCCGAACTGCCCAGCCTCGTCGAAACCTACAAGGACCTCCACGCCCATCCGGAGCTTTCGCACTTCGAGCAGCGAACTGCCGGCATCCTGGCCAAAGCCCTGCGCGCAGCCGGCTACACGGTTGCTGAGCACGTTGGCAAATACCCGGACGGCTCCCAGGCCTATGGCGTCGTCGGCATCCTGAAGAACGGCCCAGGGCCTGCCTTGCTCATTCGCGGGGATATGGATGCGCTGCCGATCGTTGAAGAAACCGGCGTGCCCTATGCCAGCTATGTGCAAGTGCGTGATAAAGCCGGGCAGCAGGTCGGCGTGATGCACGCCTGCGGCCACGATGTGCACACAACCGTGCTGATCGGCACCGCGCGGGCGCTTGCCGGTATGCGGTCGCAGTGGCACGGTACAGTGATGCTCGTCGGCCAGCCCTCGGAAGAAACCATCGACGGTGCGAAAGCGATGCTTGCCGACGGTCTTTACCGGCGTTTCGGCCAACCGAACCGCATCCTCGGTCTGCACGATACCAACACCCTGCCTGCCGGCAAAATCGGCGTTGTACCCGGCCCGGCACTGGCCAGTTCTACCTCAATCGATGTGACCATCCGGGGCATTGGCGGCCATGGCTCGGCGCCGCAGTTGGGGCGCGATCCGGTCGCGCTTGCTGCCCTGTACATCACGGAGATGCAAACGATCGTAAGCCGCGAAGAAGATCCGCAAGACCCCTCGGTCGTCACCGTCGGCGACATCCACGGCGGCACCAAACGCAACATCATCCCCGATGAGGTGAAGCTCGAACTCACCACGCGCGCCTTCTCCGACAAGAGCCGGCAAATCGTCATTGACGGGCTGCGCTCCATGGCAGCGGGTCTTTCTACCTCGGCTAACTTGCCGCCCGAAAAGGCTGCGACTGTTACCGTGCTCGAAAACGAATCGACCCCGGTCATGTTTAACGATCCAGCCCAGATGGCGCAGGTGCGCCCGGTGCTGGTGAAGACGCTCGGCGCCGACAATGTCGTCGATCAGACCCGAATTATGGGGAGCGAAGATGTCGGCGTCTTCGGGCTGAATCGGGCCATTCCCGTGACGTTTCTTTGGCTCGGCGCGATGGAACCGGCGAAGTTCGCCGCCGCGCAGGCCGCCGGCAAACCACTACCCGGGCCGCATACCAGTCGTTTCGAACCCCTACCTGAACCCACCCTGCGCACCGGCGTCTCTGCCCTTACGGCAACGGCGGTCTCGCTGCTCCAGTAGCATCGAACAGGCGAGGCCATTCCATGCGCATTCTCCTGCCGGGCGGCTCCGGCCAAATCGGTACCCTGCTTGCCCGTCATCTGCACGCTGCGGGCCATGAGATTACGGTCCTTTCCCGCGACCCTGCCGCGCATGCCGCCCATTCCTGGTGCACGCTCGCCTGGGATGGGTTGACGCCCGGACCATGGACAAAAGAACTCGACCGCGCTGAGGCGGTCATTCACCTTTCCGGCCGCACCGTAAATTGCCGCTATACATCGCAGCACCGTCGAGAAATCATGGATTCGCGGGTGCTGCCGACGCTGCTCCTGGGGCGCCTCATTGCGGCATCGCCCACGCCACCCCGCGTGTGGCTGAACGGGAGCACCAGTACCTTCTATCGCCACGCGCTCGATCGTCCTCAGGACGAGTTCACTGGCGAACTCGGCGACCGGCCCGGCGAGCGTGGCACCCGCGAACCGTCCTCTTTGCCGGAGACCTGGAGCTTTTCGATCGACGTCGCGTCTCGCTGGGAGGCGGCCCTCGCGGCGGTTCCGACGCCTCATACCCGCAAGATCCGTCTGCGCTCGTCCATGGTGATGAGTCCTGACGCGAACGGGGTGTTCTCCGTGCTGTCACGGCTGACCAACCTCGGTCTGGGCGGCCAACAGGCCTCCGGCAGGCAGTTCATCTCGTGGATGCATGACGCCGACTACTGCCAAGCGATCGATTTCCTGCTTGCTCGTCCGGAGATCGCCGACGAAACCGACGGCGTGGTGAACATGAGCGCTCCCGGTCCGCTGCCCAATCGCGATTTCTTCCGCATCCTGCGCCATGCGTGGCGGCAGCCGATCG
>CAXTNA010000113.1:954-8728 GCA_964245535.1 uncultured Acidobacteriaceae bacterium | reverse complement strand
CAGGGACTCGGCGCGGGGGCCACCCGCCCAACCCACCAGTGTGGGAAGCGGTTCGGGCTCAGGATGGCGCGTCCACCAGACGGGCGGCAGGCGTTCGGGGGTAAACAGAAAGCTCATCGTGCGCAAGGAGTCCGGGCCGGCACTGTTTTTGCTCGCGGTGCCGGCGGTGCCTAGAGCATTGGGGCCGGTGTGCTCCCACCAGCGCTCGCGGAATACCAACGTAAAGCGAGAAACAGGGCCCATCGCCAAGCGCCGTGCTTCAAACAGCGGCTTGGGTTCGGGTTCAATGCGAACGCTGCCGGGCGCGCTGCAGTTAGCCATCTGCAACACACCGAGCGGAAGGGTAAGGATGCAGCGGGCGGCTCGAAAATCCTGTCCACGTGCGCTGACCACGACCTCGCCCGGTCGCCAACGTACGGCCAGGACCTCGCAGCCGAGCCGGATGGTGCCCCCGGCCGCACGCACACGCGAGGCCAGGAACTCCGGCAGCTGCGCATAACCGCCGGGCAGGTGCCAGGCACGGTCGCCCTCGGTGGCGTCTTCGGCTTTTTGCTGCAGCCCCAGCGCGCGGCAGCTGATGCGCTGCACGTCGGCTGCGTTGAATCCTTCCACGTAGCCGGTGAGCCTGGTTTGCTGGGTAGGAGAAAGGCCGCTGGTGGCGAGCCAAGCGGCAAAGGGAAGGTCTTCGCAGGGAAGGTCTTCGCCGGGAAGGTCGGCGAGGGTTCCGAGCCTAGCGAAGGGTTGCTCGCCCGCACCGGCGTCGGGGTTATTGTCCGGGGCATGGTCTGGAACGCTGTCGGGGGCGGCATCATCCTGGGAGCCGATGCCGGCACCGCGGGTCGTTTCCTGCAGCATGGCCCCGTCTCGCTCGACAGGCTGCAGTCCGGCCTCGGCGATGAGGGACCAAAGCTCGGGGACGCGGCCATGGATGAACTCGGCGCCGTGTTCGATCAGCACGCCGTCTACGGTGCGCTCCGTGAAGATGCGGCCCCCGACACGGCCGCGCGCTTCCAGCAGCAGCACCGGGTGCCCGGCTTCGGCGAGCACGCGTGCGGCCGCTAACCCAGCCATGCCGGCACCCAGGATGATCACCATGTCCGTTTGAGCCTTCATGCCCCTCCGCATCGCGTGCTATGCTACCAAACCCTGCATTGCCTTAGACGAACGTGCTTCGGTAGAAGCACCCGCCATGAGGCGACTGGGCTATCTTCTGCTGAGCAGCGTGCTTCCCACAGGCTGCGGCGGCGCCAACAACAGCGGCATACATTGCAAGGCCACCGGCTTCGGTTTTAACGCCAGCCCCGCGAGCGATGCCGTGTTGCAACCCAACCACGCTGCTGCGCCGCCCGGAAATCAAGAGCAATTTGGTGCGTATGCGGGTGCTCTGAGTGGACCCGGATGCGCTGTGCCGCAGATCGTTTCCACGGTGAAAGCGGTGTGGGCTGTTTCCGATCCGCAGCATGTGCAGATCAGCAGCGCCAACGATGCGACGAATGGCTTGGCGACTTGCACAGGCACTACCACCGGCGCGGCTACGAGTACCGCTACCCATACGCAGTACGGTTTTACCGAAACGGCTTCGGCCCAGATCACGTGCAAGTAGCGCAAAAGGCGGCAGGATCATGCTGCGCTCTCGTTCCGCCCCGGCGCGCCGAACTGCTCGCGCACAAGCGCCAGAGCCGCGTCACGGCTGGTCGCCGCGCCTTCGAGTTGTGCGTCTTCGGCGGCCGTGAGCATGGCCTTAAAGTGCGGGCCGGGACGGTAGCCGGCGGCGATCAGATCGGCGCCGGTGAGCAAGAGCGTGGGACGGATCTCGGTTTGACCTATCTCGGCAAGCGCTTTTTGCGCAGTTTCGTAGGGTCCCAGCATCTTGTGCGAGCTCATCACGTCAGCGTAGTGCAGCCGGAGGTGCTCGTCGAAGCGCGGCAGGCGGAGAAAGCGCTTCAGGGTTGACTGCTTCATCTTGGGCACATCGCCGAACTGCATGTGGTGCTTGACAAGCGCAAGAATCTGCTCGGCGTCCTCATTGGAAAAGCGGAGCCGGTTGAGGATGGCGCGCGCGACGGCGACGCCGATCTCCGCATGGCCGTTGAAGCGGATGCGATCGCCGGCCTTGCCCGGGTCAGGCGGCGTAAACGTGGGCGGCTTGCCGACATCGTGCAGCAGCATGCCCCAGGCCAGCGTGGGGCTGACACCGCTCGGCAGGTGGTCGAGCAGCATCAGGGTATGCACCCATACATCGCCCTCAGGGTGGTATTTGGGCGGTTGCGCGCAGCCCTGCATACGCGCCACTTCAGGCAGAACAACCGGTAAGAGTCCGGCTTCATCGAGTAATTCGAAACCGCGATGCGCCGCGCCTTCGGTAAGAATCTTAGTGAGTTCATCGCGGGTGCGCTCGGGAGAGACTTGCACGATCTGGGGCGCCAGTTGCCGTATCGAAGCCAGCGTCGCCGGTTCGAGCACAAAGCCAAGCCGGGCCGCAAACCGCACCGCGCGCAGCATCCGCAGCTTGTCTTCTGTGAAACGCCGCACGGGATCGCCGATCGCGCGTAGCACGCCCGCATGCAGATCGGCGCGACCATCCACAAAATCCAGCACACAGGTTGTGACGGGCTCGCCGGCGTCAAAGCGGATTGCGTCGAGCAGCAGGCCGTTTACGGTGAAGTCGCGACGCAGCACATCTTCCCGCGGATCGTCGGAAAAGAGTACGGAATCCGGCCGTCGACCGTCGGTGTAGACGCCGTCGGAGCGGAAGGTAGCGACCTCGGTTGCCACGCGCTCTCCGGCGACCTTGTCAATCACCAGCACAACCCCGAAGTGCGCCCCCACCGCTTCGGTGTGCGGAAACAGCTGCATTACCTGGTCCGGACGGGCCGCCGTGGTGACATCAAAGTCTTTCGGTTCCCTTCCGAGGAGCAGATCGCGCACACAGCCACCGGCAAAGTAGGCGGCGCACCCCTGCGCCCGCAGGCGCTCGACGATGGCCAGCGCAGCCCTGTATTGCGGATTTTCGAAGACCGGATTTTCGCGCTGTGGCATCTTCTAGCAGATGCGGACCATCACGGGGGCGATGCGCGGGGAAAGGCCCACGCATCCCAATCCCATGCGCCTCCCCAACAACTTTGCCCTGCGCTGGGCAGCTCGCTGGGCCCTGGTCAGTGCGCTGCTCGCCGTTCCCGGTTGCCGCTTGCGCCCCGTGGCGCCTGCGGTGGTGCCCGAAGGTCCCCTGCCGCCGCACACCATCCTGCTTTCGGGCATGATGCGTGAGCTTTCCGCACGGCCGGGCTTTACGGAAACCCTGCTGCAGCAGATCGAGGGAGCCAAGGGCGCGACCGGCAAAGGCGGGCCGGCACTGCTTACTCCGAAGCTCATCGACGAGCTTCGCAAGCGCATTCTCGGCAGAGATTGGCAGGGGCTCGATCGCTTTCCGGGTTGGACGATGCGCGCCATTAACCCGGCGGTGCGCGTGGCCGATCGCATTGTGAGTAAAGACCGGGACGGATTGGGGGATAGGCTCGAGGGCGTGAGCGCCGTGCATCCGGGTGCGCCTGCACCGCCGCTGAACGACCAGCAAACCCGCGTCTTTCTCGATCTCGGACCGTTCCCGCTGGATCGCACGCAAACGGTGTCCCTCGATGTCCCGTCGACACTGCCCGGCTTCACGACCGAGGGCCTCGTTACATCGCTTGGCATGGGGGTGACACGTGGGGATGGGCCCAATGTGCTCGCCCCCGAACACGCCGCGTCGCAGCGCTTGGCGGATGTGCTCAACCGCTTGAGTGCGAACAGGCTAGCCGGTGCGGCGCCCTTTACCGCAACGATCGGCGGACACCAGGCGCACACACCGGAGGAGCTCATTGCTGCGCTTACTGCAACGGGCCATACGGTGGCCGTGCACGACGCGCGCTATTTCGCCAACTTCGGGCATTTGCACTTTCAGCATGAGGGTGAGGCAACCGCCCAGGATGTCATGATGCCCTTCTGGATCGACACGCAGATCGCGGTGCCGGGCACGGGCGGGCTGTTCCATCGACCCAGGCCGCTGCTCGTGCCTGTGAGCCATGCCGAGTATGAGTGGGAGGTGCGCGGACCGCGCGTGAATGCCGACGTAAGCCACTACTTCGGCGTGGACGGCAAAGCGGAGTTTCGCACGATGGATACGCTGGATCAGGCCTGGGTGCTACGGCGCTTCGCGCACACCTACACGGGCAGGCAGGCGCCTGCGGTCACACGGCTGATCGGGCTGGTTACCGTCGCCTACCTGCACCAGCACGCGGCGCATCCCACACTGCCATTCGGTGGCTACTACACGCTGGGCGTTTGCCAGGACGCGGTGTCGGCCATCGAAAAGAAACTGACAGGCCGCTCCACGCTGTTTCCAAATACAGCTGACAGCACGCTTTTCGATGACCCGCGCGATGCGGAGGTGAATGCGCTGTTTGCCGCGATTCCCAAGGACCGAGCCGGCACCCAGCCGCCGCCGGAGCGTGTCTTCGGCTCGCTGCCCACCGAGGCCGGTGGTGATGCGCGTTTTGCAGCCGTTACCATTCCAGGGCTCGCCGGTGATCTTCAAAACACGTACAGCGCCTGGCGTGCGGGCACGCTGGAAACAGTGCATAGCAGCCTGTTTTACGTCGCGTTTGATGTCGCGCTTGCAGGTGGGTTGGCGCTGATGCTTACGGCTTTCCGTTTTGCTGCCATTTGGCTGCGCAAGCGGCATGCCGCGTGAAATGAGGTTGAGCCAAGGTGGCTCAGTTCTGTGTTCCTTGAAGTCTGTTCTTAAAAGTGCAACTAAAACAGTGCAATTCATGCTCCTACAAGATGGAGACTGGATCGCTATGGCCACCCAGAAGAAAACAAGCGCGAAGAAAATATCTGTGAAGGCGACTGGCACGAAGAAGACCACCGCTCCGCGCGGGGCGGCCAGATCTGCAGCAAAGACGGCATCAGCAAAGACGGGAACCAAAACCGTACCCGCTAAGAAAACTGCGGCAAAACGGGGAGCGACAACGAAAACGGCAGCTGTCAAGAGAACTTCAAGCAAAACGGCTTCCCGTGCCGCGGGCGCTTCCACGGCCAAGAAGGCTGCCCCGGGCCGCCGGTATGCTCCGGCAGCAAACAAGCAGGTGGCGACCGAAATGCGCGAGATGCACGAGGGCAAGCTGACCATCGGCAAGAGCAAGAAAAAGGTGACTAACCCGAAGCAGGCTATTGCTATCGGGCTTGCGGAAGCTCGGCGCGCCGGTGCCGATGTGCCGCCGAACCCGCATACGGGTAAGTAGTCGTGGAGCTTACCTTCGTACTACCCCGGTTGGAAAACGCAGATTTCCTCACGGGAATGCAAAGGGACTAGACGATGCAGTCCATAACGTCACGTCGGTGAAGTCCCTGGGTCATCGCTTCCGCTGCGAGCACGGCATCGGCGACCGCGGCAGCTTCACGAGCGGCCTGCAGATCGTGTACCCGCAAAAGATGTGCGCCAGCGAGCACTGCAGCCACGTTTCCAGCCAGTGTAGCGTCACGCCGGGCCAATGCGGTCGTGAGCGCTGGGACGGATAACGGCTGGACGGAGCGCACGGCGTCGCCAAGGAAGCCTTTCCGGGAAAGCCCAACCAGCAACGGCCTGCCGAGCGCTTGCAGCAGAGGTAAATCGGCGAGCAAGGCGAAGTTCTCAGTGCCCTGTTTGCCGAAACCAAAGCCTGGGTCGAGCACTATCGCCTCAGTTTCCATTCCGGCGGAGGCGGCCCGGGTCAATCCAAGGCTGAGCCCTTCCAGCACATGCTGCCGCAATGCCTCGCGCGGCAGCGTCGGTTGCATGCGCCAATCGCCTGGACGACCGCGCGTGTGCATGAGCACCAGGCCGCAACCGGTTTCGGCCACGGCCTGGGCCATGGCCGGGTCCCAGGTCAGGCCGGACACATCGTTCACAATCTCCGCCCCAAGCGCGGCAGCGGCCCGGGCGGTGGCGGCGTGATAAGTGTCCACCGAGATCACGGCATGCGAACGGGCGCGGCGCACCTCCGCCAGCACCGGCAGCAGCCGCGCCTGCTCGGCGACGGCATCGAGCGGCGTGGCATTGGGGCGGGTGGATTCGGCGCCGAGGTCGATGATATCGGCACCACCGTCGATGGCGCGGCAGGCAGCTTGAACCGCGGCATCGATGTCCTGGTCCGTCCCTCGCCCCTGCGCCCAGCCATCGCCGGAAAAGCTGTCGGGGGTGAGGTTGACGATGGCCATCAGCCGCGTTCGTTCACCCAGCGAAAATGTACGGGTGCGCAGTTGCCAATCGAAACGCGGACGCAGAGCAAAGGCCACGGGCATCATTGTAGACTCCGCCCATGCACCTTCCGCGGCGGCTGGCTGTCTTTGTCGGGGTCTTTGTGAGCTTCGAAGCTACCCTGCTGGGCGGAGCTCAAACTGTGCCCGACCGCACAGTGCCCGCAGCGTCCATCCAAACAACGGCGGCTGCCACCCTCGCTTTCTTGGCATGGCCGCAGATTTATCCCTCAGGAGACACATCCGCTTTGGGCAGCCGTGTTGCCGCGCTGCTGCGGGATCCGGCGGTGGCCCGTGCGCATTGGGGCATGGCAGTCACTGCCATGGACGGTACGCCGCTGTTTGGGCTGGATGAAGCGAAGTTCTTCCGCCCAGCTTCAACCGCCAAGCTCTTCACCACGGCCGTGGCAATGGCGGTACTTGGCCCCGAGCACACCGTTGCGACTGAGGTTTATGGCGATCTGGATTCTGCAACCGGCACCGTCACAGGAGATCTCGTACTGGTGGGTGGAGGCGATCCAAGTTTTGGGACGAACGATGTGCCTTATCGGCCAACCAGCAGCCCAGGATCGCCCTCCAGTGACCTCGATGTGTTCGTCGATCAGCTGGTGGCCAAAGGGGTCCACCACGTGACCGGCGATGTGGTGGGCAACGATGTCTTATTCGGGCACGAACCGCCTCCGGAGGGCTGGGCCGCAGAGGACCTGCTTTGGGGCTATGGCGCCCTGCCGAGTGCGCTGTCGTTTGGCGACAATGCGCTCCGGTTGATGATTACGCCGGACACTGGTTCCTTCCCTATCGCGGGGGGAGCCACCGTAGCGGAAAAAGTGGAGCTAGATCAACGGGTCCCGTATGAGCATGTAGCCGGGTCGGTCATCACAGAGCCGCCTGGGACGAAACCCGCTGCGGCACTGGAAATCACGGCGATGCCGGATCAGCCGCAAGTCTTGCATGTAGGGGGCAGCATGGCTGCGAATGCGGCCCCGGTGGTGGAGCACATCGCCGTTCCGGATGCCGCGCAGTATGCCGCAGAGGCTTTGCGGGCGGCGCTGCTCGCGCGCGGGGTGCAGATGGATGGTATGGCCAAGGCCCTGCACGCGAACACGGTCAGCACGGAGCCGTATCTGCAGGGGTTGCGCAAAGGAGGCGGTTGCGGCTGGGCCTACGCCGGTGAGGCAGAGAACTGCGCTTTTTCCTGCTTTTCGCCACCATCTTCGTACCACGTGCTCAGTAGCCGTACATCCGTGCCATTAGCGACCGAAATCACCTTTATCCTGAAGACCTCGGCCAACCTCCACGCCGAGGTGCTGCTGCGGCAACTTGCGCTGAAGAACGCCTGCCCGGGCAGCCCGGCGGTAAACGGTGCCCGCCTAGTTCGCACAGCTTTGCTGCACGCCGGTTTGGCCGATGGGGATTTCCTCTTTTTTGACGGCTCGGGCCTGAGCACGAAGGACCTCATAACGCCACGGGCGGAGGTGCAGCTGCTGGCGTATGCCGC
>CAXTNA010000113.1:0-944 GCA_964245535.1 uncultured Acidobacteriaceae bacterium | reverse complement strand
CAGCCGTGGTTTACGCAGTGGAAGGCAGCGCTGCCGATCGGCGGGGTTGATGGCACGCTGGCGTCGCGCTTTACCCAGGCGCCGCTGAAAGGGCATGTTTTTGCAAAAACAGGCAGCCTGGGTGAGAGCCGCGCGTTGGCGGGCTATGTGCAATGCGCGAGCGGACGGACGGTGATTTTTGCCATTCTCGACGATGAGCACGAGCCGGGAAGTACGGCGGATCGTGTGACGATGGACAAGCTCGTGGAGGCGATTGCAGCGGAGTATTAGTGTCGTTCTCTTTAAGGTGTAGTTCCGGCGCGAGCAAAGCTGCAGGTCTCTCCACTGCGCAAACGAGGGAACAATCTGCTTCGGTGAGCTGACACAGCTACAGCCAAGGGAGAACGGATATAGAACCTTCGGGTGCAGCCGAGGTTGTTAGCGCGGGGTGTGCTGCTTAATGTAATCCCGCAGCTGCAGGTTCAGGTCCAGCGCTTTCGCGACACCGGAATCCAGCATGCGCAGCCACTCGGCGGCAGGGTCTTTCAGGTCGGCCATCGAAAGCAGATAGCTGGTTTGCACGATAATTTCGAGAGAGTTGGACAGATCGTGCGCGATGCGGCGGATCTCCCGCGCGAGATCCTCGGGAATGACGGCGGTGCTGGCAGCGGAAACAGGGGACGGCGAGGACTCATTCATGACGCAGTTTGCTTGCTCCGAAAGGGTATGTGCGGCGCGCCTTGCGCCAACGTAGCAACAAAGGTACGTAGGCTTGAGACGAAGACCGGGGCCCGCAGAATGCTGTTACTCGAAGGCAAGTGTACCCAAGCGAGGCGTGCATTGACAGCGATGCCCCAGTCTGGGACACTTAGGCGTTACGTGGCGGGCGCCCAGTGGGCGTCGGCCGGTAAGCCGAAGTGGCGGAATTGGCAGACGCGCATGGTTCAGGTCCATGTACTCGCAAG
>CAXTNA010000112.1:0-8778 GCA_964245535.1 uncultured Acidobacteriaceae bacterium | reverse complement strand
GCGCAGGTCGAGGTGCGCGGCGAGGGTGGCGAGCTCAGCTGTGGGCGTGGCAAACTCGCTCGGCAGCAGCATCTCCCAAAAATCACCCGCGTTCACAGTGCGATCGAGCTCGTCCCAGGCAGAGGCAGATAGCGAAGGGGGCACCGGCGTGTGCGGCTGCATTTCGACCAGGGCTTCGGCGACGATCACCAGTTGGCCGTGCTGGCCGGGAATGTCGAAGTGATGCACATGGTTGGCGAGGTGGTCGCGGTAGCTGAACGCGCGGCAGCGTGGCGTCACAGAAAGCTGAAAGGTAAGGCAGCGCTGGTAGGTGTCCGAACGCGGGTGCATGCGCGTTTCCATAATGCTTTCGGAGACCGGCTTCTCGTAACGAAATTTAGTTAGGTGGCGGATCGAATAGTACATGGAACCTCAAGAAGCGAGTAAGAAACATTGGTAAGCAGGAAGCAAGCTGGGCTTCGATAGGACGGAGTGGCTCGGGACTCGTCTGCGCCGGTCGAGAGGACAGAGCGATAAGTATGCAGGAGCAGGTCTACCCCGCCAAAGCTACTTGAATCGGGTAATCGACATAGAGCTCGTAGATGCTCTCATGAATTGCCTGGCACTGCTTTTGAATAGACCGCAAGTACTCGATAATGTTGCCGCTTAGCAGTTCGTCGATACCGGAGAAGCTAAGTTGCGCGCTAAGACGGCCGGCAATGCGGTGCAGTTGGTCGCTGCGTCCCTTTGGATCCTTGGGACCGCTTTTTGCGAAGATTTTTCCGAGCGCGACCTCTACACTTTCAATGGAAAAGCGTAAAGAGTGAGGGAACTCGGGATCCAGCAGAAGGAATTCTAGAATGCGCTCAGGCGTGAGGTCGGCGGTGTACACCTTGCAATAGGCTTCAAAGCCGGTCGCACTGCGCAGGAGGCCCATCCATTCCAGGTACTCGTTATTTTCGACTGCCTTCTCGGAGTTCGCCCAGAGGTCCTCGTAATAGGCTTCGAGCAGTTTGGCCGTAGCAGAAGCGCGCTCAAGAAAGCGGCCCACTTGAATGAACTGCCAGCCTTCCCCGTGGCTCATCGTGGAGTCGGTGATGCCCTGGAACTGGTGAATGGCCTCAAGCACCTGCTGCAGAAAGGTGGAAGGCGCTTCGCTGGAGGCCTCGGGCGATTCGGTTTGCAGAACGTGTCGGTGCTCGGGCCGCGTGACCTCATGATAGAGCGAGTTCAGCCGCTGCCATTGTTCGGTGGAGATTTGTTCGCGCACGTGGCGCGCGTTCTCGCGGGCCTGCACGATGCAGGCGAGCACGGAAGATTTCAGATCCATATCGAAGGTCAGCTTGCCGGCAAGCAGATAAGGATTGCCCTCCCACGGGATGCGCCGCGGCTTGGACAGGCATTGCAGCAGACGCGGCCAGCGATGGTCGGCGCTGGACGCACTCTCATCGAGCATGAGATTCAGGTTCACATCGAGCAGGCGCGTCGTGTGTTCAGCGCGCTCGAGGTAACGCGACATCCAGTAGAGCGAATCGGCGACGCGGGAAAGCATGCGGAACCTCGTTTCTTGCCAGCTTCCGGAAAGAAAAAGAATGTAACTGCAACGTAGCATGACTCACGGGAGGTGCGGCGGCATCTGCATCAGGTGCACGAAAAGTTTGTAGAAACGCGCGGCATCGAGTTCCTGCTGCACATGCACCAAGCGAAGATCGGCGCGTGCTGGCTTGTGGGCGGCATCCCAAGTCAGCGTATCGCCGTAGTGCGGGCCATGCGTGAGATCTACGTCGACGTAGAGCGATTGTTCCCTGGTGACGATGTGGGGATCGAGCCAGGCACAGGCAGCGAGTTCGTCCCACATGTAATAGAAATCGTGCCCGGTGTAGCGAGCGAGGTAGAGCGCCGCGGGTTGTTTGGACTTGGCAATCTGCGCCAGAAGCTCAGGCGTGAAGTGTGTTTTTAGTGAAACGTCCGTCGTAGTGAGATCAAGGCGCGGCCACGCGGCGCGAAGCACGAGGTGCGCGGCTTCGGGGTCGAACCAGAAGTTGAACTCATGGCGTGGATGGAGAGCGAACTCGGGATCATCGGTTTGCGGCGACAGGCTGCCACCCATGAGGACGATGCCCTGTGTGAGCTCGGCGAAATGTGGGTCGAGCGCCAGGGCGAGCGCGATGTTGGTGAGCGGACCGGCGGCGTAGATCGTAATCTGGTGCGGATGCGCATGCACCTGGCGGATGAGGAAGTGCGCGGCATCTTCAGTAAGCGGCGCCGTCATGGGCACACCTTCGGTTAGTGGCGGCATGACCTCCGGCGCATGATATGGCTCGTTCGCGGTGTGCTCGGCCAGATCGCCCCAGGCGCCGTACCAGGAGAAGCTGCCGTTGCGTGCGCGGTCGGCCAAAGCCTCGTCGCGTGTACGCAGCAGCGGATAAATAGCCCCGGGTATTACAGGCACATCGGTGCGGTGGATGAGCTCCAGCATGCGCAGGGTATGTGCTACCTCTTCCGGCTCCCAGGCATCCCCTGAAACGACCGTGATGCCGAGCACACGTACATCGGACGCTTGCAGCAGCGCCATCATAGCCATCTGGTTTGAGCCGGCCGGACCGGCGCCGTCCTGGTCAATGAGGACGAGACGTTGGGCATGAGCTTGGCTCACGTGCAGAAGCATCCCTAGAACGATTGCGATGAGCACGCACGTGACACAACGGTTCTTACGCACTGGCCGCCAAAGGAAGATGATCGATGGTCACCTCTGAAAGGTCGAGACGCTCGGAGGCATTCTGAATATCAAGGCCGACAATGTGCCCGTCCTCATCGAAATCGACAACAAGACCATCCGCGACTTCTTTCGAATCCGCACTGGCGGAGGCAGACAAATCGATGTACAGAGAATCCGTGTCCGAGTAGTAATGTAATTTCATAGCTGTCTCCGCGAATATCCACTATCCGGAAATGCATTGTGAACCGTTTCGCCGTCTTCCAGAGTAACAACCCGCAAAGCTTTAGTGCCAAGCTCTGGAATGTATCCCAAAAACGAATGCGTCCGTCCTCTTGCACGGCGTGGCTATCCGGATTAGCAATGACTCGCATACACCAGGCTTCTTGCAGGTATGGCCGTTTCCGTAAAACCTGTTCTCGAAAATAAGCGGTTGTTTCAATACATCCCTAGCTCAACACCCACGTGTCCTTCGATCCACCGCCTTGCGAGCTGTTGACCACCAGCGAGCCGCGGTTCAACGCGACCCGGGTAAGGCCCCCGGGAACGATCGTTACCTTGTCGCCATACAGCACATACGGACGTAGATCCACGTGCCGCGGTTCGAGTTCATCACCGATCAGGCAGGGCGCGCGCGAAAAGCTGATCGTCGGCTGCGCGATGTAGTTGCGCGGATTGGCTTTGATTTTATCGGCAAACTCGGTGCGTTCTTTGATGGACGATTGTGGGCCGATCAGCATGCCATAGCCGCCCGACTCACCGACCGCCTTCACCACCAGTTTGTCCAAGTTCGCGAGGACATGCTCGCGTTCGGCATCGACCGAGCACAGAAAGGTTTTCACATTCGGCAGGATGGGATCTTCGCCAAGGTAATACTTAATGATGTCGGGCACAAAGGCATAGATGGCCTTATCGTCCGCAACACCGGTGCCAAAGGCATTCGCGAGGGTGACGTTGCCTGCGCGATACACATTGAATAAACCCGCCGAGCCGAGAACCGAATCCATGCGGAAAGCGAGCGGGTCGATAAAGTCGTCGTCCACGCGCCGGTAGATTACATCCACACGCCGAAGACCGCTGGTCGTGCGCATGTAGCAAACATTGTCGTGCACCACGAGATCGCGGCCTTCCACAAGCTCGATGCCCATCTGGCGCGCTAGATACGCGTGCTCGAAATAAGCGGAATTGAAGACACCCGGCGAAAGGAGCACGATGTTCGGTTCAGGGCGGCCTTCGGGCGCGAGCGAGCGCAGGGTGCTCAGCAGCACCTGTGTGTAATGCTCGATCGGCCTCACGTTGTAGTTGCGAAAGAGCTGCGGAAAGATGCGCTTCATCACACGCCGGTTAGTAAGCATGTAACTCACGCCCGAGGGCACGCGCAGGTTGTCTTCCAGCACGGCAAAATCGCCATTTTCCAGCCGGATCAGATCCGTGCCGCAAATGGCCACATACACATTGCGCGGCACGGGCAAACCCTGCATCTGGCGGCGAAACTGCGGGCAACTGTAGACCAGCTCGCGCGGCACCACCCCATCTCTCAAAATGCGGCCTTCGTTATAGATATCTTTCAGAAACAGGTTCAAGGCGGTGATGCGCTGCGAAAGGCCGCGTTCCACCCTTTCCCACTCCGCCGCAGTAATGATGCGCGGCAGCAGATCGTACGGAAAGATGCGCTCTGTGCCCTCTTCGCGACCGTACACGGTGAACGTGATGCCCTGGTTTAGAAAAGCAAGGTCGGCCGCTTGCTTGCGACGCTGCACCTCGGTCGAGGGCAGGGCGGCGAAGTGCTCCAGCAGCGGTTCGTAGTGCGCATGCAACACGTCTTTTTCAGCGAACATCTCATCAAAGGCGTGGTCCAGCTTGTAATTGCGTAACGCCGCGAGCTGCGGGTGTAGCGGCAAGCTTTCCGGAGCGAGCGGGTCCATGTTGCCTCAGTATAGAGGGCCGTCTGAGTGTCGCCGTCCTGTGCGGTAAAATAAGAAACTTACGAGCTTTCCGAGTCCGCTCGTTCCAAAGTTTGGCCGCAACCAGCAAGTCATGCAAGTCACTCAAGTCACTGACCCAGCGCCGGTCGAGCCTTTCCGCACCGCGCCCCAGAATAGGAAGATTCCCGCCGTGAGTTCCGCTACCGCCATTGCCGTTCAGCCCATTCGCAACATCGCCATCATCGCGCACGTCGATCACGGCAAAACCACGTTGGTCGACGCCATGCTGCGTCAGTCCGGCACTTTTCGCTCCAATGAGGCCGTTGTCGAGCGCGTCATGGACTCCAATGACCTCGAGAAAGAGCGTGGCATTACGATTCTCGCGAAAAATACAGCCATTCACTACAAAGATTCCAAGATCAACATCGTCGACACCCCGGGCCACGCCGACTTTGGCGGTGAGGTAGAGCGCGCGCTGAAGATGGTCGACGGCGTTGTGCTGCTCGTCGACGCCTCCGAGGGCCCGTTGCCGCAGACCCGCTATGTGCTGTCCAAGGCGCTTGAGGCCAAGCTGACACCCATCGTGGTTGTCAACAAGATCGACCGCCCCGATGCACGTCCGCAGGAGGTGTTGAATGAGGTCTATGACCTGTTCATCGACCTCGATGCCGATGAGTCCGTGCTTGAGTTTCCGGTGATCTACACCAATGGCAAAGCGGGTACGGCGACCATGGATCTTAATGAGCCGGGCACCGATCTGCAGCCCTTGTTCGAGTTGATTTTCAAGACGATCCCTGCTGCTCCCGGCACGGCCCAAGGCGATCTCCAGGTACTTGTCACCAACCTCGATTATTCCGATTACCTTGGCCGTCTCGCCATCGCGCGCGTGTTCAACGGCACCTTGAAGAATGGCCAGGAGGTCAATCTTTCCCGTGTCGACGGCAAGCTTGAAACGGTGAAGGTCACCAAGCTTTTTACCTTCGACGGTCTGAAGCGGATCGATACGGACGAAACCACCGTCGGTGACATCATTGCCGTTGCGGGCATCCCGGGTATCACCATCGGCGAGAGCTTCTGCGCGCTCGAAGACCCCAAGCCGTTGCCGAACATCAAAATTGATGAGCCGACGATCGCCATCCAGTTTGCAGTGAACAACGGCCCCTTTGCGGGTCGTGAAGGCAAGCTCGTCACCTCGCGCAACATCAAGGAACGGCTCGAACGCGAGCTGCTCACCAACGTCTCCATCCGCGTCGAGGACACCGGCTCACCCGACACGTTTAAAGTGCTCGGCCGTGGCGAACTACAGCTTTCCGTGCTGATCGAAATGATGCGTCGCGAAGGTTTCGAACTCATGGTCTCGCGTCCGCAGATCGTCACCAAGCGCATTGAGGACAAGCTCATGGAGCCCTCCGAGATCCTTACCATCGACATCCCGGACAACTTCGTCGGCACCGTCATCGAGCGCCTTGGACCGAGAAAGGGCGAGATGGTGAAGATGGCTAACCACGGCTCCGGCCGTGTGCGCATGGAGTTCAAAGTGCCCTCGCGCGGACTCATCGGCCTGCGCAATGAGATGCTTACCGAAACGCGCGGCACCATCGTCATGAATTCAATTGCCGGCGAATATATCCCCTACACGGGTGAAATCCCGCAGCGTCCGTCGGGCGCCCTGATCTCCGATCGTCAGGGTGTAACAACCCTGTACGCACTGGACGGGATTCAAGACCGCGGCATTCTGTTTCTTGGCGACGGCGTGGAGGTTTACGAGGGCATGATCATCGGCGAGCACTCCCGCGACAATGACCTTGACGTAAACTGCGTGCGGGAAAAGAAGCTCACGAACATGCGCGCTTCAGGCTCTGACGATGCCGTGCGCCTGGTGCCTTTCAAAGTCCTCACGCTGGAGCAGTCGATCGAGTTCATTGCCGACGATGAGTTGGTCGAAGTGACCCCGAAGAGCCTGCGCATGCGCAAAAAGGTACTGCAAGCGAACCGCCGGCCCAAGAAGAATCAGTCAGTGGATTAGCTTCACCCTCCGAAAAGCCCTCCATTCAGGAGGGCTTTTCTGTTCGTAAAGAAGGTACTGGCCGAATTGTTTTACGGGGCGTCCAACGCCGCGGAACAAGCCAGACAAGGGCGAAGAGCAAGAGCAGCAGATGCGGGTAGGGCCCCAACCAGCTTCGCGCTACTGCGGCAGCTTTCCGCGAATCGCATCGTCCAGGGCAATATGGTTTTTTTCCAGTAGATCCCCCAGAGCGTGATCGAGCTCGAGGCGAGCCTTCATGTAGTTTGATCGGGCGGCGATCTCAGTCGAACGGGCCTGCGCCAGGTAGGCCTCATCCTGAAGAACAGCCAGATCGGTGGACTGTCCGACGGAAAGCCGGTCGCGCTCGGCGTCGAGCAGAGCTACCTGGTAATTGCGGCTGGAGACTGCGGCGCGGTAGGCGGCGTCGGCGGTTTGGAGCGCCACCACGGCCGTTTCAACGTCCTGCCGCACGCCCTGCGCGAGCTTTTCGGTGCGGGCCTGGACTTGGCGCACCTGCACGGTATCGCGCGCGGCATCGGCTTCGGCAACCCGGTTGCGTAGGGGGAGTGTGAGCTGAATGCCGGCCTGATAAATCGTGGAAACACGCAGGCCGCCGACCCCGAGTTCCTGCGGGTTCAGCGGCAGGCCGGTGCCCGTGGAGCCTTGCGACTCATAGGGCTGTTCATTGGAGCCCCGCGTTTCGATGTTGGCGTAAAGATTCAGTTGCGGCAGGGCGGCGCTGCGGCTCCCGGCAGCCTGGATCTGCCCGGTTTGCACCTGCAATTGTGCCTGGGCGAGATCGGGGCGGCGGCCCAAGCCCTGCTGGATAAGGTTCGGCAGGTTCAGCGGCTCGAGTTCCGTAGGCACCGAGATGTGATCGGTGGGCACAATCTCGTCGAACTGCGCCGTAAAAGCCGGCGACGCGGTGCGCAGCAGCTGATTGCGCAGGATAATCTCCTCCTGCTTGTACAGGCCCTGCGCCTGGGTCAGGTCAAAGCGGCTGGAGCTTTCCAGAGCCTGTGCGCGCGTGAGTTCAATGGGGGCCAGGGTGCCCTCGGTGACTTGATCCTGATCGTCCTGGCGCTGCTTGGCGGACGCCCGCAGCGACTCTTCTTTCACGAGCACGTTTTCGCCCAGGGAGACGAGATCGTAATAAAGCCGCGATGTGCCGTAGACGGTTTCCAAAACCTGTTGCTCAAAAAGCAGGCGGGAGATGCGCTGATCGGTGCGCGCGATACGTAGAAAGCGCAGGTTGACCTCGCGGCCGCGACCCCGCAGCAACGGCTGCGTCAGCGTGACCGAGGTGCTGGGCCGGGAAAACGGATCGAGCTGCCCGGCTGAACCGTAGATGACCACGGGGGCATTATTTGCAATGGCTTCCAGCTGCGCGCCGGAGGAAAACCCCTGCAAATACGCGAGGTTCAGTGCAAGGAAGTCGAGCGGCTGCGGATTGGTGGTTGTGGTCGCAGCGCCGGTAGTTCCTGTGCCGGTGGTGTCCGTGGTGCCGGTGAGGGTAACGGTATTGGAGCGGCGAAGATAGCCGGCGGTGCCGATCAACTGCGGATCGAAGATCGGCAAGTTGGGACCGGCGGCATAGGTGAAACCCACGCCGAGCTGGCCGAGGTTGGTTTGCGCCTGCGTTGTGGAGTTCAATGAGGTGAGATCGGTGACAGTGGGTGTGGTTGGGTTAGAGTTCGAAATGGCCGCATTGAGCAGCGGCGAACCCGGGCCGCCCACCCCCGCCGGTGGTTCGGTAATGCCGTAATCGATCCCGCGCAGGTTGCCGCCGCCGGCTGCGCGAATCTGGTCCGTGCGGGCAATCGTGAGGTCATAGCGCTCGGCTTCGACATCGAGGTTATTTTCAAGCACCAGCGCCAGCGCATCCTGTAGGGTGAGGTACAGTTTGCCGTCGCGGATGAGCCGTGTAAGCCGCGTCTCGTCGCCTGGAAACAGCGCGGGAATGGTTGGCCGACGGTAAGGCCCAAGAAAGCCTAGAAAGTCCGGCGTGAGCCCGTGAGCATCTTCGCGTGGCGGCCGTAGCGTGCTGGTTTGGGCGGCCGTGATTTGCGGAGCGGGCGCATTGGGCGGCTCCACATGCCCATTAAGCGGCGTGACGGTGGGCGGCCGTACCC